>NZ_JASGZS010000004.1:0-106112 GCF_047465525.1 Streptococcus infantis | reverse complement strand
GAACCACGATATTATACAAACTAGAATAAGGACTGACATCCATAGTTAACTGATTATCAAGCATCATTTCACCTCATCTCTAGTATAACAAAAAAGCCATCTATTGGATGACTTTTTCAGTGGGCTCCATGCAAGTCATGTTGTTTTTTTGTTTCTCGAAAAAAGATAAGATTTTGAAATTTTACAGTTGATTTTACGAATAAAGAGATGAGAACAAAAAAGGAGGGTTACTGATGTATGTGACAGGTATTTATCCGTGGTTGATCAAGTGGTTTTTAAAATAAGTTTGACTTAGTTGTTTATTTTAAAATTATTTTATCGAATAGATAAGTAAGAAGAAAAGGAAAGGAGTCTGATTAATGTATTTACCAATTTTACTTCCATGGTTTATCAAATTGTATTTTAAATAAATTAAATTTATTCATTCATTTTAAAATGATTTCTCGAATAGATAAGTGAGAAGAAGAGGAAGGAGATTAGAAATGATTATTTCAGTTATTTATCCAATTTGGCTTTTGAAATGGTTTAAAGGCTAAAAATCGCAAATAAAAAACTATGAACATAAAGGAGAAAAGATGACAAACTTTGACAAAATGGAACAGAACTTTGTAGCTCTTACGGAAGAAGAGCTGATGGAAGTGGATGGGGGAGTTGCTTGGGAGGTGGTCTCTGTGGGTATTGCAATTGGTTGGGGGATTTACCAAGTTGGTGAAGCTGCTGGTAAAACGTTCTACTATATTACTCATCCATAGTTTTTGATAAATATGAGCAAGAAAACATTTTGGATTATACTACTCGTTATTACAATTGTGGTGACTGCCGTTGGTTTAGGATTATCTGCATATAATTATTATGTTTTTGATAGACCTTTTTTCAATAGTACTACTAAAGGACTGTTGTCTGCGTTTGTTATGAGTGTATTGATGATTATTATTGGTGTATTAAAAGAAAACTAATTTTTATTATTAAAATGGAGGATAAACATGTCGAATTTACAAACTATTGAACAAAATTATACTACGTTAAGTGATGTTGAACTGCAAGGAGTCAATGGTGGAGGAGTGGTACTTTTAATTGGTGGTGGTATTTTGTCTGTTGGACTATTAGCTTGGGGTGCGTATAATGGTTATCAGTCTGCATCACGAGGTGGATAAAAAGCTAGTAAATTCTTTATAAGAAAGCAGGAGTCTGCTATGAAAAAATTTTTATTGGGATTTGCTGAAGGTTATTTTATAGTGTCAGTCATTATCTATATCGCAACGTATTTGATTTTGAAAAAACCGATCAATACCTTGTTTTATCCAGAAAACTATCCAATTCTGCTTGGTCTGTTTTATGTAGGATACAAGTATCAAACAAAAGGAAGTAAGATTGGGAATTGATGGACCATCAAAATGGAGTTTGAGATGAAAGTCGTTCAAGTGTTACAAAAAGCTTGGCTAGAGTTTACTGTATGCTGCAGTTCGATGGTTTATATCATTGTTAGAATAGTCGCTGATGTAAACAAAATAAATCTACCTACATGGTTTGAAAATTTTGACATGCCTACAATTTCACTATTCTTGATAGTATTTATTTTACTTTATAGAAGTGAAGAAAAATATGATAAAGGTTGATTAAATAGATCTGAACTTTGTGGCTCCAGTATTAGGGCAATCTTGGGGAATGTTTGGGTGTTAAGCTGATGAACTGTAGTCTGATTTTAGTTAGAAAGATATTCGTATGTTTAAAAAAGAAGTGATATTATTAGGGCTGCTTCTACTAGTACGTATTGTACTTTCTATCATGCAAGTTTTAATAGACTATAAACTATTGCTAGGAAAGTATAGTATAAATTTCATGGAACTTTCAGATTTATTCTCTTATCCCCTACTTTTTTTAATTATTTACATAGCAGTAAAATATCATGCTATCCAGAAAATAAGAGGTAAAGAAGATAATCAGGATGGAAATGAATAAGACTTTAAAATTTTTTCTAACATTCCTTTTCTTATTTCTGATGAATCTTTTGCTTTTTAAAGTACTTGCTAGTCTAGGCTTTCAGCTGACAATGAGTGAAAAAAGCTATCTTGTACCTCCCTTGTTTTCATTTATAGTTTTGTATATGATTGACAAAAATTGGAAAAGATAAGAAATATTAATCATTATATTTTCTAGGTAGGACGTTTGTTCTACCTATTTTTATTTAGGAAAAAGTGCTGTTCAGGTGAGGATATTGTTTTTTTAGAAATAATTTTCTATTTGCTTTTTTATTTGGATAAAATAATCTTACAAAGTTTTCTTTGGAGATTGTTAGGAAAAGGAGTAGGATATGAAATTTAGTAAACGGCATTATCGTCCTCAGGTAGATCAGATGGACTGCGGTGTGGCTTCATTAGCCATGGTCTTTGGTTATTATGGTAGTTATTATTCTCTGGCTCACTTGCGAGAGTTGGCCAAGACGACCATGGATGGGACTACGGCTTTAGGCTTAGTCAAGGTTGCTGAGGAGATAGGTTTTGAGACGCGAGCAATAAAGGCGGACATGAGCTTGTTTGATTTGCCGGATGTAACCTTTCCTTTTGTGGCTCATGTGCTTAAGGAAGGGAAATTGCTCCATTATTATGTGGTGACTGGGCAAGACAAGAACAACATTCATATTGCAGATCCAGATCCTAGTGTTAAGCTGACCAAGATTTCTCGTGAGCGCTTTGCTAAGGAGTGGACAGGAATCACTATTTTTATGGCCCCATCTCCGACTTATAAGCCTCATAAGGAACAAAAAAATGGTCTGCTCTCCTTTATCCCTATATTAGTGAAACAGCGAGGTTTGATTGTTAATATCGTTTTGGCGACCCTCTTGGTAACCTTGATTAACATTGTGGGTTCTTATTACCTTCAATCAATCATTGACACTTATGTACCAGATCAGATGCGTTCAACCTTGGGCATTATCTCAATAGGGCTAGTCATCGTTTATGTCCTTCAGCAAATCTTATCTTATGCCCAGGAATATCTTTTACTTGTTTTGGGGCAACGCTTGTCCATTGATGTGATTTTGTCTTATATCAAGCACGTGTTTCATTTGCCCATGTCCTTTTTTGCGACACGCAGGACAGGGGAAATCGTGTCTCGTTTCACGGATGCAAATAGTATCATCGATGCGCTGGCTTCGACTATTCTGTCAATCTTTTTGGATGTATCTACTGTCTTGATTATTTCAGTAGTTCTATTTTCGCAGAATAGCAATCTCTTTTTCATGAGTTTACTAGCCCTTCCTATCTACACAGTGATTATCTTTGCTTTTATGAAGCCCTTTGAAAAGATGAATCGGGATACCATGGAAGCCAATGCGGTTCTGTCTTCTTCTATCATTGAGGACATCAATGGCATTGAGACGATTAAATCCTTGACTAGTGAAAGCTCCCGTTATCAAAAGATTGACAAGGAATTTGTGGATTATCTGAAAAAATCTTTTACCTATAGTCGGGCAGAAAGTCAGCAAAAGGCTCTGAAAAAGCTTGCCCAGCTCTTGCTCAATGTTGGCATTCTCTGGATGGGGGCTCTCTTAGTTATGGACAATAAGATGAGTTTGGGCCAGTTGATCACCTATAATACCTTGCTTGTTTATTTTACAAATCCTTTGGAGAATATCATCAATCTGCAAACCAAACTTCAGACAGCGCAGGTTGCCAATAACCGTCTGAATGAAGTTTATCTGGTTGCATCTGAGTTTGAGGAAAAGAAAACAGTCTCAGATTTGAGCTTGCTAGAAGGAGATATGACTTTCAAGCAGGTTCACTACAAATATGGCTATGGTCGAGATGTTTTGTCGGACATCAATCTAACCATTCCGCAAGGCTCTAAAGTGGCTTTCGTGGGGATTTCAGGATCGGGTAAGACGACCTTGGCTAAGATGATGGTTAATTTTTACGATCCAAGTCAGGGGGAGATTAGTCTGGGTGGCGTCAATCTCAATCAGATTGATAAAAAGGCTCTGCGCCAGTATATCAACTACCTGCCTCAGCAACCCTACGTTTTTAATGGAACAATCTTGGAGAACCTTCTTCTTGGAGCTAAGAAGGGGACGACCCAGGAGGATATATTGAGAGCAGTGGAGTTGGCAGAGATTCGGGAGGATATTGAGCGGATGCCACTGAATTACCAGACAGAATTGACTTCGGATGGAGCGGGCATTTCAGGTGGGCAACGTCAGAGGATCGCTTTGGCGCGTGCTCTCTTAACTGATGCGCCTGTCTTGATCTTGGATGAGGCGACCAGCAGTCTGGATATTTTGACCGAGAAGCGAATTGTCGATAATCTGATGGCTTTGGATAAGACCTTGATTTTCATCGCCCACCGCTTGACCATTGCTGAGCGGACAGAGAAGGTTGTCGTTTTGGATCAGGGCAAGATTGTCGAAGAGGGGACACATATGGATTTACTGGCTCAGGGTGGCTTTTACGCCCACCTGGTGAATAGTTAGAGAGGAGAAAAGATGCAATCAGAATTTTTAGAAAGTGCTGAGTTTTACAATCGTCGTTACCATAATTTTTCTAGTTATGTGATTTTTCCAAGCTTTATCTTGTTTTTGTTCCTGCTAGTCTTTTCAATCTTTGCACAAAAGGAGATAAGCTTGACAGCTGGAGCTACGGTAGAACCTGCTCGTATTATTGCTACCATTCAGTCTAGTAGTAATAGCAAGATTGTGGCCAATCATTTGGCTGAAAATAAATTTGTCAAGCAAGGGGATCTTCTCGTTCAATACCAAGAGGGAGCAGAAGCCGTTCAGGCTGAGAATTATGCCAGTCAGTTGGAAATGCTCAAGGATCAGAAGATTCAACTGGAGTATTTAAAAGCAAGCCTTCAAGCAGGAAGTGATCAATTTCCAGAAGCGGACAAATTTGGTTATCAGCATAGTTTTTTAGATTATCTAAATCAAGCTGCTAGTCTGAGAAGTCAGGTTGAGCAACAAAATGCTAGTATATCATCTCAAAATGCAGCAGCTAGTGGTAGTCAGGCAGAGTTAGACAATCTCATCGGTGAAACCCAGTCCAAAATTAAAGAATATCAGCAAGCCAAATCCGCTATTCAGGGTGATGGACACTTAGAGAGTGATCATCCAGCTTATGCCATTTATCAGTCAACAAAAGAGCAGGGATCAGAAGCCAAACAGCAGGCCTTATCTCAGCTAGATGCTCAAATCACTCAGCTGGAGTCAACTCTTGCAGGTTATCGAGTACAGTATGCAGGTTCAGGAGCCCAGCAAGCTTATGCATCTGGATTAGGAAGTCAGTTGGAGTCATTAAAATCTCAGCAACTAGCCAAGGTAGGTCAGGAATTAACGCTCTTGGATCAGAAAATTCTTGAAGCGGAGTCAGGTAAAAAGATTCAAGGAAATCTTTTAGACAAGGGGAAAATTACAGCAACAGAAGATGGTGTTCTACATTTGAATCCTGAGCATAGTCGATCTACCATCATTCCAGAAGGAACGATCCTCGCTCATCTTTTTCCGCAGTTGGCTAAAGAGAGGAAGGCAAAACTAACAGCTTATATCAGTTCTAAGGAAGTGGCTGGTCTCAAGCATGGAAATGAGGTACGATTTACAACGGTAACGGATGCCAATAAGCAGCTAGTATTGACCTCCAAGATTACCAATATCGATACCAGTGCGACTCAGACAGAAAAGGGCAATTTCTTTAAATTAGAGGCAGAGACGGATTTGAATGCTGAACAAGCAGAAAAACTTCGTTATGGACTTGAAGGGCGTTTGACTATGATTAGAGGTAGGAAGAGTTTTTTACGCTACTATCTTGACCGCTTTTTGAAACGAGAATAAGGTTCGCATTCTAACTCAAATCAATCTTAGAAAATCGCAAGTGAAAATTCGTTTGCGATTTTTCTGTACTTTTTCAGACATGACACCAAATATAGTTCGTGAAATATTTGATTTTTACTTATCATTGTGATAAAATTAGCTCAAGTAATACGAAAGGCGAACAAGAAAATGTCCAGCAAACTTATTTATACGGGAAAAGCTAAAGATATCTATACTACAGAAGACGAAAATGTGATTAAGTCGGTCTACAAGGACCAGGCCACTATGCTGAATGGAGCTCGCAAAGAGACCATTGAGGGTAAAGGTGTGCTGAATAATCAGATTTCGTCTCTTATTTTTGAAAGATTAAATGCGGCTGGTGTGGCGACACACTTTATCGAACGTATTTCTGACACAGAACAACTTAACAAGAAGGTTTCAATCATTCCTTTGGAGGTTGTTCTTCGTAATGTGACTGCGGGTTCTTTCTCAAAACGTTTTGGTGTGGAAGAAGGTTTGGACTTGGAGACTCCAATCGTTGAATTTTACTACAAAAACGATGATTTGGACGACCCATTCATCAATGATGAGCATGTCAAGTTCTTGGATATTGCTAACGATGAGCAAATCGCTTATATCAAGGAAGAAACGCGTCGAATCAATGAATTGCTGAAAGATTGGTTTGCACAAATTGGTCTTCGATTGATTGACTTCAAATTGGAATTTGGTTTTGATAAGGATGGCAAGATTATCTTGGCAGACGAATTCTCACCAGATAACTGCCGCCTTTGGGATGCTGAAGGGCACCATATGGACAAGGATGTTTTCCGTAGAGATTTAGGCAGTTTAACGGATGTATATAAGGTTGTATTAGAGAAATTGCAGGGCTTGAAGTAACCTTTTACTTGGTCTTCACTATGATCTTTAAGTAGAAATAGATAAAGGAAATAAAATGGATAAACGTATTTTCGTTGAGAAAAAAGCTGATTTTCGTGTGAAATCTCACTCTTTAGTAAAAGAATTACAGCATAATCTTCAGTTGAAAACTTTGAAGGATCTTCGGATTGTTCAAGTTTACGATGTTTTTGGTTTGGCAGAGGACTTGTTTGCGCGTGCGGAAAAACATATCTTCTCTGAGCAAGTGACAGATACTGTTTTGGATGAAGCTACGGTTAAGGCTGATCTTGAGAAGTATGCTTTCTTTGCTATCGAAAGTTTGCCTGGTCAATTTGACCAACGTGCGGCATCATCACAAGAAGCTTTGCTTTTGCTTGGTAGTTCAAACGATGTAACGGTAAACACAGCACAACTTTACTTGGTTAACAAGGATATCGATGCGAATGAGTTGGAAGCCGTCCAAAATTACCTTTTGAACCCAGTGGATTCTCGTTTCAAAGATATCACTGTTGGTATTGCTAAACAGGATTTCTCTGAGTCCGACAAGACCATTCCAAGCTTGGATTTCTTTGAAACATATACGGCAGAAGATTTTGCACAGTATAAGGCAGAGCAAGGATTGGCCATGGAAGTGGATGACCTTCTCTTCATTAAAGACTATTTCAAATCTATTGGACGTGTACCAACTGAGACTGAGCTCAAAGTTTTGGATACTTACTGGTCTGACCACTGCCGTCACACAACTTTTGAGACTGAGTTGAAAAACATCGACTTCTCAGCTTCTAAATTTGAAAAACAATTGCAAGCGACTTATGACAAGTATATTGCCATGCGTGATGAGTTGGGACGTACAGAGAAACCTCAAACCTTGATGGATATGGCGACTATTTTTGGTCGTTATGAGCGTGCCAATGGTCGTTTGGATGACATGGAAGTTTCTGATGAAATTAATGCCTGCTCAGTTGAAATTGAAGTGGATGTCAATGGTGTGAAAGAACCATGGCTTCTCATGTTCAAAAATGAAACTCATAATCACCCTACTGAAATTGAACCATTTGGTGGAGCGGCTACTTGTATCGGTGGTGCCATTCGTGACCCATTGTCAGGTCGTTCATACGTTTACCAAGCCATGCGTATCTCAGGTGCTGGTGATATTACAACACCAATTTCAGAAACTCGTGCTGGTAAATTGCCACAACAAGTGATTTCTAAAACAGCGGCTCATGGTTATTCTTCATATGGGAACCAGATTGGTCTGGCAACAACCTATGTCCGTGAATACTTCCACCCAGGTTTCGTTGCCAAGCGTATGGAGCTAGGTGCAGTTGTCGGTGCGGCTCCTAAGGAAAATGTTGTCCGTGAAAAACCTGAAGCAGGTGATGTGATTATCTTGCTCGGAGGTAAGACTGGACGTGATGGTGTCGGTGGTGCGACAGGTTCTTCTAAGGTTCAAACGGTTGAATCTGTTGAAACAGCTGGTGCTGAGGTTCAAAAAGGGAATGCCATCGAAGAACGTAAGATTCAACGTCTTTTCCGTAATGGGGAAGTGACACGTCTTATCAAGAAATCAAATGACTTTGGTGCTGGTGGTGTCTGTGTGGCTATCGGTGAATTGGCAGATGGTCTTGAAATTGATCTAGACAAAGTGCCATTGAAATACCAAGGTTTGAACGGTACAGAAATAGCCATTTCTGAATCTCAGGAACGCATGGCCGTAGTGGTTCGTCCAGAAGATGTAGATGCCTTCGTTGCTGAATGTAACAAAGAAAATATTGATGCTGTTGTCGTTGCGACAGTGACAGAAAAACCAAATCTTGTCATGCACTGGAATGGTGAAACCATCGTTGATTTGGAACGTCGTTTCCTTGATACAAACGGTGTACGTGTGGTTGTGGATGCTAAGGTGGTTGACAAGGATGTCAAGCTTCCAGAAGAACGTCAAACATCTGCTGAAACCCTTGAAGCTGATACTCTTGAAGTCTTGGCTGACCTCAACCATGCCAGTCAAAAAGGGTTACAAACTATCTTTGATAGCTCAGTTGGACGTTCAACAGTCAATCACCCACTTGGTGGTCGTTACCAAATCACACCAACGGAAGCTTCTGTTCAGAAATTGCCAGTCCAACACGGCGTGACAACAACTGCTTCTGTTATGGCACAAGGGTTCAACCCTTATGTAGCAGAATGGTCTCCATATCATGGTGCTGCTTATGCGGTCATCGAGGCAACCGCTCGTTTGGTTGCTGCTGGTGCCAACTGGTCTAAGGCTCGTTTCTCTTATCAAGAATACTTCGAGCGTATGGATAAACAAGCAGAGCGTTTTGGTCAACCAGTAGCTGCTCTCCTTGGATCCATTGAAGCTCAGATTCAACTTGGTTTGCCATCTATCGGTGGTAAAGACTCTATGTCTGGTACCTTTGAAGAATTGACCGTACCACCAACCTTGGTTGCTTTTGGGGTAACAACTGCAGATAGCCGTAAGGTTCTTTCTCCAGAATTCAAAGCTGCTGGTGAAAATATTTACTACATCCCTGGTCAAGCTTTGGCACAAGAAATTGACTTCGATCTTATCAAGTCTAACTTTGCTCAATTTGAAGCCATCCAAGCTGACCATAAAGTCACATCTGCATCAGCTGTCAAATATGGTGGTGTCCTTGAAGCACTTGCCCTTGCAACATTTGGTAACCGTATTGGTGCAAACGTCGAATTAGCAGACCTTGACACTAGCTTGACAGCTCAATTGGGTGGATTCGTATTCACATCGCCTGAAGAAATTGCAGGTGTTGCCAAGATCGGACAAACAGTAGTTGACTTTACACTTACTGTCAATGGTGTAAGGGTTGATGGACACAAACTTGACAGTGCCTTCCAAGGTAAATTGGAAGAAGTTTATCCAACAGAATTTGCACAAGCAACTGAGTTGGAAGAAGTTCCTGCAGTGGCATCAGATGCTGTTATCAAAGCTAAAGAAACAGTTGAGACACCAGTGGTTTACATCCCAGTATTCCCAGGTACGAACTCTGAGTACGATTCAGCTAAGGCCTTTGAAAAAGAAGGTGCAAAAGTCAACTTAGTACCATTTGTAACATTGAACGAAGAGGCGATTGTCAAGTCTGTTGACACAATGGTTGACAATATCGAAAAAGCTAACATTATCTTCTTTGCAGGTGGCTTCTCAGCAGCCGATGAACCAGATGGATCAGCTAAATTTATCGTGAACATCTTGCTCAATGAAAAAGTACGTGCAGCTATTGATAGCTTCATTGAACGTGGTGGTTTGATTATTGGTATCTGTAATGGATTCCAAGCTCTTGTCAAATCAGGTCTTCTTCCATACGGTAACTTTGAAGATGCAAGCAGCACTAGTCCAACCCTCTTCTATAATGATGCCAACCAACACGTGGCTAAGATGGTGGAAACACGGATTGCCAATACCAACTCACCATGGCTTGCTGGAGTAGAAGTTGGTGACATTCATGCCATCCCAGTATCGCACGGTGAAGGTAAATTTGTTGTGACTGCTGAGGAATTTGCAGAGCTTCGTGACAATGGTCAAATCTTTACCCAATACGTTGACTTTGATGGTAAACCAAGCATGGATTCTAAATACAATCCTAACGGATCTGTCAATGCTATCGAAGGTATTATAAGTAAGAACGGTCAAATTATTGGTAAGATGGGTCACTCAGAACGTTTCGAAGACGGTCTCTTCCAAAATATTCCAGGAAATAAAGACCAACACCTCTTTGCATCAGCGGTGAAATACTTTACTGGGAAATAAGATTTGCAGATTTTCTAATAGATAACTATCAGTAAATGTAAAATCAAGTAGATGTAACTTGCGATAATTGTAAATGATTTGTTGTTGTGAGTGAAACGAGCTTCTACCGTATCATTCCGCTGTAGTATTGTTAAGGGAGTATTTGAGACTTTGGCTCAAATACTAGCTCGAAAATTTCCTGATAGACTTTCTGTTTTTTCGTCGGCATTTATGACGACAATGAAAAAATTAGAAAATCATTAAAGAGAGTTGAGAGCGTACCTACTACTCAAGGAATGATACACAAATAAAAATTAGGTATAGAAAATGACATACGAAGTAAAATCTCTTAATGAAGAATGTGGTGTTTTCGGTATCTGGGGCCACCCAGACGCTGCCAAAATGACCTATTTTGGACTCCATAGTCTTCAGCACCGTGGTCAGGAGGGGGCAGGAATCCTCTCCAATGACCATGGACAATTGAAGCGTCATCGTGATATGGGGCTTTTATCAGAAGTCTTCAAAAATCCTGCTAATTTGGATAAATTGACAGGAACTGGAGCGATTGGACACGTGCGTTATGCGACTGCGGGAGAAGCTTCTGTAGACAATATCCAACCTTTCCTCTTCCGCTTTCACGATATGCAGTTTGGTTTAGCTCATAATGGGAATCTGACCAATGCAGAATCGCTCAAGCAAGAATTGGAACAAAGAGGAGCGATTTTCAGCTCAACTTCTGACTCTGAAATCTTGGCTCACTTGATTCGCCGTAGCCACAATCCAAATTTGATGGGTAAAATCAAGGAAGCGCTCAGTCTTGTTAAAGGTGGTTTTGCTTATCTCTTGATGTTTGAAGATAAGTTAATTGCAGCGCTTGACTCAAATGGCTTCCGTCCTCTGTCAATCGGGAAAATGGCTAATGGAGCAGTAGTGGTTTCATCTGAAACCTGTGCCTTTGAAGTAATCGGTGCTGAGTGGATTCGCGACGTGAAACCAGGCGAGATTGTCATTATTGATGACAATGGCATCCAGTATGACAGCTATACAAACGATACTCAGCTGGCAATCTGTTCCATGGAGTACATTTACTTTGCCCGTCCTGACTCCAATATCCATGGTGTCAATGTCCACACGGCTCGTAAGCGAATGGGAGCTCAATTAGCACGTGAGTTCAAGCATGAAGCTGACATTGTGGTCGGTGTGCCAAACTCCTCACTCAGTGCAGCTATGGGCTTTGCGGAAGAGTCTGGGCTACCAAATGAAATGGGTCTTATCAAGAACCAATATACACAACGGACCTTCATCCAACCAACTCAAGAATTGCGGGAGCAAGGGGTGCGGATGAAACTGTCTGCTGTTTCTGGTGTTGTAAGAGGCAAACGTGTGGTCATGGTGGATGATTCCATTGTTCGTGGGACAACCTCTCGCCGTATCGTTCAGCTTTTGAAAGAAGCAGGTGCGACTGAGGTCCACGTTGCCATTGGAAGTCCAGCGCTAGCTTATCCATGCTTCTATGGAATTGATATCCAAACCCGTCAGGAGTTGATTGCAGCTAATCATACGGTCGAAGAAACTCGCCAAATCATTGGGGCGGACAGTCTGACTTATCTCTCTGTTGAGGGATTGATTGATTCGATTGGTATCGAAACAGATGCGCCGAACGGTGGTCTCTGTGTCGCTTACTTTGACGGTGACTACCCAACACCTCTCTACGACTATGAAGAAGACTATCGTAGAAGTTTGGAAGAAAAGACTAGTTTTTACAAGTAGGCGGCAGATTCTCCATTAAAGAAAAGGAAAAAACAAATGACAAATAAGAATGCATACGCTCAATCTGGTGTGGATGTTGAAGCGGGTTATGAAGTTGTTGAACGGATTAAAAAGCACGTTGCTCGTACGGAACGTGCAGGTATTATGGGAGCTCTTGGTGGTTTCGGTGGGATGTTTGACCTTTCAAAAACAGGTGTCAAAGAGCCAGTTTTGATCTCAGGTACAGATGGTGTCGGAACTAAACTCATGCTTGCTATCAAGTACGACAAGCACGATACCATTGGACAAGACTGTGTGGCCATGTGTGTCAACGATATCATCGCTACAGGTGCAGAGCCTCTCTACTTCTTGGACTATATCGCAACTGGTAAAAATGAACCAGCTAAACTAGAACAAGTTGTTGCTGGTGTGGCTGAAGGTTGTGTGCAAGCTGGTGCAGCCCTTATCGGTGGTGAAACGGCTGAAATGCCTGGTATGTACGGTGAAGATGACTATGACTTGGCTGGTTTTGCTGTTGGTGTTGCAGAAAAATCTCAAATCATCGACGGTTCAAAAGTAGCTGAAGGCGATGTGATTCTTGGACTTGCCTCAAGCGGTATCCACTCAAATGGTTACTCACTTGTTCGTCGTGTCTTTGCTGATTACACAGGTGAAGAAGTTCTCCCAGAATTGGAAGGGAAGAAACTTAAAGACGTTCTTTTGGAACCAACACGTATCTACGTCAAAGCAGCTTTACCACTCATCAAAGAAGAGTTGGTTAACGGTATTGCCCACATCACAGGTGGTGGATTCATTGAAAATGTGCCACGTATGTTCTCAGATGACTTGGCTGCTGAAATTGACGAAAGCAAAGTGCCAGTCCTTCCCATTTTCAAAGCTCTTGAAAAATATGGCCAAATCAAACACGAAGAAATGTTTGAAGTCTTCAACATGGGTATCGGTCTCATGCTTGCAGTAAAGCCAGAGAATGTGGAACGTGTCAAAGAACTTCTTGACGAACCAGTTTATGAAATCGGTCGTATTGTGAAGAAGACAGATGCAAGTGTGGTGATTAAATAATGGCTAAAAAAATTGCTGTTTTTGCCTCTGGTAACGGCTCAAACTTTCAGGTGATTGCGGAACAATTTCCAGTAGAATTTGTCTTTTCAGATCACCGGGATGCCTATGTCTTAGAACGTGCCGAAAAGCTTGGTGTTTTATCTTATGCCTTCGAACTCAAAGAGTTTGAGAACAAGGCAGACTATGAAGGTGCCATCGTCGAACTCTTGGATGAACACCAGATTGACTTGGTTTGTCTGGCAGGCTATATGAAAATCGTCGGCCCCACCTTACTAGCAGCTTATGAAGGCCGTATCATCAATATTCATCCAGCTTATCTCCCTGAATTTCCAGGCGCTCATGGTATTGAGGATGCTTGGAATGCAGGCGTTGACCAGTCTGGCGTGACTATTCATTGGGTGGACTCTGGTGTCGATACCGGTAAGGTCATCAAACAAGTCCGTGTGCCACGTCTTGAAGGGGATACCCTTGATACTTTCGAGACTCGAATCCACGAAACAGAGTACAAACTTTATCCAGAAGTCTTGGATAGTTTGGGAGTGGGGAGTAGATAAGAAGTAAATCAAGTTTTGATTTTGCAATATTGCTAGGAGAAAAAATGATTGAGATAAAATTAGTAGATGAGAACAGTTTTCAGGCAGTGCTGGATTTGAAAATATCTGAAGCTGATGAACGAGCACGTTTCGTGGCTCCAAATGTACGCTCTTTAGCTGACGCATGGCTCTACCGAGAGAATGGGGATGTGTTTCCAATGGCAATCTATTGGAATAAGCTTGTAGTTGGTTTTCTCCTGTTGGAAATAGATAAGGATGAAGCGGAATACTTTATCTGGCGGATAATGATTGGCCAGCAGTACCAAGGAATAGGTTATGGACGAAAAGCCTTGGAAGTTTTGATCAAAAAGGCTCAGATGGATAGAGCTTGCAATCATATTATCGCAGATTATGTAGTTGGAAATGAAAAAATGAAGTACCTGCTGACTAGTTTGGGTTTTCAGGAAACAGGATTTATAGAAGAAAATAACGAAGTCGCTATGCGGTTGGATCTAAAGAAAGAGGAATAGAATGACTAAACGTGCACTAATTAGTGTCTCAGATAAAGCGGGCATTGTAGAATTTGTCCAAGAACTCAAAAAACTCGGTTGGGATATTATCTCAACAGGTGGTACCAAAGTTGCCCTTGACAATGCTGGGGTGGACACCATTGCTATCGATGATGTGACTGGTTTCCCAGAAATGATGGATGGTCGTGTCAAGACTCTCCACCCAAATATCCATGGTGGTCTTCTCGCTCGTCGTGACTTGGATAGTCACCTAGAGGCTGCCAAGGACAATAAGATTGAATTGATCGACCTTGTTGTGGTCAACCTTTACCCATTCAAGGAAACGATTCTTAAACCAGATGTGACTTACGCTGATGCGGTTGAAAACATCGATATCGGTGGACCATCTATGCTTCGTTCAGCAGCTAAAAACCACGCTAGCGTGACAGTTGTTGTAGATCCTGCTGACTATGCTGTTGTGCTTGACGAATTGGCAGCAAACGGTGAAACCTCTTACGAAACTCGCCAACGTTTGGCAGCAAAAGTATTCCGTCACACAGCAGCCTATGATGCTTTAATCGCAGAATACTTCACAGCTCAAGTAGGGGAAACTAAACCTGAGAAACTCACTTTGACTTATGACCTTAAGCAACCAATGCGTTACGGTGAAAACCCTCAACAAGACGCAGACTTCTATCAAAAAGGTTTGCCAACAGCTTACTCAATTGCCTCAGCTAAACAACTTAACGGCAAAGAATTGTCATTCAACAATATCCGTGATGCTGATGCTGCTATCCGTATCATCCGTGACTTCAAAGACCGTCCAACAGTTGTGGCTCTCAAACACATGAATCCATGTGGGATTGGTCAAGCTGACGATATCGAAACTGCTTGGGACTACGCTTATGAGTCTGATCCAGTGTCTATCTTCGGTGGTATTGTCGTTCTCAACCGTGAAGTGGACGCTGAGACAGCTGAGAAGATGCACGGCGTTTTCCTTGAAATCATCATCGCACCAAGCTATGCAGATGAAGCGCTAGCTATTTTGACCAACAAAAAGAAAAACTTGCGCATTCTTGCCTTACCATTTGACGCACAAGATGCTAGTGAAGTGGAAGCAGAATACACAGGTGTTGTTGGTGGTCTCCTTGTTCAAAACCAAGACGTTGTGAAAGAAAGTCAGGCTGACTGGCAGGTGGTGACCAAACGTCAACCAACTGAAACAGAAGCGACAGCTCTTGAGTTTGCTTGGAAAGCTATCAAGTACGTCAAATCAAATGGTATCATCGTGACCAATGACCACATGACACTTGGTGTTGGCCCTGGTCAAACCAATCGTGTGGCTTCAGTTCGTATCGCTATTGACCAAGCTAAAGACCGTCTTGATGGTGCTGTTCTTGCTTCTGATGCCTTCTTCCCATTTGCGGATAACGTGGAAGAAATCGCCAAAGCAGGTATTAAGGCCATCATCCAACCGGGTGGATCAGTCCGTGACCAAGAGTCTATTGAAGCTGCTGATAAATACGGCTTGACTATGGTCTTCACAGGTGTGAGACATTTTAGACATTAAGAAAATAAAAGGGAAGAAAACAGTTTCTTTCCTTTTTTTGATTAAAAAGCTAAACGAAACAAGATTAAAACGAACGTTTATGGTATAATGTTAGTAAATAATTCGCAAAAGAGGTTTAGAGATGAAACTGTTAGTTGTCGGCTCAGGTGGTCGTGAGCATGCGATTGCCAAAAAGTTGTTGGAGTCTAAAGACGTTGAGCAAGTTTTCGTGGCTCCTGGGAATGACGGGATGACCTTAGATGGTTTGGATTTGGTAAATATCTCTATTCCCGAACATTCTAAGCTGATTGACTTCGCAAAAGCGAACGATATTGCTTGGAGCTTTATCGGTCCAGATGATGCCCTTGCGGCTGGGATCGTAGATGATTTCAATGCGGCAGGTCTCAGGGCATTTGGTCCTACCAAGGCTGCGGCTGAGCTGGAGTGGTCTAAGGATTTTGCTAAGGAAATCATGGTCAAATACAATGTTCCGACAGCAGCCTATGGGACATTTTCAGATTTTGAGGAAGCCAAGGCTTATATCGAGGATAAAGGCGCTCCAATCGTCGTCAAGGCAGATGGCTTGGCCCTTGGGAAAGGTGTCGTCGTTGCGGAGACAGTTGAGCAAGCAGTTGAAGCCGCTCATGAGATGCTTTTGGACAATAAATTCGGTGATTCAGGCGCGCGCGTGGTCATCGAGGAATTCCTTGACGGGGAAGAGTTCTCTCTCTTTGCCTTTGTCAATGGAGACAAGTTCTATATCATGCCAACGGCTCAGGACCACAAACGTGCTTATGATGGCGACAAGGGTCCTAACACTGGTGGGATGGGTGCCTATGCACCAGTTCCTCACTTGCCACAGAGCGTGGTTGACACAGCGGTTGACACGATTGTCAAGCCGGTTCTTGAAGGCATGATCAAAGAAGGTCGTCCGTATCTTGGTGTTCTTTATGCTGGTCTTGTCTTGACAGCTGATGGACCCAAAGTCATCGAGTTTAACGCTCGTTTCGGAGATCCAGAAACTCAGATTATCTTGCCTCGTTTGACATCTGATTTTTCACAAAACATTACGGATATTCTGGATAGCAAGGAGCCAAATATCACTTGGACGGACAAGGGTGTGACACTGGGTGTGGTTGTCGCATCAAAGGGCTACCCACTTGCTTATGAGAAAGGTGTTAAGTTGCCGGTCAAAACAGATGGCGACATCATCACCTACTATGCCGGTGCTAAGTTTGCGGAAAATAGCAGAGCACTACTCTCAAATGGAGGACGTGTTTACATGCTGGTCACTACAGCAGACACCGTCAAAGACGGGCAAAACACCATCTACAGCCAACTCGATAAACAAAACACAGAAGGCCTCTTCTATCGAAATGACATTGGAAGCAAAGCGTTAAAAGATTAACAGATACTATATTTGACAATGGCGAGCGAAAGCGAGCCAAAGTAAGATAATGGTCGCCGTGGTGAAAAGACCAGAACAGCATCTGTTCTGGTCGGGGGAAACTTTGAGACCTTAGGCTCAAAGTTTAGGAATGAAACCGAAGGTTTGCTTCCGTCCCCAACACCTAAGACCATTATCAAAAAAGAAAAGGATATTATTAACTATGAAACCAGTAATTTCCATCATCATGGGCTCAAAATCTGACTGGGCAACCATGCAAAAAACAGCAGAAGTCCTAGACAACTTTGGCGTTTCTTACGAAAAGAAAGTTGTTTCCGCACACCGTACACCAGACCTCATGTTCAAACATGCCGAAGAAGCACGTAGCCGTGGCATCAAGGTCATCATCGCAGGTGCGGGTGGTGCAGCTCACTTGCCAGGGATGGTCGCTGCTAAGACTACACTTCCAGTCATTGGTGTGCCCGTCAAATCACGTGCCCTTAGCGGTGTGGATTCTCTCTACTCTATCGTTCAGATGCCGGGAGGCGTACCTGTTGCGACAATGGCTATCGGTGAGGCTGGAGCGACTAACGCTGCCCTCTTTGCCCTCCGCCTCCTCTCAGTAGAAGACAAGGCCATTGCAGATGCGCTTGCTAACTTTGCTGAAGAACAAGGAAAAATCGCAGAGGAGTCTACAAATGAGCTCAACTAAAACCATTGGGATCATCGGTGGTGGCCAGCTTGGCCAGATGATGGCCATTTCTGCTATTTACATGGGGCACAAGGTTATCGCGCTGGATCCTGCGGCGGATTGCCCGGCCTCTCGCGTGGCGGAGATCATCGTGGCTCCTTATAATAATGTGGACGCTCTTCGCCAGTTGGCGGAGCGTTGCGATGTCCTCACTTATGAGTTTGAAAATGTGGATGCTGATGGTTTGGATGCTGTTATCAAAGAAGGACAACTCCCACAAGGAACTGACCTGCTTCGCATTTCTCAAAATCGCATTTTTGAGAAGGACTTTCTTTCCAACAAGGCACAAGTCACTGTGGCTTCTTACAAGGTCGTGACATCAAGCCAAGATTTGGCAGGTATCGATTTGTCGAAAAACTATGTTCTCAAGACTGCGACAGGTGGCTACGATGGGCATGGACAAAAGGTCATTCGTTCAGAAGCAGACTTTGAAGAAGCCCGTGCACTAGCCGATTCAGCAGACTGCGTCTTGGAAGAATTCGTCAACTTTGACCTTGAGATTTCTGTCATCGTGTCAGGAAATGGCAAGGATGTGACAGTTTTCCCAGTTCAGGAAAATATCCATCGCAACAACATTCTCTCAAAAACCATTGTGCCTGCTCGCATTTCGGAAAGTTTAGCTGAAAAAGCCAAGGTCATGGCAGTACGAATAGCAGAACAACTAAACCTTTCTGGAACCCTTTGCTTGGAAATGTTTGCGACTGCTGACGACATCATTGTCAATGAAATCGCCCCACGCCCACACAACTCAGGCCACTACTCGATTGAAGCCTGCGACTTTTCTCAGTTTGACACTCATATCTTGGGCGTTCTCGGAGCACCATTACCAGCAATTCACCTTCATGCACCAGCTGTCATGCTCAATGTACTCGGCCAACACGTCGAGGCTGCTGAAAAATATGTGACAGAAAATCCAAGCGCCCACCTCCACTTATATGGTAAAATAGAAGCGAAGCACAACCGCAAGATGGGACACGTGACTTTGTTTAGTGATGAACCGGATAAGGTTGAGGAGTTTGGGAAAGGGATTGATTTTTAGGACATGCCTATGATACAAATCATCGTTAATGCATTCGTCGAAAAAGAGAAGACTGGAGCAGTCGTCGAAGTCTTGTATGCTAGTAGTGATCACGAAAAGGTGAAAGCTAAGTATGAAGAGCTAGTTGCACAATATCCTGAAAACTATTTAGCCATCTATGATCTACCGTTGGATACGGATTTGAATACACTCGATCACTATCCATCTGTGTGGATTGGGAAAGAAGAATTTGAATAAAACGACTGTTGGTTGCTAACTGATGTGAAACATCAAAAGAAAGGAAAATATAACAATGATCGAACGTTACTCTCGTCCTGAGATGGCGAACATTTGGAGTGAAGAAAATAAATACCGTGCTTGGCTTGAGGTGGAAATCTTGGCTGACGAGGCATGGGCTGAATTGGGGGAAATCCCTAAGGAGGATGTGGCTTTGATTCGCGAGAAGGCGGACTTTAACATCGACCGTATTTTGGAGATTGAGCAGGAGACTCGCCACGATGTGGTTGCCTTTACACGTGCGGTTTCTGAAACGCTTGGCGAAGAGCGCAAGTGGGTTCACTATGGTTTGACTTCTACCGACGTGGTGGATACTGCCTATGGTTACCTCTACAAGCAGGCCAACGACATCATCCGTCGTGACCTTGAAAACTTCACCAACATCATCGCTGATAAGGCTAAGGAGCACAAGTTCACTATCATGATGGGTCGTACCCACGGTGTGCACGCTGAGCCGACAACTTTTGGTCTTAAATTGGCGACTTGGTACAGCGAAATGAAGCGCAATATCGAGCGTTTCGAGCATGCAGCTGCTGGTGTGGAAGCTGGTAAAATTTCTGGTGCGGTGGGTAACTTTGCCAACATCCCACCATTTGTTGAAAAATACGTCTGTGACAAATTGGGTATCCGTGCTCAAGAAATCTCTACACAGGTGCTTCCTCGTGACCTTCACGCTGAGTACTTTGCAGTTCTTGCTAGCATCGCAACTTCTATCGAGCGTATGGCGACTGAAATTCGTGGTCTTCAAAAATCAGAACAACGTGAAGTAGAAGAGTTCTTTGCGAAGGGTCAAAAAGGTTCTTCAGCTATGCCTCACAAACGTAACCCAATCGGTTCTGAAAACATGACAGGTCTTGCGCGTGTGATCCGTGGTCATATGGTAACAGCTTATGAAAATGTGTCACTCTGGCACGAACGTGATATCTCTCACTCATCAGCTGAGCGTATCATCACACCAGATACGACTATTTTGATTGACTACATGCTCAACCGTTTTGGAAATATCGTCAAGAATTTGACGGTCTTCCCAGAAAACATGATCCGCAACATGAACTCTACATTTGGTCTTATCTTCAGCCAACGTGCCATGCTTACTTTGATTGAAAAAGGCATGACACGTGAGCAAGCCTATGATTTGGTACAACCAAAAACAGCCTACTCTTGGGACAACCAAGTAGACTTTAAACCACTTCTTGAAGCAGACCCAGAAGTGACTTCACGCCTGACTCAAGAAGAAATCGACGAGATCTTCACCCCAGCTTACTACACTAAACGAGTGGATGATATCTTTGAGCGCCTCGGGCTTGGTGACTAATATTTTGTGATAGACCCACAAGCAAAATAGTTTTTATATCTAATGCAAAAAGCGAGATTTAATCCCGCTTTTTATTTTATATCAAAAGATTCATCTTTAATCTTTTTTCTTGCTAAGTCCGTAAGCTGTGAGAGCAGTCATAAGACCAGTAGCAATCAACCATTCTGAGCCTTGAGTTCCTGTTTCAGGTAGTTTTTTCTCTTTTGCTACAGGAGCTGGACCTTGAGGAAGAGCTTTATTTTCCTCAGCAGGAACAGTTGCTGGAGCTGGCTCGCTTGGGATTTCTAGTGTTGGTTTTTCTTCAGCGATAGCTGCTTGACCATGTTCATCACCAACATGAGTGACAGGGTTCCCCACTTCAATCACTTTAGTAATCGGTTCTAGGCTTACTTCACTGCTTACTAGAGTTTTAACTTCAGTTCCATCAGCAGCAGTAGACACTGAATAGAAATGGCTACGACGACCCTTAACGCCTTCGGTTACTATACGAGTTTCTCCTTTAGGTAAGGCATCAGTTTCACGAGTGATAGTTGTAAACGGAATTTCTTCGTCTTCGATGACAACACGTGGTTTATTTTCAGCGATAGCAGCTTGCCCTTTATCATCACCAACATGAGTGACAGGATTGCCAACTTCTATGATTTGAGTGACAGGTTCTTGAGCAACAACAGTGTTGATTAAAGTTTTCACTTCAGAACCATCAGTAGCAGTAGACACAGAGTAGAAATGACTCCGACATCCCTTAACACCTTCAGTCACGATACGAGATTGTCCTTTAGGTAATTGATTAGTTTCACGAGTGATGGTTGTGAATGGAATTTCTTCATTTTGGATGTCAACTCTCGGTTTGTTTTCAGCAATAGTAGCTTGTCCCTTTTCATCCCCAAGGTGAGTAATAGGGTTCCCCACTTCTACCACTTGAGTAATCGGTTCTAGGCTTACTTCACTGCTTACTAGAGTTTTAACTTCAGTTCCATCAGCAGCCGTAGTTACAGAATAGAAGTAGCTGCGATGACCGTTCACTCCTTCAGTTACGACACGAGTTTCTCCCTTAGGCAATGCATCAGTTTCACGAGTGATAGTTGTAAATGGAATTTCTTCGTCTTCAATCACAACACGTGGTTTTGCATCTGCCACAGGAGCAACTCCTTCTTCGTCGCCGACGTGAGTGACAGGGTTTCCTACCTCTACCACTTGAGCGACAGGTTCTACTGTTACCTTAGAATCAAGGAGAGTTTCATGTGCTTCACCATTTTCAGTTACGACAGAAAGGTAATTTGTACGTTCTCCTTTGACACCGACAGTGATGACTTTCTCTTGTCCTGCTGGAAGGTTAGGATTGTCTTTCTTAACAATCTCAAACGGAATTTCTTCTGTCTTAACTAGAAGCTCTGGTCGGTTTTCAACTGCAGCAGCAGTTTCACTCTCATCAAGACTTCCTGAGTGAGTTGCGGCTGGCTTAAGCCCTAGTCTAGCTGCTTTAAGATTAGCTACGAGGGCATCCAACTCAGCTTGTTTATTACGGTTAAGATTGTAGTTCAGAGCTTCTTTAGCAGCCTTGAGAGCGTCAAGACTTTCTGTACTGTATCCTTCTAAGTTTTCAGGGATTTGAGCAAGTTCTTCGCGTAGCGCTTTGTAGTCAGCACGGAAGTAGTCTTTGTTGTGATCTGCAAAGGCAGTCATGAGTTCAAAGATTTCTTCTTCCTTGTATTCTGCACTTGGTCTATCAGCCCAGATAGCTAACATACTACCAACAGTAGGTAGGTCAACTTCAGGATATTTAGTTGATGCTAGTTGGTTAAATGGAGTTTTTTCAGTATTTTCAATAGCTTTCTTGAGGAAGCCACCACCATCTTCTGGTTTTTGACCGAGAATGTAGTACCAATCTCCATTCGTGTTAAGGAATTTATAGCCTTTGCTTGCTAGATATTGAGGAGACGCAAGGTTGTAACCCCACCATCCTTTAGACCAGTAAGAGATGATAACGTCTTTATCAAACTCAACATCATCCTTGTCTTCGTAGTAGAAGCCATCGTTAAAGGCCATTGGTTGAAGACCTTTTTCTTTAGCCATGGCAGCTAAACTATTAGAGTATTCAGCAAATTTACCGTAGAGGCCATACCACTTGAGGTAGTACCAACCTTGAGCGTTGGTAGCATCATTGGCATACTCATCTGTACCATAGTTAAAGATCTTAGTTTTGCCTGCAAAGAAGTCCATGTACTTGCCGATAAGGGCTTTTGTAAAGTTCATTGCTTCTTCGTTTTCAAGGTCCATGGTTGTTTTTGAAACCTTGTCAAAGTTAGCTTGAGGGTTTGCGATGCCTAATTTTTCCATAGCGACAAGCATAGCATCCATGTGACCTGGGCTATTGATAGCTGGGATTAGTCCAATACCTTTGTCCTTAGCATACTGGATAAGTTCAGTAATTTCAGCTTGGTTCAAAGTAGTTCCATTAGGATCATCGTAGTAAGATTTTGTTCCCTCAATGATGGCATTTTTCACATCGTCACTTGCATAGGTCTTGCCGTTTGCTGAGATACTCATATCATCAAGTAGGAAGCGAAGTCCATCGTTTCCAAGGAGCAAGTGAAGGTCAGAGTAACCGAGTTCGCTGGCTTTATCTACGATGCGTTTAAGTTGGTCTAGCGTGAAGTATTTACGACCAGCATCGATAGAGATAACCTTGTTCTTAGCTAGTTTTTCAACTTCGCGTTTAGCGTCTTCTTCTTTTTGAGCTTCTGGAGTGAAGGTCAAGTTACCAACAGCTTCTTGGAGTTTTGCGATCGCTTGGTCAATAGTATCTTGTTGAGCACGGCTGAGGTTGCTATCGAGAGAACGGATGGATTTTTCAGCTTCTTTAACGGCTGCAATACTTTCTTCTGTGTAGCGAGTAAGGTCTGTTGGAACTTCTTTCAGAGCTTGTTCAGCAGACTCGTAATCAGCAGCGAAGTATTCAGCATTTGAGTTTGCGAATTGACGCATGAGTTTGAAGAGACGAGATGGAGAGTAGCGAGCAGATGGAGTATCAGCCCAAGCAGCTACCATACCACCGATAATAGGAATATCCGCACCTTCAGTTTTTGGAACCGAAGTAATCGGTGTACTCTTAATACCGTTCAAACCTTGGTCCAGGTTATACCAACCTTGTCCATCAGCATTACGGCCGAGAACGTAGTACCAAGCATCGTTAGTATTGAGGATTTCGTGTCCTTTTTCAGCTAGTAATTTAGAAGAAGCGACATCGTAACCGCCCCAGCCACCAGTCCACATAGAGACGATGATGTCCTTGTCAAAGGTACCAAAACTTGTATCGCTATTATAGTAGATACCGTCGTTGAAGGCCATAGGTTTTAAACCGTGAGATTTGACGATACGAGCTAGGTCATTAGCATAGGCGATGAATTTGTCATAGCCCTTGTCTGGGAATCCATCTTCTGGATACCATTTATAGGCTTGAAGAACGCTCCATCCTTTAGCATCAGTAGCATCGTTAGCGTACTCATCCAAACCGATGTTGAAGATTTCAGATTTACCAGCAAAGTAGCCTGCATACTTGTCAATCAAAGCTTTTGTGAAGGCAACTGCTTTTTCATTGTCAAGGTCGACAGTACGTGCTGATTCTTTACCAAAATAGTTAAAGTTAGGCTTTTCAATACCCAGTTCTTTCATGGCACTGAGGATAGCGTCCATGTGACCAGGACTGTTAACAGATGGGATAAGTCCAATACCTTTATCCTTGGCATAGTTAATCAAGTCGGTCATTTGGCTTTCAGTTAGATGATTGCCGTTTGGATCGTTGTAGTAGGCGTTTGTTCCGTTTTCAACAGCGCGTTTGACATCGTCGCTCGCATAAGTCTTGTCTCCTACAGTTAGGGACATATCATCTAGCATAAAGCGCAAGCCGTCATTTCCGACTAGGAGATGAAGATCAGTATAGCCATAGTGTTTGGCTTTGTCGATGATTTCTTTCAGTTGTTCAGGAGAGAAGTATTTTCGCCCTGCATCGATTGAAACGATTTTCTTTTTAGCTAGTTTTTCATTGACTTGAGCTGCTTTCTCTGTAGCGACTACAGGAGCTTCAACTTTAGCAACTTCTTTGTTTTCTGCCTTTTCTGGTTCTGGCTGCTTAGCTTCTTCAGTTACTTCTGGTTTTGCTGGAGTTTCTTCGGTTGCAACAGTTTTTTCTACGATAGGTGCAGGAGTAGCTTCAACTTTTGGTGCTTCAGTGTTTGTTACAGGTGTCACTGGAGCTGCAGGAGCTACGGCTTCTGGTGTAGGACTAGTTTCAAGTTTTTCTTCGCTGGCCTGTGGAGACGATTCTCCTGCGGCTTGGATAGTAGGTTGATTCTCTGTTGTAGTAGGTACGACTCCATCAGCGGCAACAGCTTGCGCATGAAAGGCAAAGCCGATCAAGACAGAAGCTGCCCCGATTGCGTATTTACGAATAGAGAAACGCTGTTTATTTTCTGGTTTCATTAAATAACCTCCTAATTTATTGTTTTGGTAGCGTTTTCACAAACTGATTCCATTGTATTATCTGAATCTAGTAAAGTCAAGTATTTTAATAAAATACCTATAAAAAATATAAGAAGTTATTTAATTTGAACTGCTTTTCAATTTTTGCTCTGTTTTTAGTAAAATTTCTCCAAATTATAGTTTAAAGCCATTTGATATTTCTTACTAAAAGCTGGCGTGCTATAATGAAAAACAGAAAAGCCTGAAACAATTGTCTCAGACTTTTTAATGTTTAGTGATCGCGATCACATGAGATAAATTTAATCTTATAGAAATCAGAACGTTTGTATGTTTCAATGTATTCCAACACTTGGCCAGTTGACTCAAGTTTAGTTGTCTTGGTTTGGAGAACAGTTGGGAACTGAGAGTCGATTCCTAGGATAGAAGCAGCATGTTCTGGAGTTGGAAATACAATTTCATTGATTTCTTCAAAATGCTCGTCATTCATGTGAATGTGGTAGTCCAATTTGAAACGATTATAGATAGAACTATAGTATTCAAGATTTGGATAATTTGCATTGATGTATTGTTCAGGGATATAAGATGTGTGGTAGATATAAGTAGCACCGTTAGATTCACGGATACGTTCGATTTTGTAATAAAATTGATCGCCACGCAATCCTAATTTTTCTAAGTAGTTAAGATCGTTACCGCGTTCAATGGAAAGAACAGTGACTTTATCGTCCTTGGTTTCAAAAATTTCTACATCAGAAAATTCTACGAGTTTGTGTTTGCGAGCGCGAGCCACAAAGGTTCCCTTTCCTTGTTGGCGGACAATATAACCGTCTTTAGCAAGGTCGTTTAAGGCGCGAACAACAGTGATCGAACTTACGTCATACATTGCAATCAACTCTGCTTCAGTGTAGAACTTGTCGCCACTTGCAAATTGACCTGAAATGATTTTATTTTTCAATTCATCTTTGATATATTGATACTTTGGAATTGCCATATTTTCACCTCATTTTTTCCTTCTCCATCTTCGATTTTACCATAAATAGTTTGAAAATGATAGTAAATAATGTAAAAAAATAAAATAATATTCTAAGCGATTGACTTACATATTATTTACGGTTAAAAACTCATACATTTATGCTATCTAGATCGAAAATATTTAAGAAAAAAATTTTTTACAAGAATTTTAGAAAACAATTCAGTAAAAAAAAGAAAAATTTTAAATAATTTTCGAAAAATCTATTGACAAGATGGATTCATTAGTTTATCATTTAATATAATAACAAATGAAAGCGCAAACGAAAAAGTATGGGGTGGTAAAATGACAAGGTTTAAAATTGAGGATGATTTTTACCTAGATGGGGAACCATTCAAAATTTTATCTGGTGCCATTCATTATTTTAGAATTCCTGAAGAAGACTGGTATCATTCATTGTATAATCTCAAGGCTTTAGGTTTTAACACTGTTGAAACATATGTCGCTTGGAATTTGCATGAGCCAACTGAAGGAAACTTCAATTTTGAAGGCAATCTTGATATTGAAAAATTTCTTCAGACAGCTCAGGACTTAGGCTTGTATGCTATTGTTCGACCATCTCCCTTTATCTGTGCAGAGTGGGAATTTGGTGGTTTACCAGCATGGCTTTTAAAGAAAGACATGCGAATCCGTTCTTCTGATCCAGCCTTTGTTGAAATGGTAGGACGTTACTACGATCATTTACTTCCACGTCTTGTTTCAAGATTGTTTGACAATGGTGGTAACATCCTCATGATGCAGGTTGAAAATGAGTACGGTTCATACGGTGAGGACAAGGCCTACTTGCGTGAGATTCGCCGATTGATGGAAGAACGTTCAGTGACTTGTCCGCTCTTTACATCTGATGGCCCATGGCGAGCAACTCTGAAAGCTGGTACCTTGATTGAAGATGATCTCTTTGTGACAGGGAACTTTGGTTCAAAAGCTAACTTTAACTTCTCGCAAATGCAAGAGTTCTTTGATGAGTATGGCAAGAAATGGCCACTCATGTGTATGGAATTCTGGGATGGATGGTTTAACCGATGGAAAGAACCAGTCATCACGCGTGAGCCAGAGGAGTTAGCAGAAGCCGTACATGAGGTGCTAGAGCAAGGCTCTATCAACCTTTACATGTTCCACGGTGGAACTAACTTTGGTTTTATGAATGGTTGTTCAGCTCGAGGAACCATCGATTTACCACAAGTAACATCTTATGATTATGACGCTCTCCTTAATGAAGCTGGCAATCCAACTGCTAAATACATGGCAGTTAAAGAAATGATGGCGACTTACTATCCTGAGTATCCACAATTAGAGCCACTTTACAAAGAGAGTATGGAAGTCGAAAACATTCCACTGGTCGAGAAAGTTTCTCTTTTCGAAACCTTGGATAGCCTGACAAGTCCTATCGAGAGTCTCTATCCTAAGAAAATGGAAGAGTTGGGACAAAGCTATGGCTACCTACTCTATCGTACAGAAGCTAGCTGGGACGCAGAAGAAGAACGCATCCGTATCATTGATGGACGCGATAGAGCTCAGCTATTTGTAGATGGGAAATGGGTCGCAACTCAGTACCAGACTGAAATTGGAGAAGATGTCTTCTATCAAGGAAAAAAGAAAGCGCTCTCTAGATTTGACATCCTTATTGAAAATATGGGTCGTGTCAATTACGGGCATAAGTTCCTAGCAGATACACAACGAAAAGGGATTCGTACAGGTGTCTGCAAAGACCTACACTTTATGCTGAACTGGGAACACTATCCGCTTCCACTAGATAATCCTGAAAAGATTGATTTCTCAAAAGGATGGACAGAAGGACAACCTGCCTTTTACGCCTATGACTTTGAAGTTGAGGCTCCGAAGGACACCTACTTAGAACTATCTGAGTTTGGTAAAGGGATTGTCTATGTCAATGGCCATCATCTCGGACGTTTCTGGAATGTTGGTCCAACCTTATCGCTTTATATTCCGCACAGCTATCTCAAGGAAGGTGATAACCGCATCATTATCTTTGAAACTGAAGGGGAGTATAAAGATCACATACATTTAACTCGTAAACCTACACTAAAACATATAAAGGGGGAAAATTTATGACAATTGTAGGATGCCGTATCGATGGACGTTTGATCCACGGACAAGTAGCAAACCTTTGGTCTGCTAAACTTAATGTTTCACGTATCATGGTCGTTGACAATGAGGTTGTTAACAACGATGTTGAAAAGAGCGGATTGAAACTTGCAACACCACCAGGTGTAAAACTTAGCATTTTGCCAGTTGAAAAAGCTGCAGCCAATATCCTTGCTGGTAAATACGATAGCCAACGTCTTTTGATTGTAGTACGCAAGCCTGACCGTTTCCTCGGTTTGGTAGAAGCAGGTGTGCCACTTGAAACTGTCAATGTCGGCAACATGTCTCAAACACCAGAAACACGTGCGATTACACGTTCTATCAACGTTGTAGATAAAGACGTGGAAGATTTCCACAAATTGGCGGAAAAAGGTGTTAAACTTACTGCTCAAATGGTTCCAAATGATCCAGTTTCAGACTTTTTGAGCTTATTAAAATAGGAAAAAATTTTTAGGAGGTCATTGTTATGATACAATGGTGGCAAATTTTACTTCTCACTCTGTACTCAGCTTATCAAATCTGTGATGAGTTGACGATCGTTTCTTCTGCAGGTTCCCCTGTATTCGCTGGTTTCATTACTGGTTTGATCATGGGAGATTTGACAACTGGTTTGTTTATCGGTGGTAGCTTGCAGTTGTTTGTCCTTGGGGTAGGTACCTTCGGTGGTGCTTCTCGTATCGACGCAACTTCTGGTGCGGTTCTTGCGACAGCTTTCTCAGTTTCACAAGGTATCGAAACAGATCTTGCGATCACTACAATCGCTGTACCAGTAGCGGCACTTTTGACTTACTTCGACGTACTTGGTCGTATGACTACTACATTCTTCGCACACCGTATTGATGCTGCGATCGAACGCTTTGACTATAAAGCAATCGAACGTAACTACCTTCTTGGTGCGCTTCCATGGGCTGCTTCTCGTGCCCTTCCAGTATTCTTCGCCCTTGCTTTTGGTGGAGAATTCGTACAAGCAGTTGTAAACCTTGTTAAAGAATTCCAATGGGTTGCAGACGGTTTGACTCTTGCAGGTCGTATGCTTCCAGGTCTTGGATTCGCTATCTTGCTTCGTTACCTTCCAGTTAAACGTAACCTTCACTACCTTGCTATGGGATTCGGTTTGACAGCTATGTTGACTGTTCTTTACTCATACGTAACAGGTCTTGGTGGAGCAGTTGCTGGTATCATTGGCACTCTTCCTGCTGACGTTGCTGAAAAAATTGGCTTTGCCAACAACTTCAAAGGATTGTCTATGATCGGTATCTCTATCGTAGGTATCTTCCTTGCGGTTGTTCACTTCAAGAACAGCCAAAAAGTTGCTGTAGCAGCACCTTCTACACCATCAGAAAGTGGGGAAATTGAAGATGACGAATTCTAATTACAAATTAACAAAAGAAGATTTTAATCAAATTAACAAACGTAGCTTGTTCACTTTCCAATTGGGATGGAACTACGAGCGTATGCAAGCATCAGGTTACCTTTACATGATCTTGCCACAATTACGTAAAATGTATGGAGATGGAACTCCTGAGTTGAAAGAAATGATGAAAGTTCATACTCAATTCTTCAACACTTCACCATTCTTCCACACAATCATCGCTGGTTTTGACCTTGCTATGGAAGAAAAAGATGGCGTTGGCTCAAAAGATGCGGTTAACGGTATCAAGACAGGTTTGATGGGACCATTCGCTCCTCTTGGAGATACTATCTTTGGTTCGCTTGTACCTGCTATCATGGGATCTATCGCTGCAACAATGGCTATCGCTGGTCAACCTTGGGGTATCTTCCTTTGGATCGCAGTTGCAGTAGCATATGACATCTTCCGTTGGAAACAGTTGGAATTTGCCTACAAAGAAGGGGTTAACCTTATCAACAACATGCAAAGCACTTTGACAGCTTTGATTGAAGCTGCATCTGTACTTGGTGTGTTCATGATGGGTGCTCTTGTAGCAACAATGATCAATTTTGAAATTTCATACAAATTGCCAATCGGTGAAAAGATGATTGACTTCCAAGATATCTTGAACTCAATCTTCCCACGCTTGCTTCCAGCAATCTTCACAGCCTTTATCTTCTGGTTGCTTGGTAAGAAAGGTATGAACTCTACAAAAGCTATCGGTATCATTATCGTGCTTGCCTTGGCTCTTTCTGCCTTTGGTAAATTTGCACTTGGAATGGGCGCATAATTTATGACTAAATCATTAATTTTAGTGAGTCATGGACGTTTTTGTGAAGAACTTAAAGGTAGCACAGAAATGATTATGGGTCCACAAGACAACATTCATGCGGTAGCTCTTCTTCCAGAAGATGGACCAGAAGATTTCACTGCAAAATTTGAAGCCGCTGTCGAAGGTTTGGATGATTTCCTAGTCTTTGCTGACCTCCTTGGTGGAACACCATGTAATGTGGTGAGCCGTCTGATTATGGAAGGTCGTGACATCGAACTTTACGCAGGAATGAATCTTCCAATGGTTATTGAGTTTATCAATGCGAGCCTAACCGGCGCTGATGCAGATTATAAGAGTCGTGCTTCAGAAAGCATTGTCAAAGTTAATGATTTATTGGCAAGCTTCGATGACGATGAAGATGAATAATACTCTTCAAAAATCAAATTCAAACCACGTCAGCTTCGCCTTGCCGTACTTGAGTACAGCCTTCGGCTAGCTTCCTAGTTTGCTCTTTGATTTTCATTGAGTATACGATGTGACAACGTGAAAACCGTTAGAGCATTTTATATAGAATATACATGGGAATGGGGCTTACTCCCATTCCCATATTTTAGATAAAAAACAATATAATAATAGATTAGAGGAACTCAATGCTAGATTATACAAAAGAAGAATTGCTTGAGTTGGGGGCAGAAATCACAACATGCGAAATCTACCAACAACCAGATGTTTGGAAAGAAGCTTTTGAAACTTATCAAGCACGACGTGATGAAATTGCAGCTTTCTTGCAAGGAATTGCAGATAAGCATGACTATATCAAAGTAATCCTAACTGGTGCTGGAACTTCTGCCTATGTAGGTGATACTCTGGTTCCTTACTTTAAAGAAGTTTACGATGAGCGTAAATGGAACTTCAATGCTATTGCGACAACTGATATCGTAGCTAATCCACAAACTTATTTGAAAAAAGATGTAGCAACTGTTTTGGTATCATTCGCGCGTAGCGGGAACTCACCTGAGAGTGTGGCAACAGTTGACTTGGCCAAGGCTTTGGTTGATGAGCTTTATCAAGTGACCATCACATGTGCAGCTGAAGGGAAATTGGCTCTCCAAGCGCATGGTGATGATCGCAACCTCTTGCTCTTGCAACCAGCTGCTTCTAACGATGCTGGCTTTGCTATGACTTCAAGCTTCACTTCAATGATGTTGACCGCACTTTTGGTATTTGATCCAACAGAATTTGCTGTTAAAGTTGAACGATTTGAAGTGCTTTCTAGTCTTGCTCGCAAAGTTCTTGACAATGTAGCAGATGTCAAAGAGTTGGTTGACCTAGACTTTAATCGTGTGATTTATCTAGGTGCAGGTCCATTCTTCGGACTTGCTCATGAAGCACAACTGAAAATTTTGGAATTGACTGCTGGTCAAGTTGCGACTATGTATGAAAGTCCAGTCGGCTTCCGTCACGGTCCAAAATCTCTTATCAATGAAGATACTGTAGTTTTGGTCTTCGGTACTACAACAGATTATACTCGTAAGTATGACTTGGACTTGGTTCGTGAAGTTGCTGGGGATCAAATTGCCCGTCGCGTTGTGCTTTTAAGCGATCAAGCCTTTGGACTTGAGAATGTGAAGGAAGTAGCGCTTGGCTGCGGTGGCGTTTTGAATGATGTTTACCGTGTTTTCCCTTACATCGTTTACGGTCAATTATTTGCACTTTTGACTTCGCTTAAGGTTGGAAACAGACCTGATACACCATCACCAACAGGTACAGTGAACCGTGTTGTTCAAGGTGTCATTATTCACGAGTTTGAAAAATAAGGAAGAATCTATGAGTAAATTAACATTAAGCCCCAATAAACTTGCTTGCATGCAAAAACTCTCTGATGAGAATGGTATCATCTCAGCTCTTGCCTTTGACCAACGTGGTGCTTTGAAACGTCTCATGGCTCAATACCAAACTGAAGAGCCAACAGTAGCTCAAATGGAAGAATTAAAAGTCTTGGTAGCAGATGAATTGACAAAATACGCTTCGTCTATGCTACTTGACCCTGAGTATGGACTTCCAGCGACTAAAGCTCTTGATCCAAAAGCTGGTCTTCTCCTTGCTTATGAAAAAACAGGCTACGACACAACAAGCACAAAACGTTTGCCAGACTGCTTGGATGTTTGGTCTGCAAAACGTATCAAAGAACAAGGTGCAGATGCTGTTAAGTTCTTGCTTTACTATGACGTAGATAGCTCTGACGAACTCAACCAACAAAAACAAGCCTACATTGAACGTATCGGTTCTGAGTGTGTGGCAGAAGACATTCCATTCTTCCTTGAAATCCTTGCTTACGATGAAAAAATTGCTGATGCAGGTTCTGCTGAATACGCTAAAGTGAAACCACACAAGGTTATTGGTGCGATGAAGGTCTTCTCCGACCCACGTTTCAACATCGATGTTTTGAAAGTGGAAGTTCCAGTCAATGTGAAATACGTTGAAGGTTTTGGTGATGGAGAAATCGTTCATACACGTGAAGAGGCAGCAGCATTCTTCAAAGCACAAGACGAAGCAACTAACCTTCCTTACATTTACTTGAGTGCAGGTGTATCCGCTAAGCTCTTCCAAGAAACTCTTGTATTTGCCCACGAATCAGGTGCAAATTTCAACGGAGTTCTTTGTGGACGTGCAACATGGGCTGGATCAGTTGAAGCTTACATCAAAGATGGTGAAGCAGCAGCCCGCGAATGGCTTCGTACAACTGGATTTGAAAACATTGATGAACTTAATAAGGTTCTTCAAACAACAGCTACTTCATGGACTGAACGTGTAGAAGCATAGAACAGGAATAGAAGGAACTACTTTTGTTAAGAAAATATTTATGGTTTCTTGACAAAGGTGTCTGTAAATCATACAATAAAACCATAGAACGTGAATGCGCTTTCTATGGTTTGTTTACTTAATTGAAATAGAAAAAGGAGAGAAGGATGAAAGCATACACAGAACGTGTATTTGGGAAAGTTGATGGCAAGGATGTCCTCGCTTACCGTTTTGAAACGGAGGCAGGCTACCAACTGGAAATTATGACCTATGGAGCAACAATTTTACGCTATGTAACTCCAGATAAGGCTGGTAATTTTGCTAATGTTATTCTAGGTTTTGACGATTTCGAAAGTTATGTGGGAAATAGCCCTAAACATGGAGCAAGTGTAGGTCCGGTAGCAGGTCGTATCGCAGGTGCGACATTTGAACTCAATGGGAAGACCTATGAACTAGAAGTCAACAATGCTAGCAACTGTAACCACAGTGGCTCAACTGGTTGGGATTCTAGCTTGTTTGAGCTAGTCGAAGTTAATGATAATGGTTTGACTCTTTACACAGAGAGAGCAGACGGGACTGGAGGTTTCCCTGGCAATCTTAAGATCTGGATTAGCTACTACTTGGAAGAAAATGGTGCCTACGAAGTTAGTTACAAGGTAACGACAGACCAGGATACCTTGGTCAATCCAACTAACCATAGCTACTTTAACTTGTCAGGTGATTTCACTCAGACAGTTGACCGCCATGTTTTCCAACTGAATACAGAGGGTATCTATCCAATCGCTCCTGACGGTGTCCCAGCTAAAACTCCAGATGCTAACCGTGATGTGGTCAAACATATCTACAATGGTGCTTTGTTGAAAGATATCTTTGCAGAAGAAGATGAGCAAATCAAACTCGTATCTGGTTTGGACCATCCATTTGCTCTTCCTGCAGGACATGACAATGCTGGATTCCTCTATGATCAAGGTTCAGGTCGCTTCTTGCTCTTCAAGACAGAGGCTCCTTGCTTTGTGGTCTACACAGCAAACTTTGTGGATGAGAGTGTCATCATCGCTGGTAAGCCAATGATTCAGCACAATGGAATTGCTCTTGAGGCGCAAGCTTTACCAGATGCTATTCATAGCGATCTTAAAGACCAAGTCATCCTCAAAGCAGGTGAAACATTCACCAGCAAAACTCGTTACGAGCTTGTTGTGAAATAATGATTGTTTTCTGAGTAAACCTAGACTTTAACCGTTAGTTATTTACTAGCTGTTAGAATCTAGGTTTTTTGATTTTTGAAAAATAAGGAAATAATCTCAAGTTTAGAAGATAATTCTATATATCAAATATTCTTACTGAATAAAGATGATTGACTTATATTGATAGTTGAATGCTACAATAATATCTAATAGATATATTTATATGATAGCTCTTTTGCTAAAAATAAGGTATAATTAAAATGGAATAAATCTAGGCTTTTGACTAAAAAATACTAGATTTTTATAAAGATTTTTTGGAAAAAACTCTCTATAGAAGATTCGTGTTCTTGGTCAAAGTTATAAGGGGAAGATTAGCAATGGTATCAGTATCTGGAAAATTCTGTATATTTTTACATAAAAATAAGCAACATCAGCGCTTTTTTCAACTGTTACCCGATGGTCAAATCAAGGATATTGGTGGAACCGGTCAGAGGAGTTGACTACTGAGAGGCTGGATAAAATCATGAGTAAAGATATCTCAGCTTTCATCAGAGAATTTTTCCGCAAACTATAGAAAGCTAGTAGTGAATTGGGAATCCTACTGAAGAACCGTTTTTCATAACTTTGGAAAAGTATAAAGAGAAATATAAAAATGACAGAAAAATTAGTATAATTGTATCAGTTTACAACGTTGAAAACTACTTACGACAATGTCTAGATAGTATTCTCAATCAAACCTATCAAGATCTAGGGAAAAACTGTGCTGCCCTTAGATATTGTAGCCCATCAAGCAGAACTCTTTGATAAAGTAATCGCCCATGAAGAACCTCAAAAATGGTAGATGAAATTCGACAGATTTTATTAGTTAATAGAAAAAGAAAATAAACGTTAGATAAAAGGGATTGAAAAATGAAGAAAGCAATCGTACTTGGAGCAGATAATGGATATATGGATAAGGTGGAAACTACTATCAAGTCTGTTTGTGCTTATAACGATAATATAAAATTTTATGTTTTTAATGACGATCTACCTTCGGAATGGTTTCGTATTATGAATCAGCGATTGAAAGCTATTCATTCAGAAATTGTAAATGTAAAGATTTCTAATAATCATCTCCGAAAATATCATTTACCAACGGCGCATTTATCATACGCAGCTTATTTTCGCTTTTTTATTCCAGACATACTGAAGGAAGATAAGGTTTTATATCTTGATTCGGATATTATTGTCAATGGAGATTTAACACCCCTTTTTGCAATAGATCTAGGTGATAGCCCAGTCGCAGCAGTTAGAGATGAATTGCAGCAAACAAATTTCAATTCAGGCGTTTTATTGATAAATAATGCCCATTGGAGAGAGCATGCGATTTCAACAAAATTGTTTGAATTAGCAGATCAGTACCATGAAGTTGAGTTTGGTGATCAAGGAATTTTAAACCGATTTTTTGTAGGGCAATGGAAAGAGCTAGACGTCAATTACAATTTTATGGTTGGAATGGATACTATTGCGACACGTTTTCAAAAAGATGAATGGTATGTAAAAGCGAATCAATATGAATCAGAGGTTTCTGTTATTCATTATACAGACGAAAAACCATGGTCAGCTGTATATAATAATCGCTTGGGAGATAAGTGGTGGTTCTTCTATGCTTTAGATTGGTCAGATATTATCTTACGGAAAGAGATTATCAAACATGGTTTAGATGAGCTTACAGAAAAAGAAAAATATCATACTGCAATCTTTACAAATGCTTGCGAGATGGAGCACTTGGAGTTTTTGATAAAAGCACTACCTGAGGTTCATTTTCATATTTTGGCTCATACAACTTTTGCCTCCCAAGTGGTCGATTTACAACGATATTTAAATGTGTCCATTTATCCACAGTTCAATCCTTATAATTTTGAAAATGTTCTTAGCAAAATCGATTTTTATTTGGATATCAATCATTTTAACGAAATTATGAATATCACTCAGGAGATTCATAAATTAGGGAAACCGATCTTTGCTTTTGATAATACCAGTAAGGACCCAACAGGAGGAAGTCAGATTTTTTCTTCACAAACTCCTGAAGTGATGGTAGTGGCGATTAAAGCTTACCTCAATTCGTTAGATAAATGAGAAAGTTTTAGTAGATAATCTAATCATTCGCTAGTTCACTTCTTTTATGGAGTCTATGCTTTGATGCTTGTGATTAGAGTTTAGTTTGGAGTTAAAGAATGCTTTACACTTTTAATCTTATGGTGGGTTTAGAACCAAATGGTGTAGATGTTGCTCAAGCATATCGTGGGAAGGTTTTTCGCGACTTGGACCTTCCTGCCAGTTTTGTTTTTACACAGGTCCCTCCTCGCTTTAAATGGGACTATTACCTTTCTTTGGGTCATCTTGAGGAAGAAATCCTATTAGCACATATGTTGTTGACAGATCAGCGTGATATGAGCTTGGGGATCCGTATAGATGATATGAAGCAGCTCTTACACCTGACTACTGAATATAAGGAAAATAATTGTGAATTGATTTTTCAAGAACAAGATGGTGTGACTACCATTCTACATAAAAACAGTCTAAAACCGGATTATGTGGATTATGTAGATTATTATGTATTTGGTCGTTTACTTCGTAGAGAACATTATGGTAAGAAAAAGTTGTTCACAGAATTTTTTACAGCAGTGGATGCTGGATTTGGTCTAGAAGCTAGAGTTGTTCGCCGACTGTTTCATAATAGAGATGGTTCCATAGCCTTTGAAGAGATTAAGAAAGAACCAGGTGAGGATACTGAAGCAGTTTATCGGTGTGGATCGGAGTGGTTCTATAGTGAGTCTGAATTTTTAGAGCGAGCCTTATCAGAGTTGCAGTTTAGTAAAGAGGATCATGTATTTATTGATCGTCTAGAGAATGTTCCCTTCACATCACCTATTTTACGTTTAAAAGGAGAAGCAAGATTATCCTGTGTTGTGCACTCTATTCATTATTGGGGAGATCAGATCAATTCTGAATACTATCACCTTTTTCAATATGCCGAGGAATTTGATGATATTTTAGTATCAACGCAATCACAGAAGGATGAATTGGAAAAACATTTAGCATTACTAGGGAAAACTGGTCAAGTTCGCGTTCTTCCAGTAGCTGCCCTAGAACAGTTGCAATTAGCTGATGAACGAAAACCTTATTCTGTGATGATTGCCGCGCGGTTTGAACGCCGAAAACGGTTAGACTTAGCAATCAAAGCCATCGTTGCTTTTCATGAAATTTTTCCAGACGTCAACTTAGATATCTATGGGCAAGGGATGCTATGGCAGGATATTGAAGCAGAGATTGCCAATCTAGGAGCACAAAATTATATCCATCTTAAGGGGCATCAGACAATTTCAAACCGTTTCAAAGAGTATGAACTTTACCTGGCTACCTCGGAATGGGAAACTTTTGGTATAACTTTGTTAGAAGCAATTGGTTCTGGACAAGCTCTTGTTGGTCTAGATGTACCTTATGGAAATCAGACCTTTATTCAGGAGGGTAAAAATGGTTATTTAGTTCCTTTTGATGCTCGTTCGGATGAGGAAATTGTGGTTGATTTAACAAAAGCTTTAGAGAAAGCCTTCAAACAGATCAAACAGCTGAGGGAAGGCTCTTACCGCTTGGCTGAAGAATATTTATCAGACTGCATAACAAAACAATGGTATGAATTTTTGACTAGAGAATGGGAATAAAAAAGCAATGATGTATTATTATCTGACGAGGGAATGGTCTTCAGATGACGATCGCCTAAAAAAAGATTTAGAACTCATGGGGATGGATCTGAAACCATTAACGATTAACAATATTTTTACTAGTTTTTTTTCTAATCATGAAAATTCAAGTCCCTTACACATGACTCAACTTCCCTTACCTCGATTTTGGGAGGTTCTTTCTACAGGTGATATCGTAGCGGAAGGAAATAAAAAAGGGAAGATTTTCTGTTATCCTCAGTGGCCACAAATGGTGGAGTTAGTCGAATGGTATGATAACAAAGGTGTTTGTTGTGCAAGAGATCATTACGATTTATCGGGAACTTGTTTTCATAGAGAAATTTGGAGTGGTGGGAAAAAAGAGATAGACATTTATGGTCAGGAAAGTCAAGAACAACTCTATCTTTTTTCATCTCATGATCGTGCACTTTATCGAGAAGCAAACGGTCAGGAACAGGGGCTTCCTTCAATTGATGAAGCAAGAAAACTGGTTTTAGATAAACAATTATCTACAGGTGATTGCATAGTGTTATCAGATATAAACTTGCTTAGGGAAATGCCTAACCTCTCATCTAATCAGTTAGTATTTTATATGAGAGAAGAGTTTTCCACGGAAGATATTTCGTATCTAAAAGAGCGTTGTGGGAAACTACTGACCCGAGATTTGAAATTTAAGACAGATAATATGAATCCTCCCCTGATTTATCTGCCAACGTTTCTTGGCGCCTTTAGGGAGTTTCGTCCGCATATTTTGATTTTGACAGATACGCAAGAACTAGAACAAATTGAAGTGCTTGTATCTGCCCTACCGAATTTTGAATTTCATATTGCTGCTTTAACAGTAATGGGAGGACGTTTATTAGATCTGGATTGTCATGCAAATGTTCATCTCTACCCAGGCCTGTCTAGAGAGATATATGAAAAACTTTTACTAACGTGTAGGATTTATCTGGATATTTCTCATGCGCAGGAAATACTTGATGGTAGCCGTACAGCTCTTGAAAATGGTATGATCCTTTATGCTTTTAAGGAAACGTGCCACCAACCAGAGTTTTATGCTACTGACCATGTGTTTCCAAGGGATGGTGTAGCAGAGATGATTGACAAATTATCCCAACTTGCAAATCCAGAAAAATATCAATCTGCTTATGATAAACAAAAGATGAATCCGTACTTAGCGATCAGGGAAGAGTTGAAGTTACTTTTTTAAATGATGGATAAATAAGAGAAGTATCGTGAAAGCTTTAGAGTAGATCTTCCTAGATAAAGATATCAATAACTATATAGCGTTTAGCTTAGTATTTCACTTGCTGACAATTTGTATTTCAATCATCAACTTAGTATGGAGAAATGTAATCAAGAGTTTGTGGCTAAGAGGATATGATTGTATCGATTCAGAAATATTTGAAGAAACTAGACTAAAAATTGAGTAAAGAAAGAAATAAAAATAGAAAAAATAAGTGTTATCGTCCCTGTTTATATGTCAGAGGCCTATCTTGAAAAATTTTTAGATAGCATTCTTCAACAAACTTATCAAAATCTTGAAGTTATTTTAATCAATGATGGTTCAACTGACGGTTCGGCAGCTATTTGTCAACGATATAAAAATCAAGATGCGCGTGTTAAAGTTTACCATAAGCCAAATGGAGGAGTTGCTTCCAGTCGCAATCGTGCCTTGGAAGCTGTGACAGGTGATTACATTGTCTTTGTGGATAATGATGATTGGCTAGAGTTAGACCATATCCAAAACCTTTATGATTTATTGAAAAAAACGGATGCAGATATTGCAATTGGTAATTTCACTCAGTTTATTGAAGATCAGGGAAGTTTTTTAATCCATGTAGGTGCAGATAACTATTTTGAACAAGTGTATAGCCCTTTTGATTGGTTCCATCATCAATATGACGGAAAATATAATCTTAGTCAATGTTTTACTGTTCCGTGGGCAAAACTCTATAAAGCGGAGCTTTTCAAGGATATTGTCTATCCAACGGATCAGAAGGTAGAAGACGATTATACGACCTATAAGGTTTATCTTCAAGCAGATAAGATTGCCTATATGAATAAAGCCATTTATATTCATAGAAAACGCTCCACAAGTGTGACTAGAACAGTTAATCTTGCAGATGTTTATCCTTTAAAGAGTATTGAAGAGCGTCTGACTATTTTGAATCTGATTGGGGCACCTCAGGAGTTATTGGATAAGGAAATTCAAGCTTATAAATGGCGATTATCCATTCATGAAGAAGAAGCATTGAAACGCGGAGATATGGAAGCTTATCAACAGATTTTGGTGAAAAAAGCTATTGAGACCAAGCGTCGGTGAGAGCGATAGGATTTATAGACTAGTTGATTAAAGAAAAATAATTCAACTTATTGTAAAATAAAAAAATTCTCTGAAGTCATTCGATTTCAGAGAATTTTTTCTTATTCTTCATCTGGTGTGAGAATCATCGGAATGATGATTGGTTCACGTTCAGTATTTTCATAAAGGAATGGTCGAATGGCATTTACGATAGCGCCATTGACAGATTGGACGCTGGCATCTTTGTTTTTCAATGCGATACGAATAGCATTGAAAAGGATACGTTGGCTTTGGCGAATCAAGTCGCCGGACTCTCTCATGTAGACAAATCCACGGCTGAGAATATCTGGTCCAGATAGGATCATCTGAGACTTGAAGTCAACGGTTGCGACAGCCAGTACAACGCCATCTTCAGATAGATCGCGACGATCTTTAAGGACAGCAGCGCCGATTTCACCGATACGATTACCATCGACGTAGATATCCTGAGCGTTGAAATGACCTGCGATGCGGGCAGAATTTGCAGTGAGGGCAAGCACATCACCATTGCTCATGATAAAGATATTGTCCTTCTCGACACCAGTATCCACCGCTAGTCCAGCGTGGACTTTTTGCATGCGGTATTCACCGTGGACAGGCATGAAGTATTTGGGCTTAATCAAGCGGAGCATGAGTTTTTGTTCTTGCTGGCCACCGTGTCCAGATGTATGGATATTGTTCACTTTACCGTGGATAACTTCGACACCAGCTTCAGAAATGATGTTAATCAACTTGTTGACGCTAGTGGTGTTTCCTGGAATTGGGCTAGATGAGAAGATAACCGTATCACCTGGTTGGAGTTGCACCTGACGGTGGGTTCCGTTGGCGATACGAGAGAGGGCTGCCATCGGCTCACCCTGACTACCTGTACAGAGGATGAGAACCTCGCCTGCAGGATAGTCTTTGATTTCATTTGGCTCGATAAAGGTTCCCTTAGGAGCTTTGATGTAGCCAAGCTCGATTCCGTTGACAATGGCCTTTTCCATAGAGCGCCCAAAGACAGCAATCTTACGCCCGGTCTTAACAGCAGCTTCCGTTGCTTGCTGGAGACGGAAGATATTTGAGGCAAAGGATGCAAAGATGATACGTCCCTCGATACCTTGGATAATCTTCATGATTGACTGGCCGACAACCTTTTCAGAATTTGTAAAGGTTGGCACTTCAGCATTGGTCGAGTCAGAGAGTAAGCAAAGCACTCCGTCTTCACCTAGGGCTGCCATACGGTGCAAGTCTGCAGGTTCACCAACTGGTGTAAAGTCAAACTTGAAGTCACCTGTACAGACGATTTTCCCTTGAGGGGTATGGATGACAATTCCCAATGGTTCTGGGATAGAGTGAGTAGTTCTAAAGAAAGTTGCTTTAAGGTTTTTAAAGGTCAACTCCGTGTTGTGGTTGATTTCGTGAAGTGTAGCATTGCGCAAAAGTCCATGCTCTTCGAGTTTTCCACGGATTAAGGCAAGGGCCAGTGGACCAGCATAGATAGGGATGTTTGCTTGCTTGAGCAAGAAAGGAATCCCTCCGATATGGTCCTCGTGTCCGTGGGTAATCAAGAGAGCCTTGACGCGGTCGATATTTTCTACAATGTAAGAGTAATCAGGGATAACGTAGTCGATACCAAGTAGGTCATCCTCAGGGAATTTAATCCCTGCATCAACGATGATAATTTCGTCTTGATATTCGATACCATATGTGTTTTTTCCGATTTCTCCTAGACCACCAATGGCAAAAACGCCGACTTCTTCTGGTTTAAGAGTGTAGGCCATATTAGAACTCCGTAATTTCGAATGCGCCAGTTTCTTTTTCGTAGTCTAGCAATTTGTCAGACAAGAGTTCGATATACTCGATATTATATTCTGGACGATTTTCTTCGACAAGCTGGCGGGCAGCGATACGTCCTTCAAGTTCTGAATTAGCATCGATGTCCAAGTAGAGTGAGCGTGTTGTTTCACGACGTGGGCTACGGTCTTTTGTTTCTTGATAAAAAACTTTGTAAATCATATGTTTCCTTTCTGCTTTCAGGTCAGCTATATTCAAAAATGCTCAGTTTGAAGCTGGTTTGATTCCAGTTCATTTTTTGTCTTTATTGACCTTGATTCGTTACAATTATCTCAATTATAACATAAAAAGGGGAATTAGTAAAAGCAGGAAACATGAAAGTAAGGAGCTTGAAATGGGTTTCATTTTACCTTGTATAAGTATTTGAAGCCATCAGATGCAAGTGCTATAATAAAGTTAGAAAAGAGGTTTTTCTTGATTAAGGAGGACTAGCTATGCTTGATTTTATGTTTCACCTATTTGGATGGAAATTCTACATACTGCTACAACTGTTTGTGATCCTTTTCGTTAGATGATGATTTTGAAATATTTGCCTTTAGAATTGGAGAAAGGAGGCTCTCTATGTTTCAACTAGCTATCGCGATTCGTCTCTTGGTATTTGCTGTTTTTGTTGCCTGTGTTTATGGTGGCAATCTACTATTTGTTCGGCTGGAATATAGAAAAATAGCTTTACACTGGAAAATTCTCTTTGTAACACTGTATTCTATTTTCCTCCTTCTTGTAACCTATGTGGTCTGGCTTGTATTTTACTTTGGTTTGAATGCTTAAGTACTTGTCCTGTCTGTTTGGCAGGACATTTTTGTTTCAAAACAAAGAAAATTCCCATGCGAGGGCTTTTGTAGTATAATAGTAAACAGACAAAAAGATAGGAATGTGTTATGAAAGTATTAGCTTTTGATACGTCCAGCAAGGCTCTTTCTCTTGCTATTTTAGAGGACAAGCAGCTTCTTGCCGAGACGACAATCAATATCAAAAAAAATCACAGTATTACCCTTATGCCAGCCATTGATTTTTTGATGGCTAGTCTAGATTTGACACCCAAGGATTTGGATCGAATCGTCGTGGCAGAGGGGCCAGGTAGCTACACAGGTTTGCGAATCGCAGTAGCGACTGCCAAGACTTTGGCTCATACTCTGAACATCGGGTTAGTTGGGATGTCTAGCCTTTTAGCCCTAGCGCCGAGCCAGCAGGAAGGTTTGGTTGTCCCTTTGATGGACGCACGCCGTAACAATGTGTATGCAGGATTTTATGAAAATGACCATTTGGTCTTTCCTGAAGCGCATTTGTCTTTTGCAGAAGTTTTGGAGCAAGTCAAAGATGCTGATCAGGTAACCTTTGTTGGAGAAGTTGGAGCCTTTGTAGATCAAATCCAAGAACAATTGCCACAAGCCAACTATCTAGAAACCTTACCAAATGCAGCTAATCTAGCTCTTTTGGCTTGGGATAAGGAAGCAGACTCCTTGCATGACTTTGTACCGAATTACCTCAAACGTGTCGAAGCTGAGGAAAACTGGCTCAAGAACCACACCGAGTCTGGCGAGTCTTACATTAAACGCCTATGATAGAAATCAAACGAATCCAACAGCAGCCTGACTTGGCTCAAGCTATCTATGCTGTTATGGCAGCTGTTTATCCAGTCAGTCCTTGGACTTTGAAACAAATCCAAGCAGACCTGTCTCAAGACCAAACCTGGTATGCTTTAGCCTACGATGGGATAGAAGTGATTGGATTTTTAGCTGTTCAGGAAAATTTATTTGAAGCAGAAGTCCTGCAAATTGCTGTCAAACAAAACTATCAGGGTCAGGGAATTGCGTCTGCCTTGTTTGCAACTTTGCCAATAGATAAGGAAATTTTCCTCGAAGTCAGAAAGTCAAATCAACGAGCGCAAGCATTTTACAAGAAAGAAAAGATGGCAGTCATCGCTGAGAGAAAGGTCTATTACCATGATCCAGTCGAGGACGCCATTATCATGAAGAGAGAAATAGATGAAGGATAGATATATTTTAGCATTTGAGACATCTTGTGATGAGACTAGTGTTGCCGTATTGAAAAATGACGACGAGCTCTTGTCCAATGTCATTGCTAGTCAAATTGAGAGTCACAAACGTTTTGGTGGCGTAGTGCCAGAAGTAGCCAGTCGTCACCACGTTGAGGTCATTACAGCCTGTATCGAGGAGGCGCTGGCAGAAGCAGGGATTACAGAAGAAGATGTAACAGCTGTTGCGGTTACTTATGGACCAGGCTTGGTCGGAGCCTTGCTTGTTGGTTTGTCAGCTGCCAAGGCCTTTGCTTGGGCACATGGACTTCCGCTTATCCCCGTGAACCACATGGCTGGCCACCTTATGGCGGCTCAAAGTGTGGAGCCTTTGGAGTTTCCCTTGCTAGCCCTCTTGGTCAGCGGTGGACACACAGAGTTGGTTTATGTTTCTGAGGCTGGTGATTATAAGATTGTTGGTGAAACTCGTGATGATGCAGTTGGTGAAGCCTATGATAAGGTTGGCCGTGTCATGGGCTTGACCTATCCAGCAGGTCGGGAGATTGATGAGTTGGCTCATCAAGGTCAGGATATTTATGATTTCCCTCGTGCCATGATTAAGGAAGACAATCTGGAGTTTTCATTCTCAGGTTTGAAGTCTGCCTTTATCAATCTTCACCACAATGCCGAGCAAAAGGGAGAAAGCTTATCCAAGGAAGACCTGTCAGCCTCCTTCCAAGCAGCAGTCATGGATATTCTCATGGCAAAAACCAAGAAAGCCCTGGAGAAATATCCTGTTAAAACTCTAGTTGTGGCTGGTGGTGTAGCAGCTAACAAAGGATTAAGAGAACGCTTGGCAGCTGAAATCACTGACGTCAAGGTCATCATTCCACCTCTGCGTCTTTGCGGAGACAATGCAGGCATGATTGCCTATGCTAGCGTTAGCGAGTGGAACAAAGAAAACTTCGCAGGCTTGGAGCTAAACGCCAAACCAAGTCTTGCTTTTGATACTATGGAATAAGGAGTCAGCTTAAGGCTGACTTTTTTTGCTCGCTTAAATGTCAGAATATTTTGACACTTAAGTGTAAATAATGATATACTATATAAAAAATAGGAGGTGGTCAGATGATTGAGAGAATGGAATTGGGAGAATTTTACAAGGAATTGCGCTTGGCTAGAAAGCTCAAGCAGTCAGATGTGGCTTGTGCTGGACTAACAGCCTCTCAGTTGTCCAAGTTTGAACTAGGGCAGTCTATGCTATCTGCGGACAAGCTGATCTTAGCCATCCAAGGAATCAATATGAATTTTGATGAGTTTGGGCACAAGCTCAACAACTATCAAGAATCTCCACATATGCGATTTGGTAGAAGGATTGTGGATCGCTTTGCCCATCAAGATATAGCTGGCTTAGAGCAATTGTTGAAAGAAATTGAGCAAGAACAGATGGCGCAGACCTATCGTCGTTTGAACTCTATTGTGATTAAAGATGCTATCCATTCACTAGATAAAAGCTATCCGCTAGCAGAGGAGGATAGCGAGTTTTTAACTACCTATCTCTATGCTATCGAGTCTTGGACCTGGTTTGAACTCTATATCTTTTGCAATACCATGCCTTTTTTGAGCAACCAGGATTTGATATTTTTATCAACCTCCTTACTCGAAAAGTCCAAGGAATTTAAAGAATTGGCACACAATAGACTGTATATGAAAAGTGGCTATCTCAATATCATCTCAGAGCTCATGGAGCGCAAACTTTTCTCTTACATCCCAATCTTTGAAGCTGAGTTGGAGGGCATGCTCCGTCCGTATGATGTTTTTGAGAAAGTATCATGGCAATTTTTAAAGAAATTGAGTGTTTTCCTTCAGACCAAGGGAAGTAATCAAAAAGAGATTGAACACTTTATCCAATCTCTGCAAATATTAGAAAATCCACAATTATCAGCACTTTTTGAACTACGCTTACAACAATACAAAGCACTTATCGATTAGTTAGAAATCGCAAATGTGAAATTCCTACCAGAAAAAATGTCAAATATGCGAATTTTTAAAATATGGAATTTTTCGTGTTATACTGTCTTCATTCCATAGTATAGGAGAAAAAAGAATGAAAAAGATCATCTCACGCTACTACTTGTTTGTGGCCATTCTACTTGTCATTGCTTACCAGTATTTTAGTGGTCTGGTTTTAAACAATGATTTTACTGCTAGTCTATCTAAATTTGGCTATTATTTTTCGGATATGATGTTGAACTTTCTTGTGGTTCTGCTTGTTTTTATTTTCATGGTAGGGGCAGGAAAATGGCAACAAATCAACAGTAGAAAATTTAAAGGTTCCTATCTTTTTTATTCCTTTCTAGCCCTTCTTGCTTTATTTATTTGGAACTTTATTAAATTTTTCCTATTCCCACCTACCCAAAATGGACTTGCTTACCAACTCGCTGTTCCGACTTTTACAGGCGCTACGGCATTTTTGATGTATTTTTTCTATCCTGTGATTGCAAGTCCCATTTTTGAAGAGATGATTTATCGTGGATTGGTGATGACCGCTTTGGAAAAAGGGAAAAAATGGGGACTGGATGTGCTTGGTTCTGCTGCTTTATTTGGAATTCTGCATATTAGTGATTATGGTTGGGTCTTGACAGATTTTTTCGTATATATGGGTGGCGGTATCATATTTGCGGTCTTGTTTAGAGTAACAAAGTCTATTTATTGGCCTATTGGACTGCATATAGTCTATAACGGTATCGGGCATATACTTCCTTTGCTGTTTTAGAGGATTTTGATAATCATAAATCAAGGGATGAGTCCTAATCGTGGTGCTTTTGCTTGGGTTGTAGATCCAACAGGTGAGTTGTTTAAGCGTAGTAGAGGATAGATACTATAGGAGTTGATTAAATGAAGAAAATGAAAGAAATGAAATTTCACCTAGCAACTGGCTTGTTGCTTTTGACCTATTACCTCATTTTTAATGTCATACCAGACTTAGATTTTACTGTAGCTTTGTCTGATGAGATCTACTATGTGTTCCAGGTTTTATTGGTACTTATTCTGGGAACTGTATCTACAATTATTTTTGTCAAAAGTGAACATTGGAAAGAGTGCGGTCGCTTCCAGTTTCGTTGGTCTTACCTGGGTGTTTTCATTCTTTCTTTTTTCTTATTATTTGTGTGGGCAAATCTAGCAACTCGTATCTTTCCTCGTACGCAAAATGGAAGTACTGTAGTGGAAGTAGCCACCAGTTTGACAGGAATTAGCTATTTTATTACGCGTGTACTTTACGGTAGCCTTATCGCACCTGTAGCAGAAGAAATCGTGTGTCGTGGTTTTTTGATGACAAGCTTGTCTAAATTTAAAAACTACTATATTGATGTTCTTGTTTCTGCTGCCATATTTGGCGCTATGCATGTTTTACAGCATGGTTGGATAACGACAGATTTCATACTATACTTTGTAATGGGCTTGATATTTTGCATGATGTTTCGCTGTACACACTCTATTTATTGGACCATAGCTTTACATGCTTCATGGAATACCTTCTTGCTTATTGTTAGTTTATTGGTGTTTGGATTTTAGAAAGGTGATATATGAAAAAGATAATCTTACGCTACTACTTGTTTGTAGCCATTCTACTTATCATGGCGGACCAGTTCTTCATTCGTCTGGTTTTACACAGCGACTTGGCTGCTGGTCTATCTGATTTTGGCTATTATTTTTCGGATATGATGTTGAATTTTCTTGTGGTTTTGCTTGCTCTTGTTGCCATGATTTGGTCAGGAAAATGGCAACAAATCAATAGCAGAAAATTTAAAGTGTCCTATCTTTTCTATTCCTTTTTAGCTCTTCTTGCTTTTTTTGTTTGGAATTTCGTTACATTTTTTATTTTCCCGTCCACCCAAAATGAAATTTCTTATCAACTGGATCTTCCTACTTTTACAGGTCCTACTGCATTTTTGATGTATTTTTTCTATCCAGTGATTGCAGGTCCCATTTTTGAAGAGATGATCTATCGTGGATTGGTGATGACCGCTTTGGAAAAAGGGAAGAAATGGGGATTGGATGTGCTTGGTTCTGCTGCTTTATTTGGAATTCTGCATATCAGTAGTCATGGTTGGGTCTTGACAGACTTTTTCGTATATATGGGTGGTGGTCTAATAATGGCAGTCTTTTTTAGAGTGACAAAGTCTATTTATTGGCCTATTGGACTGCATATAGTTAATAATGCCATTGCTCAAATTCTACCTTTGTTATTTTAGTGGATTTTGAGAATTGTAAATAAAGGGATGAGTCCTCATCGTGGTGCTTCTGATTGGATGAAAGGAATCTGGACAGGTTTGGCTGAAAGACGACGTAAATAAAACTTAAAAGGATCAACGATGAAAAGGAAAGATAAGAAATTATACTTGTCAACTGTTTTGATAATAGTCACCTATTACTTAATTTTTAATTTTGTAGCAAGGTTAGAATTTGTTAACCAATTATCAGATTTTGGATTTTATGGATTTCAAATTTTATTGATAGTTCTTGAGGGGATTGCTGCTACAGTGGTTCTAGTAAAGAGTCAAGGTTGGAAAGAATGCGGTCTCTTCCAGTTCCGTTGGTCTTATCTAGGTGCCTTCTTTCTTTTCTTTATACTGATGTTTGTGTGGGTAAATATAACGACTCTGATTTTTCCTAGCACGCAAAATGGGAACGAAATGATGAAAGAAGCAGCTAATTTGACAGGAATTAGTTACTTTATAATGCGCATTCTCTATGGCAGTCTCATTGCTCCTATCGTTGAAGAGTTGGTTTTTCGTGGACTTCTGATGACGGCATGGTCCAAATTTAAAAAGTATTATGTTGATGTCGTCGTTTCCTCCACACTCTTTAGTCTTATCCATGTTTTACAGTATGGCTGGGTGTTAACAGATTTCATCGTTTATGCGGGAGCAGGTCTCTTGTTCTGTATGCTATTTCGTTATACTCGTTCAGTTTATTGGCCAATGGCTCTTCATATCTTGTGGAATACATTTTTAATCGTTCTTAGTTTATTGGTGTTTGGGTATTAAATCTAAAATAGTTTATAAGTTGCATCATGAGACTGGCCTCCCAGTCTTTTTCTGTTCTTGTCAGTCAGCAGACTTTTTTCTATTTTACGAATATGTTATAATAATTTTTGTTGTGACTGTTTGGAAAGCAGTTGCTGAAGGAATGATTAGTGAGGAAGTCTATGAAAGAAAAAGGATTTTGGGAGGGTGTGCAGGCTGCGGTGCCGACAGCTCTGGGCTATGTTAGCATCGGTCTTGCTTGTGGCATTATCGGTTCTCCCTATGTGACACCAGTAGAAATGGGTTTGATGAGTCTCTTTGTCTATGCTGGGAGTGCCCAGTTTGCCATGATAGCCTTGATTGCAGTTCAAGCTCCTGTGGCAGCTATTGCTATGACGGTTTTTCTAATCAATTTGCGTCTCTTTTTGTTGAGCTTACATGCGTCGACTTATTTCCGTCATACAAGTCTCTGGCACAATATCGGCATGTCCAGTCTTTTGACCGATGAGACCTATGGCGTTTTGATGGGCGAGTTGGTGCATACGGATAAGGTCAATCCTATGTGGATGCACGGGAACAACCTTAACAGCTATGTAGCTTGGTTTGTCGGAACTGTTGTCGGAACTGCTCTAGGAGGACTTCTACCAAATCCAGAAATTTTTGGCTTAGATTTTGCCCTAGTGGGGATGTTTATTGGGATTTTTTCTTCCCAGTTTCAGATTATGCAAAAACGGATTCCTTTGCGCAATCTCTTCATAATTTTAGCAGTTGTAGCTGTATCTTTCTTTTTGCTCTTGACGGTGGTGTCTCAGTCATTAGCTGTTCTGTTTGCGACCTTGCTAGGTTGTACCATGGGGGTGGTCTTGGATGGTCAGTAAGTATATTTTATTAGCAATTGTCTTTTCTGGCTTGGTGACTTGGATTCCAAGAATGATTCCTTTTATCCTAGCCAAGTACAAGGGTTTGCCGCCTATCGTAGAGCGCTTTTTGAAATTTCTACCAGTTTCTATTATCTTTGCCTTGATTCTTTCAAGTGTGGTGGCAGGAAAAGTTGGAAGCCTTCCGCAGATAAAGTGGTTAGATTTTTTAGCAATCTTTCCAACGGCCTTTGTAGCCTTTCGTTACCGCAATCTGGTAGGGACTGTTCTCTTTGGAGTGGTCTTGATAGCAGTCCTACGTTTGGTCTTTTAATCAGCCATAAAGAAAACCTATCACAAATATAGAAATCATATAATAGCGTAATTCCTTTTTTTCTGTTAAGATAAGATTGTATTCTATTTTGGAGGAAATATCATGAAAAAAATCGTTAAATATTCATCACTTGCTGCCCTAGGGCTTGTAGCCGCAGGTGTATTGGCAGCTTGCTCAGGTGGTGAAAAGAAAGATGCTGCATCTGGTGAAGCAACATCTGGTAAAAAAGAAATCGTTGTAGCAACTAACGCGTCACCAAAACCATTTAACTATGAAGAAAACGGTGAGTTGACTGGTTTTGAGATTGAGGTTGTTCGCGCTATCTTTAAAGACTCTGACAAGTATGATGTCAAGTTTGAAAAGACAGAATGGTCAGGTATCTTTGCAGGCCTTGACGCAGATCGTTACCAAATGGCTGTTAACAACATTAGCTATACAAAAGAACGTGCAGAAAAATATCTTTACGCAGCACCAACTGCTAAAAACCCTAACGTTCTCGTAGTTAAGAAAGATGACAATAGCATCAAATCACTTGATGATATCGGTGGAAAATCTACTGAAGTCGTTCAAGGAACAACATCAGCTAAACAATTGGAAGAATACAACAAACAACACGCAGATAACCCAACTGTCCTTAACTACACAAAAGCTGACTTCCAACAAATCATGGGACGTTTGAGCGATGGACAATTTGACTACAAGATTTTTGATAAAATCGGTGTAGAAACAGTTATCAAAAACCAAGGTTTAGATAACTTGAAAGTCATCGAACTTCCAAGCGACCAACAACCTTACGTTTACCCACTTCTTGCAAAAGGTCAAGATGAATTGAAATCATTTGTTGACAAACGCATCCAAGAACTATACAAAGACGGAACTCTTGAAAAATTATCTCAACAGTTCTTTGGTGGTTCTTACCTCCCAGCAGAAGCTGACATCAAATAAGTTTGTAAATCATCCATTCTCTCGTAGGTGGATGATTTTGCAACTTTTAGGCATATAGTTTCAAACTATATGTCTGCCTATCTAATAACAATTTGCGAAATCAAATAAAGTGTGAGATACTATTACAGTATTATTTTTAAAGGAGAACGAATCATGAAAATTAAAAAATGGTTAGGCGTAGCAGCTATCGCTACAGTAGCAGGCCTTGCACTTGCAGCTTGCGGAAATTCAGACAAGAAAGCAGACAACACAACTACAGTTAAAATTGCGACTGTTAACCGTAGCGGTTCAGAAGAAGCACGCTGGGACAAAGTCCAAGAATTGGTTGAAAAAGACGGAATTAAATTGGAATTCACAGAGTTTACAGACTACTCACAACCAAATAAAGCAACTGCTGATGGTGAAGTAGACTTGAACGCTTTCCAACACTACAACTTCTTGAACAACTGGAACAAAGAAAACGGTAAAGACCTTGTAGCGATTGCAGATACTTATATCTCACCAATCCGCCTTTACTCAGGTAAAAACGGGGAAGAAAACAAGTACACTAAAGTGGAAGAAATCCCAAACAACGGTGAAATTGCTATTCCAAACGATGCTACTAACGAAAGCCGTGCCCTTTACCTTCTTCAATCAGCAGGTTTGATTAAATTGGATGTTTCAGGAACTGAACTTGCTACAATCGCAAACATCAAAGAAAATCCAAAGAACTTGAAAATCACTGAGTTGGACGCTAGCCAAACAGCTCGTTCATTGACTTCAGTTGATGCAGCAGTTGTAAACAACACTTTTGTTACAGAAGCAAAATTGGACTACAAGAAAGCACTCTTTAAAGAGCAAGCTGACGAAAACTCAAAACAATGGTACAACATCATCGTTGCGAAAAAAGATTGGGAATCATCACCTAAAGCTGATGCAATCAAGAAAATTATCGCAGCTTACCACACTGACGAAGTGAAAAAAGTCATCGAAGAAACTTCAGACGGCTTGGATCAACCAGTTTGGTAATAAACACAGGGAGGTGGGAGAGATTTTTTCCACCTCTTGCTTTTATATAGAGACTAAAGAAAAGGAACATCCACTTGTATTGATTCCAAAGGTACAAGTCCTAGTAGAAAGGTAGAGAGAAAATGGTTTTCCCTAGCCAAGAAGAACAAATTGAAAAGTTTGAAAAGGATCATGTAGCGCAACATTACTTTGAAGTGTTGCGGACCTTGATTTCGAAAAAATCAGTCTTTGCCCAACAAGTCGGCCTTAAAGAAGTGGCTCGTTATCTAGGCGAGATCTTCAAGCGTGTAGGTGCAGAAGTCGAGATTGATGAGAGTTATACGGCACCCTTTGTCATGGCGCATTTTAAAAGTTCACGCCCAAATGCCAAGACTATCATTTTCTACAACCACTATGACACAGTACCTGCGGATGGCGATCAAGTGTGGACAGAGGATCCCTTTACGCTTTCGGTCCGCAATGGCTTCATGTATGGGCGTGGGGTTGATGATGATAAGGGACATATCACAGCTCGTTTGAGTGCTTTGAGAAAGTATATGCAGCACCATGATGATCTGCCTGTCAATATCAGTTTTATCATGGAGGGAGCGGAGGAATCGGCTTCGACAGACCTAGACAAGTATCTGGAAAAACATGCGGACAAGCTTCGTGGTGCAGATTTATTGGTCTGGGAACAAGGAACCAAAAATGCCTTGGAACAGCTAGAAATCTCTGGTGGGAACAAAGGAATTGTGACTTTTGATGCCAAGGTCAAGAGTGCCGATGTGGATATCCACTCTAGCTATGGCGGTATTGTAGAGTCAGCTCCTTGGTATCTGATTCAAGCTTTGACCAGTTTGCGAGCTGCAGATGGACGTATTTTAGTTGAGGGCTTGTACGATGAGGTTCAAGAGCCTAACGAACGAGAGTTAGCCTTGGTTGAAACCTATGCCCAACGCAATCCAGAGGAAATTAGCCAGATTTATGGCTTGGAATTGCCACTTTTACAAGAGGAACGTACAGCCTTTCTAAAGCGTTTCTTCTTTGAACCAGCACTCAATATCGAAGGGATTCAGTCTGGTTATCAGGGGCAAGGAGTTAAAACGATTCTACCAGCAGAGGCTAGTGCCAAGCTAGAAGTTCGTTTGGTTCCTGGCTTGGACCCACATGATGTTTTGGATAAAATCCGGAAACAACTAGACAAAAACGGCTTTGATAAGGTAGAATTATACTATACCTTGGGTGAGATGAGTTATCGAAGTGATATGAGTGCACCATCTATTCTCAATGTTATTGAGTTAGCCAAGAAATTCTATCCACAGGGCGTATCTGTCTTGCCGACTACAGCTGGGACAGGACCTATGCATACGGTCTTTGATGCTTTAGAAGTACCTATGGTTGCCTTTGGTCTAGGAAATGCTAATAGCCGAGACCATGGTGGAGATGAGAATGTACGAATCGCCGATTATTACACCCATATTGAATTAGTAGAGGAGCTGATTAGAAGCTATGAGTAGAGATATTATCAAGTTAGATCAGATCGATGTGACTTTTCACCAAAAGAAAAGAACCATCACAGCGGTCAAGGATGTGACTATTCACATCCAAGAAGGGGATATCTACGGAATCGTTGGATATTCTGGAGCAGGGAAATCAACCCTAGTTCGTGTTATTAACCTCTTGCAAAAACCATCTGCAGGTCGAATTACTGTAGATAATGATGTAATTTTTGATGGTAAGGTTACCTTAACTGCTGAGCAATTACGACATAAACGTCAAGATATCGGGATGATTTTCCAACACTTTAACCTGATGAGCCAGAAAACAGCAGAGGAAAATGTAGCCTTTGCCCTCAAACACTCTGGGCTCAGCAAGGAAGAAAAGAAGGCTAAAGTAGCTAAATTGCTCGACTTGGTGGGCTTGGCTGACCGTGCCGAAAACTATCCTTCACAATTATCTGGAGGTCAAAAACAACGTGTGGCTATTGCGCGTGCCTTGGCCAATGATCCAAAAATCTTGATTTCAGACGAGTCAACTTCAGCTCTTGATCCAAAGACAACGAAACAAATCTTGTCACTCTTGCAAGAATTGAACCGTAAACTAGGTTTGACCATTGTCTTGATTACACACGAGATGCAGATTGTCAAAGACATTGCTAACCGTGTGGCAGTGATGCAGGATGGTCGCTTGATTGAAGAGGGCAGCGTTCTTGAAATCTTCTCAGATCCTAAGCAGCCATTGACTCAGGACTTTATTTCGACTGCGACAGGTATCGATGAAGCTATGGTCAAGATTGAGAAACAAGAAATTGTAGAGCACTTATCTGAAAACAGCATTTTGGTACAACTCAAGTATGCAGGCGCTTCTACAGATGAACCACTTCTGAATGAATTGTACAAGCACTACCAAGTAACAGCCAATATTCTCTATGGGAACATTGAAATTTTGGACGGCACTCCTGTGGGTGAACTTGTGGTTGTATTGTCAGGGGAAAAAGAAGCCTTGGCAAGCGCTCAAGACGCCATCCGTCAGGCTGGTGTACAACTAAAAGTATTGAAGGGAGGACAGTAAGATGGCAGAATTGATTAAAGCATACTTACCAAACGTCTACAAGATGGGTTGGTCTGGTCAGGCTGGCTGGGGAACGGCAATCTACTTGACCCTTTATATGACGGTTCTTTCCTTCATCATCGGAGGTTTCCTAGGGCTGGTTGCAGGGCTTTTCCTTGTCTTGACAGCTCCAGGTGGTGTCTTGGAAAATAAAGTTGTTTTCTGGATTTTGGACAAGATTACCTCTATCTTCCGTGCGGTGCCATTCATCATTCTCTTGGCTGTCTTGTCACCCTTCTCTCATCTAATCGTAGGGACAAGTATCGGACCAAATGCGGCTATTGTACCCCTATCTTTTGCAGTCTTTGCCTTCTTTGCTCGTCAGGTACAGGTGGTATTGGCAGAGCTAGATGGCGGTGTCATCGAGGCAGCTCAAGCTAGCGGAGCTACTTTCTGGGACATCGTAGGTGTTTACCTATCGGAAGGTCTACCAGACTTGATCCGTGTGACAACTGTAACCTTGATTTCCCTTGTCGGTGAAACAGCTATGGCGGGAGCGGTCGGAGCAGGTGGTATCGGTAACGTAGCTATCGCCTATGGATTTAACCGTTTCAATCATGATGTGACAGTCCTTGCGACGCTTATCATTATCTTGATTATCTTTACAATTCAGTTCTTGGGAGACTTTTTGACCAAGAAATTAAGCCATAAATAAAAGAGCCGTGTGGCTCTCAGATTGAAGAAAAAGTCCGTTGTGGATAATTTTCTTCAATCTTTTTCTTATGTGACTTTCAGTCCGTCTCGCTCCGTTAGGTGCGAGACAAATAAACCACCCGCTATGCGGGTGCGCGTCGAAGGTTATACCAAAAAAACTCCAAACGCGATACAATAAAGGTGTTCAAGCCAATTGTAAAGCGAAAGGAGAAAAATATGGCACAAAAGGCACATAGTTTATCACACACAAAGTGGATGTGTAAATATCACATTGTGTTCACCCCTAAGTATAGACGAAAAATCATTTATAATCAATATCGAAGTAGTTTGGGAGAAATATTCCACCGATTATGTAGTTATAAAGGTGTTGAGATTATCGAAGGACACTTAATGCCTGATCATGTACATATGTTAGTAAGTATTCCACCAAGGATAAGTGTTTCAAGTTTCATGGGTTATTTAAAATGCAAAAGTGCACTCATGATGTTTGACAAACACGCCAATCTCAAGTACAAGTTTGGGAATCGGCATTTTTGGGCAGAAGGTTATTATGTGAGTACGGTTGGACTCAATGAAGCCACAATTAAGAAATATATCCAAGAACAGGAAAAACATGATATAGCACTAGATAAATTGAGTGTAAAAGAATATGAGGATCCCTTTAGGGATAGTGGTAAGTAATACTAAAGCCTCTTTAAGAGGCAAGTGACGAGTCAAGAGCAATGAGGCTTGAACAACGTGAAAGCCAGCGTCTTTAGGCGCTGGCTGGTAATTTGGGCTTATAGCCCTGGTACAAACCACCCGTTTGACGGGTGGTTATGATTTTACTAGAGAAAATAAAAAAAACTCTTAAAAATAGCATGTTTCAGCATTTCTAAGAGTTTTCATTATATGGTAGCCAACCCTTTATAGGGGCAATTTTTTAATTACTGATAGAGTTTGTCTGCGTTATGAGAGATGGCTGGATCTATTTATAAATGATATTTGTTATTCAAGTGGAATAAACTTTTGGAAGTATGGTATAATGAGAAAGCATATTTCGATATGACAAAGGTAGTAATCTATCTGTAGAGAATTATGAAATGATAAAGGAGTTCGGCTAGTATGAATTATTTTGAGGGGAATGAGTTTTTCCTTCTATTGTTTGTAGTTTTACTGATTGGCTTTATTTTAAACTACTTTGGCAAGCGTAAGGATTATTATATTTTAAGTCTGTCAATTTTATTTGCAGGAGCCATCTATGGTAAGAGTAAAGCCATGGTTGTTTATTTACTGGCATTCATCATTTACCAGTATTTTCTGGTTTTCATAGCACAAAGAATGGATTCAAAACGGTTGAAGCCACTGGTTATATTATCCATTTTACCTTTAGTAGTCAATAAAGTCTTTGCCTTAACCCAGCTACATTTGTTGGCTTTTATTGGGATTTCTTATATGTCCTTTAAAACTATCCAAATCATGCTGGAAATATCGGATGGTTTAATCAAAGAAAAAATCAGTGTAAAAGATTATCTTCAGTTTCTACTCTTTTTCCCTACAGTTAGTTCGGGACCAATCGATCGTAGCAGAAGATTTCTAAAAGAGATCAATGAAGTCATGCCTAGAAAAGACTACCTAGAGTTAGCAGGTGATGGTATTTATCGCGTTGTTCTAGGCCTTCTCTACAAGGTGGTTCTATCAACCTATGTTTACCAGATGCTACTTGCTCTAAGCAATACTGGTACAGTTGTCTACTCACTCAAATATATGTGCTTGTATACATTCTATCTGTTCTTTGACTTTGCAGGTTATAGTTTGATGGCTGTTGGGAGCAGTAATATTTTGGGCATTCAGACACCGATGAATTTCAATAAACCTTTCTTGAGTGTTGATATCAAGGATTTCTGGACTAGATGGCACATTACCTTGTCAACTTGGTTGAGAGATTTCGTATTTTCAAGAGTTTTGATGCAGGTTATCAGAAAGAAATGGTTTAAGAATAGATTACACAATGCAGCCTATGCCTATATGGTCAATATGCTGGTCATGGGATTTTGGCATGGAATTAGTGTCAGCTATATCGCTTATGGATTTTACCATGGCGTTCTGATGTCTGGATTTGAAATTTATCAAAAGAAAAGCACTTTTTATAAGAAACATAAGAATAAAACTTGGTACAAACTAATGAGTTGGTTTGTGACCATGAATTTAGTTATGGTTGGTTTCTTTATCTTTTCAGGAGAACCTTATAAGATAGTCAGGACAATTTTAAGTAGATAAAGAAATTTAAAGAAATCTGCTAAATCAAGGAGATTGGACAAAACAAGATGATTAAGTTAAAAGCATTTTTACTATCGCTTGTGCTCGTAATTGCGACACTTGCCCTTTTAAATGTGACATATGTCAAGAAGGTTGATGATTATTATAAAGTCAAGGACAATAGTATTCGCTACAGCACTTCTTATGAAAAGTATAAAAGTAGAGACATTCTAACAAATAATATCACTCCCAACACACTAGTTCTACTGGGTTCCTCAGAGTTAGTTGCGACGATAAATGAGGATTACCATCCCAATAAAATTTTTAACTACAATGATTTTAATATCATGCAGATAGGAACCAGTTATTCTCAAAATATCATTCAAGCTACAACCCTGGGCTCGATTGAAGGAGCTATGAGTAAGCGAAAAGTAGCCATTGTAGAGTCTGTTCAATGGTTTGAAAAGGATGGAACCCATCAAGATGCCTTCTTAAACAAGGCTTCTCAGGAACACATTTTTCACATGCTAGATAATGAGAAAATCAGTAAGGAAACCAAAGAAAAACTGATTAATCGCATTATTGAGATTACCAAAGGGAATAAACAACAGAACGATATCTATAAAAAGTATAAAAGCTATTTTATAGAAGGAAAAGGGACAATCATTGATAAAAAATTATTGGAACTTGACAATGCGGTTTATTCCTTCAAGCTTAAACGAAAATTCTATGAAAATCATGCCAAATCAGATTATCCTTCATTAGGGGATAAAACACCTGACTATAATTGGGAGCAGCTGACAGATCAATTTGTAGCAGAAGTTAAAAAGAAAACAGACAATAATGATTATGCTGTGGATAACAACTACTACAATACTTATTTGAAAGATCGCTATGCTTCATTAAAAGATTCTAATAAAGATTTGAGCTACCTGGAGTCACCAGAGTATTCAGATATGGAACTCTTCTTGACAGTTGCTAAGGAATTGGGAATTGAAGTTGAAGTCATTATTTTCCCAGTAAACGGGAAGTGGAATGATTACACAGGTGTCTCACGAGAAATGCGTGAAGAAACTTACAAAAAAATAGAAAATATTGCCAAAAACCACGGTGCTACGGTGTTAAACTATGGAAATAAAGAGTATGAAGATTACTTTTTATTTGACGTGATGCACGTTGGGGTGAAAGGATGGATGGAAGTTGAAAAAGAACTTTACAAATTTGCAAATGAAACTAACTGACACACAACGTTTACTATTGTGGACCTTGTTTTTCTACACGGTTATTTTAAGCATCGTGATTTATTCTCTTGTCACAGATTTTTCAAACATCCAAGAATTCATTTACAGTGAATTTTAAATATTTTATTAAAAAAGCCCCTTGTCTCTAATATTTATTTGAGACAAGGAGCTTTTTTTTTGTTACTGTTTATGTGTTAATTTCTTACTAAGTTTTTGTCCAATAAGGGCACCAAGTAAAGCGCCGATGAGAACACTTGTGATGAAGAGGAGGATATTAGCAGGATTCGGTGCAACCATAATGCGATCGATATAGTTCTGAGATTTTCCACGAGCAACTAGGGTTGCTATGTAAGCTTGAGGTGTCAACCACATGAGTAGGATGGGACCAGTAGTACCAAAAGCAAAAACTAGGAAGGAAAGAAGGTTCTTGACCTTATCTTTGTAGTGGCCAAGATGAGCAATGCCATCTGCTGCAAGACCGCAGATGATTCCTGGCAGAAAGGCACCAGCACCATGCTTACTCCCGAGGAAAAAGAGAGAGATAACAAGTCCAATCGTAGTAATCGCTCCAAAACGAGGTACTTTTGTTAAAAGTAGCATATAGACGCTACCGCCCACAAGAGCAGAAAAGGCAGGGGCATAAAACATATTTCCAGTGTGATCGACAAGGTTTCCTAGTAGAACCCCTACTCCGATGCAGAGAAAGTAGACAAGGGCAGCCACAAGGGGCGTCAAGATATTCTTTTTCATAAATTCTCCTTCGTATATCTGATGTTATTCATTGTATCATGCCTGTGGCAGATTGTAAATGCTGGTTTGGAACTAGTATTTATTAGGAAATGTGGTAAAATAGGAAAAAATAAAAGACGAGTGGTAAGAGTATGAAGAATTTAGGAAAAGTCTTTAAAGAGCTACGAGAATCAAGAAAAATTTCCTTGAGAAAAGCAACAGGTGGACGCTTTTCAGCATCCTTATTGTCGCGTTTTGAAAATGGTCAGAGTGAAATATCTGCTCCAAAGTTAATCACAGCTTTGGAGAATATTCATGCGAGTATGGAAGAATTGTTATTTTTGGCGAGAGGTTTTCAACAGGATGCCTATTCTGAATTTAGAAACAGAATAGTTGAGGCTATCGACCCTCAAGATTTAACATCTTTGCGCACTATCTACCAGAGAGAATATCAACAACTTCCTTTTTCAAAGGATAGACAGCAACACATTCTCAATGCTATTTTGATAAAATCCTATATGAAAGCCATTGATGAGACAGTTACATTGACCTCTGAGGAAGAAAGAGTCCTACATGATTATCTATTTTCTGTTGAAATTTGGGGGCTCTATGAACTGTTGTTCTTTTCTTCCTGCTCTCCTCTTTTATCAGTCCAGCTTTTGACAAAGTATACTCGGGAAATGTTGCGGAAGTCAGATTTCTTGCAAGGAGTTGGGAAAAATCGAAATATAATGCATACCTTGCTCCTCAATGCTTTTATGGCCTGTATTGAAATTGATGATTTTACCAATGCCCTCTATTTCAAAAAACAAATTGAAAAGAACTTCTTTGAAGAAAATGAAACCTATTTTCGAATAGTCTACCTATGGGCAGAAGGTTTGCTTGATAGTAAGCAAGGAAGAGCGGAGGAAGGACAGAGAAAGATGGAGGACGCTATCCGTATTTTCGAGATGATCGGTTGTAGCAAATCTGCAGACTATTATAGAAGTGCCATGGAGTGTTGAATATCTGCAACTAGATAAAATAACTTGAAACGATAGGACTGTGAAGATACTTATTAGTAGTAGAAAATTCTAGCGTTTTCGTTATTCGTTTAATCTGTTGCATATATTCAAAAAATCATTCTCGAGGGATTCTTGATGCTATACTAGAGCTACCATAAAAGTAGTATGTGAGAAAGAGAGGAATCTATATGAAACTATTACTAAGAAATCAAGCTTACAGAGTTTTGAGTTTATCACGATTTTTCAATGCTTTTGGAGCTTCCATTTTTAATTTAGTATTTGTGGTCTATGCCTCGACTTTGCCAGAGGCTTCTGTTGCCGTTGCCATGGCGAATGTTGTGATGATGCTTCCAACTCTTTTTACAGTTTTTGTGGGAATTCGGGCAGATTATACCAAGGACAAGGTCAAATGGATGACCTATGTCGGTTTATTTCAGGCGGTTTTATTTTTTCTAGCAGCCCTAGTTGTTCAGCAAGCTAGTTTCTTTGCCTTTTCGACCCTTTGTCTCATCAATGTCATTAGTGATGTAGCCAGTGATTTTGCAGGTGGCTTGCGAATGCCTCTCGTTAAAGAAAAGGTCGCGGAGCAAGATTTGATGGAGGCTTACTCATTTTCCCAGTTTATTACCTATATTTCTGCTATTGGTGGCCAAGCTTTTGGAGTTTGGCTATTAGGGGTGTCAACACAGAACTTTTCGCTTGTAGCGGGAATCAATGCCATATTTTTCCTAGTGTCAGCTCTCATTCTCTTTTTAGGAAGGGCTGAATTAAGCTTATCAACTCCACTTTTTGATAGTAAATCACTGAAAAATGAGAAACTTTCTATCAAAGATCAATTTTTAACGATTTACCGAAACTTACGTCTCGTTTTTCTTAAAAGTGGACAGAAAAACTTTGGTTTTATGCTCTTTGCTATCTTGCTTATCAATGCTTTGGGTGGTGCCTTAGGTGGTATCTATAACATCTTCCTTTTAAATCATTCCTTACTGAATTTTTCCTACAAGGATGCCTTGTTTATCTTACAATTGATTACCTTATTAGCAGTTATCATCAGTAGTCTTACGGGAAATGACTATTTTGGGAAGCAATCTTTGCCTAGATTGATGATGTGGGTCACATTAGGAGCCAGTCTAGTTGGTCTATCTAATTTGTTAAACCAAGTCTTGCTCGGGATGATTTTCGTCTTTTTTACCATGTATGTTTCTGGGAAAATTTCTCCAAAGATTAGTGCTCTGCTCATGAAAAATCTTGCTCCAGAGGTTCTCTCTCGTACCAGTAATTTTTTAGGTTTGTTGTTTACTCTATCTATACCAGTGGGGACAGCCTGTTTTTCACTGGTGGCAGTATGGGATATACAGTTAACATGGGCTCTGTTTGTTGGGCTTTCCTTGCTTGCGATTCTCCTAGCTAGTCTTAATCTCAAAAATGAAATTTAGGTGTTAGTCTTCTTTTCACACTGTCCCAATCCCCTCATTTATGGTAAAATAGGACTATTAAGTTATAAAGAGGATTCCCTATGAAATTACAAAAACCAAAAGGAACGCAGGATATTTTACCTGCTGAGTCTGCCAAGTGGCAGTACGTTGAAGGCTTTGCGCGTGAAATCTTTAAACGCTACAACTATGCAGAAGTACGCACGCCTATTTTTGAGCACTACGAAGTCATCAGTCGTTCGGTTGGAGACACAACTGATATCGTAACCAAGGAAATGTATGACTTTTACGACAAGGGTGACCGCCATATCACTCTCCGTCCAGAGGGAACAGCACCAGTTGTTCGTTCTTATGTGGAAAATAAACTCTTCGCACCAGAAGTTCAAAAACCAAGCAAGTTCTACTACATGGGGCCAATGTTCCGCTATGAGCGCCCACAAGCAGGTCGCTTGCGTCAATTCCACCAGATCGGTGTGGAGTGCTTTGGTTCTAGCAATCCAGCGACAGATGTGGAAACAATCGCTATGGCAGCCCACTTCTTGAAAGCAATCGGTGTTCAAGGTGTGAAACTACATCTTAACACTCTTGGAAATCCTGAAAGTCGTGCGGCCTACCGTCAAGCCTTGATTGACTATTTGACACCACTTAAGGAGACCTTGTCTAAGGATAGCCAACGTCGCTTGGAGGAAAATCCTCTCCGTGTTTTGGACTCTAAGGAAAAGGAAGACAAGGTGGCAGTAGAGAATGCGCCGTCTATCTTGGATTTCCTTGATGAAGAAAGCCAAACCCACTTTGCTGCTGTCCGTCAGATGCTGGAAAATCTTGGAGTAGATTACATCATCGATACCAATATGGTTCGTGGTTTGGACTACTACAACCACACGATTTTTGAATTCATCACTGAGATTGAGGGCAATGCCTTGACAGTCTGTGCAGGTGGTCGCTACGATGGCTTGGTTGCCTATTTTGGTGGTCCTGAGACTGCTGGATTTGGTTTTGGACTTGGTGTAGAGCGTCTGCTTCTCATCCTTGAAAAGCAAGGTGTGTCTCTCCCTATCGAAAACGCCCTAGATGTCTATATCGCCGTTCTCGGTGAAGGAGCAAATCTTAAAGCCTTGGAGTTGGTACAAGCTCTTCGCCTACAAGGTTTCAAAGCAGAGCGTGATTACCTCAACCGTAAACTCAAAGCGCAATTCAAGTCAGCCGATGTTTTTGCTGCTAAGACTCTTATCACTCTTGGAGAGAGCGAAGTCGAAAGCGGACAAGTGACAGTCAAGAACAACCAAACTCGCGAAGAAGTTCAAGTTTCACTTGAAGCAATCAGCCAAAACTTCTCAGAAATCTTTGAAAAATTAGGATTTTATACTCAATGAAAATCAAAGAGCAAACTAGGAAGCTAGCCGCAGGCTGTACTTGAGTACGGCAAGGTGAAGCTAACGTGGTTTGAATTTGATTTTCGAAGAGTATTAATAACAGATAAACTGGTCAGGATCTTACTCCTGACCTTTTTCTTTTGCAAAATGACAAAAATACTAAACTTTTTGACAAAGATACTTGTCAAAAATGAAAAGATGTGTTACAATGAAATCAAGTTAAGAAAAGTATAGCAGAAAGGAACGATTATGTGGGCATTAGGATTTGTACCTCTTATGATAATCTTTTATCTCGACCATACCCAAAAGGTCAAGAAACTAGGGAATAAAATCAAAAAGTTTGAGCGAAAAGAGAAAGGAAATACAGAAATGTCAAGATTATTAAAAGAATTGATTGGGAGAACGCCAGTCATCGTTGGACAATTGTTTGGGACAGATAATTGGGAAGTAGTGGATGTTGATGACGAATGGGTCAAGCTACGTCGTGTAGATAAAAAGGGAAAAGAAAAATTCAAACTACAACGCATTGAGGACATCCAAACGATTCAATTTGACGGAGAGTAGGTGTGTAACATGCAACTTAAAAATCGTCTAAAAGAGCTTAGAGCTCGCGATGGTCTCAATCAAACCGAACTGGCCAAACTAGCTGGCGTGTCTAGGCAAACCATCAGTTTGCTGGAACGGGATGAGTACACTCCATCCATCGTCATCGCCCTGAAGATTGCTCAGATCTTCAATGAGCCAGTCGAGTCAGTTTTTCGCTTAGAGGAGGATGAGTGATGAACAAGTATAAAGTGATTTATTATTTATGTATCGTTGTGTTTATCGTTAATCTTTTGGCTATGATTGGAACCCTATTTGGTTGGTTTACGATCATTGAAAGTAAGTATCTCTTCTGGATAAATTTAGTGTTACTATTAGTCTTTAGATGGGTAGAGAGAAAGATAAAGTTTAAAGAGATCGTAAAAGGAGAAAAATTATGAAAGAATTTTTAGCAGGTTTTCAAGTAGATACTGAGAACAAAGAACTTGCAGGTGTCTGTGCAGGTCTAGGAAATTATTTTAACATTCAAGCCAATATCGTTCGTTTGGTGACAGTCTTCTTGTTTCTCTCTTCGACGGAGATTGGGATTATAACCGTGACTCTCTATGCTTATCTAGCAGGTTGGCTAGGTAAAGAGCCCTTGGGAGATGGAGCGAAAAAAGCAAGAAATCAAGCTATTATGTTACTTGTTATTTGTTTGCTTTTGGTGTCACTTGGAGCAGAGGGATTGACAGCTATTTTTGAAGCAGGTAGAGCCTTTGGTCAGTGGTTGGCTGGATTAGTTTAGAGGGAGGATGAAAATGAAAAAGAAACGTGGATTATTATTTTTAGCAGTAGTTGTCTTGGGAGCTTTCTTGGGTATGTTTATAGGGATGTTTAAGGCACGTGCCGAATCCCACGGAATCATTTTAGATGTAAAAGTCTTGATACCATGGATATCAGCTATTTGTTTACTGTTAGGTTTCATTAGCGTTCTTTTGACTTTCAATTTCCTAAAGAAAAGCAGAAAGTTTCATTCCTTGTATCAAGAGGAAATGGATGATGATCTGAATGAAAGCTATTATGTGCAAATGTATCGGAATCTTGAGTTTGGAAGCATTGCCTTTAATATCACAAGCGTAGCGACTTTATTATCTCTTTTCATCTCATTAAATGAAGTGATTATATTGAATACAAGCCATCAAACATTTTCCCTTTCTTTCTTACTCTTTGTGGTATTCTTACTCGCTCAAAAATCTCTTTCTAAAACAATTGCGATTGTGCGTCAGTTTGATTTGGCTCTTTTCTCTACACCAAAGGATGTTTTGAACTATATCAATTCTTACGATGAAGGGGAGCGCAAGGCTAATTTGGAACAGAGTTTTCAGATTTTATTCCAATTAAATCAGTATGTCTTGCCAGGTCTCTACATTCTAATTGTTCTCTTTTCCTTACTTACAGGAGAAATTCAGCTACTAGCTTTCTTGCTTGTAGGAGCAATCCATATTTATATCAATGTGATGCAGTTACCTATGGTGAAACGTTATTTTAAATAGGAAAGATCACTGAAACTACTTAAGGTTATTGGCTAGTTTAGATAGAGGTCAGAAAATGAATAATAATCGTAGATGGTTGAGAGTAGTAATGTGTATGTTAAGTGCTTTTGTAGTAGCCTTTGCCTACACTCTTAGAGGGATAGTTGAACAGATTCAAATGGAACAAGTCTTACCTACTATTTATGGAATCGCTCTTGTTATTGGAGGACTTTCCTTCGTTTTAGCCATGTATTATCTTGGTAAAAGTCGCGAAATTTATACTCTTTATCAAAGGGCGACAGAGGAAGAAGATAGTAACCAAACCTATGTAAGAGCTTATCGTTACTTAGATTATGGTTCAGTTTCTTCCAATGTTTTGATGATAGCAATGATGACCAGTGGGATTATACTGATTTCTCCGATATTTAAGAATACCTTGCTAATTCTTCCTACTCTTATTCTATTATGCTTATACATTATTGTTGCCAATTACTTGTTGCGAACTATTTTTATCGTTCGACACTATAAACTGTCTGCTTATTACACTCCAAAAGATATTTTAACCTATCTTAACAGTTATGATGAGGGAGAAAAGCAGGCAGAGATGGAGAGTGCCTTTTTAACTCTGTTTAGGCTGGATCAAATTTTACTGCCCGCACTCTATATTTTATTGATAGTATTATCAGTTATTTTACGAGAAATACAAGTGGTTGCCTTAGTTCTTTTAGTCGTCATTCATCTTTATATAACTATCGCACAATTAAGAAAAACAAAACGTTATTTTAAATAAAGGAGTTTCTATGATTCGTGTTGAAAATGTAAGCAAAAGTTTTGGGAGCAAAAAAGCTCTTCATCAGATTTCTTTTGAGATTAAGGAAGGTGAAATCTTTGGTTTTCTTGGGCCTTCTGGATCAGGTAAAACAACCATGATCAATGTCTTAACAGGCCAGTTAACTGCAGATCAAGGTAACACAATTTTGTTAGGCAAGAATTCTCAAGATTTAACCTCAAATGATTTGGAACAAATCGGTATTGTTAGTGATGGCAGTGGTTTTTATGAAAAGATGAGTCTTTATAAAAATCTTCTCATTTACGCTAAGTTATATGGCCTCAAGTCAGATATAGTAAATCAGGTGCTCAAACAGGTTGGATTGGCAGATGCTAGAGATATTATCGCAGAAAAACTGTCTACAGGAATGAAACAAAGAATGTTCTTGGCCCGTGCCCTTCTTAATGCTCCTAAGATTCTTTTTCTAGATGAGCCAACCAGTGGGCTAGACCCTACAACATCTAAGATGATTCATACCCTACTTCAAGAATTAAAGCAAGCTGGGACAACTATCTTTCTGACCACGCATGATATGAATGAAGCAACTTTGCTTTGTGATCGCTTATCTCTTTTAAATAAGGGAAATTTAATAGAGTATGGAAGTCCACAAGAGATTATTCAAAAATACCATGTGGATAAGAAAGTACGTGTAGGTTATAAAGATGGAAGAGAACAAATAGTTCTGTTTGAAGAATTGCCACATTTAGACACGACAGATTTGATGGTCGTTCACTCTTGTGAACCAACTTTAGAAGAGATCTTTATCAGATTAACAGGAGAAAAGTTAGATGTTTAGAAAATTAAATGCCCTACTATGGTTAAGATTACAAGTTCTTATTAGCAATTCAACTTTGTTAGCAACTTTATTGATGCCTTTTGGTATTGCTGTTTTATTAAATGAATTTTTAAATAAGAATGGAGAAGTGAGCCTATTTTTACTATCTTCTAGCTTGACGATGGTCTTGAGCATGGGAAGTGGTTATATGGTATCGATTATGATGGCAGAAGATAAGGAAAAACGAAATCTCAAATCACTTATTCTAAGTGGTGTGACAGCAACAGAATATACTTTCAGTATGCTTGTTCTCCCTATTCTGATAATGTTACTTGCTATGATTGTGCTTCCCATCTATCTTAAAGTAAACGTATCTGGTTATTTATTTGCCTATGCTATCTATTTGCTTCTAGCAACTATTTGTATTATTTTTCTCAACCTTCTAATCGGTGCAGTATCAGATACTCAATCTAAAGCGCAAGTCTATAGTATCTTTCCTATGTTAATTGTCTCTTTTTTACCCACGATTGCTTCTCAAAATGATACGGTTCAAAAACTGTTGGACTATTCTTTTATCGGTCCTTTTGTAGGTCTATTAAAAGAAGGTGGAGGAGAATTGTCTCTGGGAAATCTTGGTCTTTTATTGTCATGGGTCCTTGTTCTAGGCCTAGCATGTCTCTTTGTATTGAAAAATAGTTATAAAGGAAAATAGGAGAATCTTATGAAAACACTTAAAAACATTGGCTGGTTTGTTCTAGCTTTCTTATCATTTTTGTTTATCTACGGTTTTATTCAGGCTTTACCTCTGATTGCTCTTGGTTCAGGTGCACCTATAGTCGGTGTTCTTCCGCTTTATATTCTATTAGCAGGAGCTTTTACCTTCTTAACATACAAGTGGTATAAGACAGGAACTGTTACGATAGAAAAAACGGGCCTTAACAAATACATCTGGTTGCCTGCCTTGGTATGGGTCCTTATCATTGTTGTACAAACTTTCTTACCAAATGATCCATCTGTCAGTCAACAGACGGCAGAACAATTGACTCATAATCAACCTCTCTTCTCTTTCTTCATGATTGTTGTCTTTGCACCCCTGACAGAAGAGTTGACCTTTAGAGGGATGTTGGCCCGCTATGTCTTCCCTCAACAGGATAATGTCAAGCAGACAGCTCTCTTCCTACTTGTAAGTAGTATCATTTTTGCTCTTGTTCATTTCCCTGGCACTCCTCAACAATTCCTAGTTTATGCTTCACTTGGCTTTAGCTTGGGATTGGCTTATGTTAGTAAGGGTGGTCTGGCTTATAGTATGGGATTACATGCCTTGAACAATTTAATTTCATTTGTGATGATAATGATGCTATAATAGACTCAGGAGGAAGTCATGAAACGAGTGATATTATTAGCAGTGATTCAGGCAGTTGTACTCTTCTTTATTATTGGAGCGCTTGCCTATGCTTTTAAAGGGGATTTCTTTTATAACCATCTAGCAGTTATCTTTGCTCCTATCGCAGGTATTATGCGATTTGCGACAGCCTATGCAACGGAGATTGTTCTCCCTAAAAAGGCTGCAGAGATTGCTGAAAAGCGTAAAAAATAAAGAAATACCAAGTAAAATAAGATCCAGCGAATGACTTTGCTGGATTTTTTCATTTATAGCAGGATTCTTCTCAACTTTTCTGATGATTTTCATGAAGAGCCTGCGCTTTTATGGTAAAATAGTAACAGAATAAAAGAGGAGATAAAACATGAAACGTAGTATGTATGCTGGTCGTGTTCGTGAGGAACACATCGGACAAGAAATTACCTTGAAAGGTTGGGTTGGCCGTCGTCGTGACCTTGGTGGTTTGATCTTTATCGATCTTCGTGACCGTGAAGGAATCATGCAGTTGGTTATCAACCCAGAAAAAGTATCTGCAGAGGTGATGGCAACAGCTGAAAGCCTTCGTAGTGAATTTGTCATCGAGGTGACTGGTCAAGTTGCTGCACGTGAGCAGGCCAATGATAAGTTGGCGACTGGAGCAGTTGAACTGAATGTAACAGCTCTTACTGTACTTAATACAGCCAAAACAACACCATTTGAAATCAAGGATGGCATTGAAGCAAACGATGATACGCGTCTACGTTACCGTTACCTTGACCTTCGTCGTCCAGAAATGTTGGAAAATCTTAAACTTCGTGCCAAGGTAACCCATTCTATCCGTAACTACTTGGATGAGTTGGAATTTATCGATGTGGAGACACCATTCCTTTCTAAATCAACGCCAGAAGGGGCGCGTGATTATTTGGTACCATCTCGTGTTAATAAGGGTCATTTCTATGCTCTTCCTCAAAGTCCGCAGATTACAAAACAGTTGTTGATGAATGCTGGATTTGACCGTTACTATCAAATCGTCAAATGTTTCCGTGACGAAGACTTGCGTGGTGACCGCCAACCTGAGTTTACCCAGGTCGACTTGGAAACTTCATTCTTGACTGAGCAAGAAATCCAAGACATCACAGAAGGCTTGATTGCGCGCGTGATGAAGGAAACAAAAGGCATCGAAGTAACACTGCCATTCCCTCGAATGAAGTATGATGATGCTATGGCTCTTTACGGTTCTGATAAGCCAGATACGCGTTTTGACATGTTGCTTCAGGACTTGACAGAAGTGGTCAAAGGTGTAGATTTCAAAGTCTTTTCAGAAGCACCTGCTGTAAAAGCCATTGTGGTCAAAGGAGCTGCGGACAACTATTCACGTAAAGACATTGACAAGATGACAGAAGTAGCTAAGCAGTACGGTGCTAAAGGTCTTGCTTGGGTCAAGGTTGTTGACGGTGAATTAAATGGACCAGTTGCTAAATTCTTGACTGGTATTCAGGCAGATTTGACCGCCGCGCTTGGTCTTGAAGATAAGGACTTGGTTCTCTTTGTAGCAGATACGCTTGAAGTAGCTAATGCAACTCTTGGTGCCCTTCGTGGACGTATTGCGAAAGAACTAGGCTTGATTGATAACGACAAATTCAACTTCCTCTGGGTTGTTGACTGGCCAATGTTTGAATGGTCTGAAGAAGAAGGTCGTTACATGAGTGCCCACCATCCATTTACCCTTCCTCAAGCAGAAACTGCTCATGAGCTTGAAGGTGATTTGGCTAAGGTTCGTGCCATTGCCTATGATATCGTCTTGAATGGTTATGAACTTGGTGGTGGTAGTCTTCGTATCAACCAAAAAGAACTCCAAGAACGCATGTTCAAAGCTCTTGGTTTCTCATCTGAAGAAGCAAATGACCAGTTTGGTTTCCTTTTGGAGGCTATGGACTATGGTTTCCCACCACACGGTGGTTTGGCTATCGGTCTTGACCGTTTTGTCATGTTGCTCGCTGGAGAGGAAAATATCCGCGAAGTCATCGCCTTTCCTAAGAACAATAAGGCAACTGACCCAATGACGCAAGCACCATCAACAGTAGCTCTTAAACAACTAGAGGAACTTAATCTACAAGTAGAACAAGATGAAACAAACGAAACTAACTAAAAAGTGGTACCATTATCTTCGCCGCTTTGCTTATCGAGTAAAGATTTTGCGTGTTTTACAAAGTATTTCTCGAGAAAAATACGATGAAAAAATCTCAGCTTCTCTGGTATATGGTTTTCTATCAGCAGTAGCCGTCAATTTCTTTTTCCAACCAGGGCACGTTTATTCAAGTGGTGCGACAGGTTTGGCCCAGATCATTTCTGCCCTTAGTAACCACTGGTTTGGTTTTCATTTCCCGATTTCAGTAGCATTTTATGCCATCAATATTCCTCTCATGATTTTGGCCTGGTACCAAATTGGACATAAGTTCACGATTTTTACCTTTATCACGGTATCCATGAGCTCGCTCTTTATCCAGTTTGTGCCTGTGGTGGTCTTAACAGAGGATCCAATCATTAATGCCCTTTTTGGGGGTGTTGTCATGGGACTGGGGATCGGATTTGCACTACGTCATAACATCTCCAGTGGTGGAACAGATATTGTCAGCCTAACCATTCGTAAGAAGACTGGTCGTAACGTCGGAAGCATCTCTTTCTTGGTCAATGGTACCATCATGTTGATTGCAGGAGTGACCTTTGGTTGGAAATATGCCCTTTATTCCATGATTACCATCTTTGTCTCAAGTCGTGTGACAGATGCAGTTTTCACCAAGCAAAAACGCATGCAGGCCATGATTGTTACTAGCAATCCAGATGCCGTCATTGAGAAGATCCATAATAAATTGCATCGTGGAGCAACCATGATTCATGATGCTGAAGGAACCTATAACCACGAACGTAAGGCTGTTTTGATTACGGTTATCACTCGTGCAGAGTTCAATGATTTTAAATTGATCATGAAGCAAGTTGATCCAACAGCCTTTGTTTCTGTTTCAGAAAACGTTCATATCCTAGGCCGATTTGTTGAAGTCGAAAACTAAAGATTTCAGGACATCTTCAAATTCCATTAGTGATACCTTGCTCTAGTTTACTAATAGTTATTTATAACAATGAATAGAACGAAAAACCCAACTCTTGAACACATTGTCAGAGTTGGGCTTTTTTATTTTTCAACGATTTTGTGGGCAATCACTTGACGATAGCAGATTTGACGATTTTCTTTGGTATCACTGATGATTTGCAGGATGGTTTCAAATGAAGTACGTCCTAGAGAGAGGCTATTGATATCCACATAGGCCGCTAGGTTTAATCTTGGATTAACAGAATCAAAGCTGAGTACAGGGATATTGAGATTGTGCTCGTTGAGGTAGTTACAAACACCTTCAGCTAAGAGACTATCTGTTGTAATGATGGCATCAGTTTGAGGATCATGTTTGAAGAGACGTTTACTAAATTTATATCCCTTTTCTTCAAGAAATTCATCTGCAAAGAAGGTACGTTGACTATCGAGAGGAAGTTTGTGTTCTTGAAGGGCTTGTTCGTAACCTGTTAGACGATCCTGCGTAACGTAGAGCTTCTTGGCTCCACCGATGAAAGCGATTCGATTACATCCTTTCTTAATGAAGTATTCGGTTGCATCAAAACCAGCTTGAATATTATCGTTGTCAACAAGCGGAATAAAAGGGGACAAGGATTTTCCAAGGATGAGGAAAGGAAATTGCTCTTCTGAGACTAATTTTACCAAGGGGTCATTTTCTTGGGCATACAAGAAGATAAGACCGTCTACACGCTTTCCATAGACCATCTGTGAAATTGCATTTAAGCGTTCTTTTTCATCTTTTCCAGTTGCAATCTGGATGGCATAGTGATTTTCTGAAGCAACTTGTGCGATACCACGTAGGACAGAAGGAAAGAAAGGATTTTGATAGAAGGCATCGGAGTCGTCTGGAAGAACTAAACCAATGACCTGCGTATAACTACTAACCAAGCTTCGGGCATTGAGGTTAGGATGATAATTGAGCTCTTTCATTGTCTTTCGGACTCGTTTTTTAGTCTCATCGCTAATGGTTGATTTATTTTGAATAACACGGGTTACGGTTGAGGGTGAGACCCCTGCAGCCTTGGCCACGTCTTTAATCGTAACAGGCATAATAATCTCCTACTTATGGTAGTCTGGATCACGGAAATGCGTTTTGTAAAAGATAGTGACCAGGTATAGAACAAATAAAATGTTTTGAACAGTAATTAAAGTTGCCATATTTTGGCCTAGGAGACCGAGAATCATGGCAAGTAAGGTTGGTAATCCTAAACAGTTCAAAATGAAATGATAGCACTCTTTATAGGTTTTAAATGAAAAGAGACGTGATTTTTTCGTAAAGTAGAGCAAGAGGCTAGAGCCTAGAGCAACGATGAAAAAATTAAGTCCGAAGAGGAAGCTAGAACCTAACACAAGAAAGAGACTAACATAGACACGATTCTGTTGATACCAGTCTTTAGAAATGTCTTGTGTTAAGCTTTCCTTACTTTGGAAACTCTCAGTCGTGATCGCATGATAGCGAATGCTAGTCAATTCTTTTCCTTGCTTACTGATGACGAGCTGCTCAGGTTCAAAGTTAAGAAGTAATTCCTCAGGAAAGTCTGAACTAGAAGCGTCTCCGATTTGAACAGAAGCTTGCTGAGGAGTTGAACCCGTATAGCTCAACTTACCATCTACAATCTTAGCATTGGTAGCCAAATCCTGAACCACACTATCCGTCAGAGGAGCGTAGACATCATCGATGAAGGTTTCTAAAGGATAGGTTTCCTGAGAGCTGTTCTGGATGGCAATAGGCACCATAGACAAGCTAATCAAGAAAATACTGGTAAAAATCAGTTGAAACCAGTTGAGACCAAAACGTTGAGAGAGGGGCTTACGAAATCCCCATATACTATTAAAATAAGAAAATGGATATGGTAACATAAATCTCTTTCTATAGGCATTTTTCTATACGAGTATTATATAGAGAAATGTGTTTTATTTCAAGCAGGGGATACGAATCCTTGTTGAAAGTAGACTATTAATAAAATTTGTCAACTAACAATGAGGGTATTCTCAATAATCTCTTGTTTCTCACCAGACTATATAAGCATTAGTTTATACTCAATGAAAATCAAAGAGCAAACTAGGAAACTAGCCAAAGGCTGTACTTGAGTACGGCAAGGCGACGTTGACGCGGTTTGAATTTGATTTTAGAAGAGTATTAAAAATGAAAAAGGGTGGCGGGGGTATATCACCCCTTGTCGCCACCGCTTGTAAGTCCTGAAACGAAGTTCTTTTGTAAGAAGAAGAAGAGTGTACAGATTGGAAGAGCGATGAGGATAGCACCTGCTGAGAAGTAGGCAATCTTCAAGTTCTTCGCATTGTTGACGAAGGTTTGGAGACCAACGGCAACTGTAAAGTATTCTTTCTCACGAAGCAAGAAACTAGAGAGGATGTAGTCTCCGAAAGGTCCCATGAAGGCCCAGAGTGCTTGTACTGCAACCATTGGGCGAACGAGAGGGAGAACGATTTGCCAGAAGCGGCGGAAGTGTCCTGCACCATCCAGTTTTGCAGATTCATCGAGAGACATTGGCACGGTGTCAAAGTAACCTTTCATCAACCAAGCGTTCATAGGGATACCACCACCTACATATAGGAAGATGAGGAACCAGCTATGGTTAAGGGCATTTAACATGAGGGCCATAACGAAGAAGGCAGTCAAAGCGGCCATTGTTGGCACCATTTGGATAATCAAGAAGAAGACCAAACTTTGTTTACGAGCCAAGAAATTGTAACGGCTGTAGGCATAACCAGCAAGCACGATAATACTTGTCTGAACGACCATAGTGATCAAAGCGATGATCAAAGTATTAAGATACCATGTACCGTACAAGGTTTCTGTAAAGAGTCCTTTGAAGTTATCAAGACTAAAGTTGACATTGCTGTCGAGTTTAAAGGCCACAACGTTACCAGCCTTGAAGGCAGACATAATCGTGATTAAAAGAGGATAGATAATGACGATTGAAAGTCCGATCAAGTAGAGGTAAGTGAGGGTTTGAGTCAGTCTACGTTTTAGTTTGATTGAGTTATTCATCTTAGACGTCCTCCATATCAAATGCGTGTAGTTTCTTGAAGGCAATCATAGAAATAGAGATGACGATGATTGAAATAATCAAGGTAACGGCAGCTGCCATAGAGTATTGTGGAGCTGTACCGGTTGTCAAACGGTAAATCCATGAGATCAAGATATCGGTTGAACCAGCTCCACCACCGACACTACCAGGACCACCACCATTGAAGAGGTACATGATAGAGAAGTTGTTGAAGTTGAAGGTGTATTGGCTAATCAAAGTAGGTGCCGCAACTGCCAAAATCATTGGGAAAGTGATGCTGCGGAATTTTTGCCAAGCGTTTGCACCGTCGATATAAGCTGCTTCATACAAGTCGTTTGGAATAGACTGTAGGATACCGAGAGTAAGGACATAGATATAAGGGAATCCAAGCCAACCTTGCATCATAATCAAGGCAACCTTAGTCCAAGTAGGGTCTGTTTTCCAAGGGATGAGTGCCCCATCGAGGAATGGAAGAATCTTAGCAAAAAGTGGCAAAACTTGAGTATTGATAGCACCAACACTATCGTTAAACATGTTTGAGAATGTCAAGATAGTGATGAAGGCTGGAACTGCCCAAGGCAGAAGGAAGATAACACCAAAGATACGTTTTCCTTTGATGAATGGTTGGTTAGCAATAATAGCTGTGAAGATACCGATTACAATCTGTAAAGTTGATGCAGACAAAGCCCAGATAATAGTCCAAGAAAGAACGGCACCAAAGGCTGAACGGAAGGTACTCAAGCTCCAGATATTTGTGAAGTTGGTCAATCCAACCCAGTCCAACAATTTATTAGGTGGTAAATGTTGGAAATCATAGTTAGTAAAGGCGATCATCAAGGTTACAATAACTGGGAAGATGATGGCAAATGTCATGGCAACGTAAGATGGGATAATGAGCAAGTATGGGAATCCATTTTCATAGATACCTTTAATCATATCCTTAAGTGTCAATGGGACAGGAATGCCATTATTGATACGTTTTGCAATAGTGTGAGCGTCTTTAATATTGAGAATATAAAAGGCTAGATAAACAATTACAAAAATAGAGTGGAGTGCACCACGAATCAACATGAAGAGAGAGTTGTCACGGCCAGGTTTTTCACCGAGCGTGATCAAGTTGCTCAATTCAGGTGCTGCAAGTACTATAAAATAGAGGACAAAAACTAAAGTTACAGCAAGGAAGATAAAACCTTTAGCTTTTTGCTTGTTGTAGATTTGTCCCAACCCAGGAATCAATGAAAGCAAGGCTGCTTTTCTTGGTTGTTGTTCCATGAGTACTCCTTTCATAAGATGTGAACGTCAAGCTGAGTTCTGTTAATATCTAAAAATCAAGGGGGATAAGTTTTAAATCCCCCTTGAATCAATCAATTAGTTACCAAATTTTTGTTGGATTGTTTCTTTGATCAATGTTACAGCATCATTTGCAGCTGTTTTAGCATCTTTCTTACCGCTTACAGCGTCAAAGAGCATTGTTTTAGCTGGGTCCCAAACTGTTGACATTTGAGAGATGTTTGGCATTGGTTGAGCGTTCTTGAACTGTTTGATAACAGCAGTAGTCAACTCATCGTTTTTACCTTCAGCGTAAGTACGAGCTTCAGTGTTAGCTGGGATTTCGTTTGTTGCATCGTAGAATGCTTTTTGTTGGTCAGTTGAAACAAGGAAGTCTACGAATTTTTGAGCTCCTTCAAGGTTCTTAGTGCTTGATGGGATGATCCAAGCTTTACCACCACCAAAGGCTGCGTAGTTTTTACCGTTTGGAAGAGTTGGGATAGTTGCAACACCGTAGTTTACTTTAGCATCTTTGAATGCTTGAGCTTTCCAAGGTCCATCAATGATAGCAGCTGTTTTACCTTCTTGGAATTGAGTTTGGATCAAGTTTCCAGCACCTTCAGTATCTTGCATACCTTTAGGCCATTTGTCATACCAAGTTTTAGCGTAGTTGATACCTGCAATAGCACCATCGTTAGCAAGACCAATATCTTTAGGGTCTTTACCGTTTTGTCCAAACACGTAGGCACCATTACCAGCAAGAAGTCCATATGCGTAGTAGAAGTTAGTCCAGTCAGCTAGGAAAGCAGTAGTTTTTCCGTCTTCACCAGCGAAGGCATATTTGCTATCTTTAGCAAGTTCTTCCAAGTCAGCAAATGTCTTAGGAGCTTCTTTCACTAAGTCTTTGTTATAGTACATAACAAGTGACTCGATAACGGCTGGAGCCCCATAAACTTTACCACCAACAGTCACAAGAGATTTAGTAGTATCGTCTGTTTTAGCACCGTCACTCAAAGTAACTTCTGAAAGTTGTCCGTCAGTACCAAGGCTACCTACACGGTCGTATGGTGCCATCATGACGTCAGCAGCTTTACCTGATTGGTTATCAAGTGAAAGATTGTCAAGTCCACCTAATTGGTCCCCTGTTTTAATAGTAACTTTTACACCAGCTTCTTTTTCGTAAGCTTTGGCAGCTGATTCTGCAAAAGCTTTATATTGATCTTCAACGTAGAAAGTGATTTCTTTCGCTTCTGATGAACCAGAGTCAGCAGTTTTATCAGCAGTTTTGCTTCCACAAGCTACTAAAAGTAAGCTAGCAAGAGTAGCAGTACCAAGTACAGCTGCGCTCTTCATGAATTTAGTTGACATAGTGTATTCCTCCTAAAGAATAACAAATTTTGATTTCAAGGAAACGCAAACGTTTTCTCTTATGAACTTAGTATAGCACAAACAGAAAACGGTTGCAAGCGTTTTTTTGAAAAAAATTTAAAAAGCTTGTAACTGGTTAATCTCTAAAATTGGTTATATAATAGGAAGGAAAGGATGAAATCATATAAATTTCAATTCAAGAATAATTTAAGGGAAACGTTTGCATAGTTTGTAGATGTTTTTGTAGAGGTGAAAAAATAAGAATATAGTTTTTTTAAAAGCTATAAAGTAAATAAATTGAAAAGTTTTTTGTTGAAACGCTTGCATTTCTTTTTGAAATGGGTTATACTTTACTTGGCGCAAACGTTTGCGCCAAGTAAAAATGAAATATTTAACTACAAACACTTGAGGTGCTATTATGAAAAAACGTCAAAGTGGTGTGTTGATGCACATCTCATCGCTTCCAGGAGTTTACGGAATCGGATCATTTGGTCAAAGCGCCTATGATTTCGTTGACTTCTTGGTTCGTACAAAGCAACGTTACTGGCAAATCCTTCCTTTAGGCACAACCAGCTACGGAGATTCTCCTTATCAATCTTTCTCAGCCTTTGCTGGAAATACTCATTTTATCGATCTTGCTATTTTGGTAGAGCAAGGTTTGTTGGAAGCAAGCGATCTTGAGGGAGTAGACTTCGGTAGTAACCCAACTGAAGTTGATTACGCTAAGATTTACTATGCACGCCGTCCGCTTCTAGAAAAAGCAGTTAAACGTTTCCTTGAAGTTGGAGATGTCAAAGATTTTGAAAAATTTGCTCAAGAGAACCAATCATGGCTTGAACTTTTTGCAGAGTATATGGCTATCAAAGAGCATTTTGATAATCTCGCTTGGACAGAATGGCCTGATGCAGCAGTTCGCACTCGTCAAGCTGAAGCTCTTGCACACTATCGTAATGAGTTGGCTGACAAATTGGTCTACCACCGCGTAACCCAATATCTCTTCTTCCAACAATGGTTGAAATTGAAAGCATATGCTAACGAAAACCACATCGAGATTGTGGGAGATATGCCAATCTATGTTGCTGAAGATTCAGGCGATATGTGGGCAAATCCACATCTCTTTAAAACTGATGAAAACGGAAAAGCAACTTGCATCGCAGGATGCCCACCAGATGAGTTTTCTGAGACAGGTCAGCTTTGGGGGAATCCAATCTATGACTGGGAAGCAATGGATCGCGATGGTTATAAATGGTGGATTGAACGCTTGCGTGAAAGCTTTAAGATTTACGACATCGTGCGTATCGACCACTTCCGTGGATTTGAGTCTTACTGGGAAATTCCTGCGGGTTCTGAAACAGCGGCACCTGGTAAATGGGTGAAAGGACCTGATTACAAACTCTTTGCAGCTGTTAAAGAAGAACTTGGTGACTTGAACATCATTGCAGAAGACCTTGGATTCATGACTGATGAAGTCATCGAGCTTCGTGAGCGCACTGGATTCCCAGGAATGAAAGTCCTTCAATTTGCTTTCAATCCAGAACACGAAAGTATCGACAGCCCACACTTGGCACCAGCAAACTCAGTTATGTATACAGGAACACACGATAACAACACTGTTCTTGGTTGGTACCGTGATGAGATTGATGATCCAACTCGTGAGTATATGGCTCGCTACACAAACCGTAAAGAGTACGAAACAGTGGTGCATGCTATGCTTCGTACAGCTTTCGCATCAGTAAGTTTCATGACGATTGCCACTATGCAAGATTTGCTAGAGTTGGATGGTTCAGCTCGTATGAACTTCCCATCTACTCTTGGTGGAAACTGGTCATGGCGTATGACAGAGGAACAATTGACTCCTGCTGTCGAAGAAACTTTGCTTGACTTGACGACAATTTATCGCCGAATCAATGAAAATTTGGTAGAATTAAAGAAATAAGACATTATCAGGAGACACAAAAATGTTACCATTAAAAGAATTTGTACAAAATCGTTACAATAAATCTATCGCAGAATGCAGCAACGAAGAGCTTTATCTTGCTCTTCTTAACTACAGCAAACTTGCTAGTAGCCAAAAACCAGTCAACACTGGTAAGAAAAAAGTTTACTACATCTCAGCTGAGTTCTTGATTGGTAAACTCTTGTCAAACAACTTGATTAACCTTGGTCTTTATGACGAAGTTAAAAAAGAACTTGCAGCTGCAGGTAAAGAGTTGATCGAAATCGAAGAAGTAGAATTGGAACCATCACTTGGTAATGGTGGTTTGGGACGTTTGGCAGCCTGCTTTATCGACTCAATCGCTACACTTGGTTTGAATGGTGACGGTGTTGGTTTGAACTACCACTTCGGTCTTTTCCAACAAGTGCTTAAAAACAACCAACAAGAAACGATTCCTAATGCTTGGTTGACTGACCAAAACTGGTTGGTTCGCTCAAGTCGTAGCTACCAAGTACCATTTGCACACTTTACTTTGACATCAACTCTTTACGATATTGATGTTACTGGTTATGAAACAGCAACTAAAAACCGTTTGCGTTTGTTCGACTTGGATTCAGTTGATTCTTCAATCATTCAAGATGGTATCAACTTTGATAAGACAGATATCGCTCACAACTTGACTCTTTTCCTTTACCCAGACGATAGCGATAAACAAGGTGAATTGCTCCGTATCTTCCAACAATACTTCATGGTTTCAAACGGTGCGCAATTGATCATCGATGAAGCGATCGAAAAAGGCAGCAACTTGCACGACCTTGCTGACTACGCAGTTGTACAAATCAACGATACTCACCCATCAATGGTTATTCCTGAATTGATCCGTCTTTTGACTGAACGTGGTATCGAACTTGATGAAGCAATTTCAATCGTTCGTAGCATGACTGCTTACACAAACCACACAATCCTTGCTGAAGCCCTTGAAAAATGGCCTCTTGAATTCTTGGAAGAAGTGGTTCCTCACTTGGTACCAATCATCAAGGAATTGGACCGTCGTGTTAAAGCAGAATACAAAGACCCAGCTGTTCAAATCATCGATGAGAGCGGACGTGTTCACATGGCTCACATGGATATCCACTACGGATACAGCGTAAACGGGGTTGCGGCTCTTCACACTGAAATCTTGAAGAACTCAGAGTTGAAAGCCTTCTACGACATCTACCCAGAAAAATTCAACAACAAAACAAACGGTATTACTTTCCGTCGTTGGCTCATGCATGCTAACCCAAGATTGTCTCACTACTTAGATGAGATTCTTGGAGATGGTTGGCACCATGAAGCAGATGAGCTTGAAAAACTCTTGTCTTATGAAGATAAAGTAGCTGTAAAAGAAAAATTGGAAAGCATCAAGGCTCACAACAAACGTAAATTGGCTCGTCACTTGAAAGAGCACCAAGGTGTGGAAATCAATCCAAACTCTATCTTTGACATCCAAATCAAACGTCTTCACGAGTACAAACGTCAACAAATGAACGCTTTGTATGTGATCCACAAATACTTGGACATCAAGGCTGGTAACATCCCTGCTCGTCCAATCACAGTATTCTTTGGTGGTAAAGCAGCTCCTGCCTACACTATCGCTCAAGACATCATCCACTTGATCCTTTGCTTGTCAGAAGTGATTGCAAACGACCCAGCAGTAGCTCCACACTTGCAAGTAGTTATGGTTGAAAACTACAACGTTACTGCAGCAAGCTTCTTGATCCCAGCATGTGATATCTCAGAACAAATCTCACTTGCTTCTAAAGAAGCTTCAGGTACTGGTAACATGAAATTCATGTTGAACGGAGCTTTGACTCTTGGTACTATGGACGGTGCTAACGTGGAAATCGCTGAGTTGGTTGGCGATGAAAACATCTATATCTTCGGTGAAGATTCAGAAACTGTTATCGACCTTTACGCGAAATCAGGTTACAAATCAAGCGAATTCTACGCTCGTGAAGCTATCAAACCATTGGTTGACTTTATCGTGAGCGATGCGGTTCTTGCAGTTGGTAAGATTGAACGCTTGGAACGTCTTTATAACGAATTGATCAATAAAGACTGGTTCATGACTCTTCTTGACTTGGAAGACTACATCAAGGTTAAAGAGCAAATGCTTGCTGACTACGAAGACCGTGACGCATGGTTGGATAAAGTTATCGTTAACATTTCTAAAGCAGGATTCTTCTCATCTGACCGTACAATCGCTCAGTATAATGAAGATATCTGGCACTTGAACTAATACTCTTCGAAAATCAAATTCAAACCGCGTCAACGTCGCCTTGCCGTACTCAAGTACAGCCTGCGGCTAGTTTCCTAGTTTGCTCTTTGATTTTCATTGAGTATAAGATACGAAATTTTATAGTTATTACATATCTAGCAAAAAAGCGAGTTTCAATTGAAATTCGCTTTTTTTGAATGTTGTGGATTTGAGGTTGACTGGTCTCAAAAGAAAAAATAATCTGTCAATAATTTCTAGACTTAAAAATCAGACCTAGAGGACACTAAGAAGGCTGGTTTTACTACCTTTAAGCATAAGGTTCATCTTAGCTGTCACCTCAAATTTCTTGTATTCGTTTACAAACAGTATTATAATAGTATTATAGTAAAGAAAGAAGGTATTCTTATGTGGAAAAAATATTTTTCAAAATATAAATGGACTGATTTATTTTGGATTCTTTTTGTAATTTGGTCATGCCTTTATATGGGCAATAGCACTTCGTTTCCACTGACTCATCAAGAAATCTCTTTTCATGGATGTTGTTATGGGGCATCACTTGCCTTATATCACTTGCTATTTATTGATAAATTTGTCATTTCAAATCGAAAATAAAGATTAGAACTATGCTTGACTGTGTACTTTTATGATTGATTTTGGAGGGAAGATTTTGTCTCTATTATTTATTATTTTAAATTTATCTATTTTGTACAAGATCTATTCTTTGAGGCGGGAGAAATCGAAATACTTAATTTATACGGCCTATATCCTATTTGGGGTAAATATAATATATGGTATTCAATGGTTATTAAAAGAACTAGTTTCAAAGATTTCCACTTAATGTGTATAGAAACTCCAGTGATTTTTGCATAACAAAACGCATAAGATTAAGGTTTTTGAGTACCTGTTCTTATGCGTTTTCGTAATATTGAAGATTTTCGGTAAGTTGTCTGCCTTGGGGAAGTCTAGTTTAGAATGCTTTCCCAACCAAAATCTCAGCCTCAATGGTAATCTCTGTCAAATCGCTCCAGTCAATCTTGCTCTGGTCAACGTGAAAGAGTAGAGGAGTCATGCTGAGTAGGGCTTGGAGCTGCTCTGCTGTGATAGTCTTAGTCAGTGAGGCAGTTTGGCTAGATAGGATGGAAAAGTGTTCTTGGAAATGATTTTTGATATCTTGGTTGGAATAGTCCTTCTTTGTTAGCTGGTCTTGTACCTTCTGACGGATTTCTTTGAGGTGATTTTCAGTTGGGATAACCTTTATCAAGATACCCTCTTTGGATAGAACGCGACGAAATTCTCCATAGTTGGCAGGTGAAAAGATATCAAGCAGGATATCCATGCTGGCGTCTTTTATAGGAAGACGAGCTAAGTCACCAACGAACCAATTGACTGCCCAGTTGGGTTCGCTCTTGGCAGCGATTTGGACAGAATCTTTGGAGATATCGAAGGCATAAAAGGTTTTGTCAGAGTGACTTTCTTGGAGTTTGCGAGAATAGAAACCTTCACCACAACCGATATCTAAAATTGTTTTGGCATTTTCTGAGTTTGAAAGTAAATCAGAGATGGCCTCTAAGATAGCTTGGTAAAAGCCAGCTTCTAGGATTTGTTGTCGGTTTTGAAAGTTTTCCTTGTCGTAGTTAGCAGATTGCTTGATTTGAGGTGATAGATTGACATAGCCGAATTTTGCTAGGTCAAAAGAATGGCGGTTGCTACACTTGAGACTAGACTCTACCAAGGTCAGATTTTCTTGGCAGATAGGGCAGGCAAAGGCACTAGCAGAAGCAAAGCGCTGGAGTTTGGGTTTGAGGTTTGTATTCATAGTTTAAGTGTATCAAAAGAGGCAAATGAAAGCAACTTTAGGAATAAGTAGATGGGAGATTCAGTAGAAATAAAACTAATTCTCCAATTTATGGAATGAAATTGCTTTTATATCTAAATTGCTATATAATAATGATAAGGAGGAAATAAGTATGTTAAAAGAAGTACTAACCGTTGCAAAAGTTGCGAAAAAATCATCACTCTTTTTGGGTGGTGTCGCATTTGGTACCCTTGGTTTGAAAATCTTGGCAAGTAAGGAAGCTAAAAAAGGTTATTCTAAAGCTTTGGCTAAGGCTTACAAGTTGAAAGACGGGCTAGATGCATCTGTTTCTGTTGTGAAACAACATGGAGACGATGTCTTGCAAGATGCCAAATATTTGTACGAGCAAGAGAAAAAAGAAGAGCAATTAGATAGCCTTATAGGGGAATAATATGTCTTTTAAAGTGCTACATAGAGGATACCAACATATCCGACTATCATCTTCTTTTTCACTCACCTTGGATATTCAAGACTATCTTCGTTCCTTGGCGAGAGATGAAAAGGGGATTGAGTCTATCCAGTTTTACATGGATCAACAGCACTTTACTCTACGTATAAAAGAAGGCTTTCCTGTATTAGATAATGCAGAAGCCTTTTTAAAAAGAATTGATAAAGGGAAAGTTTCTGAGTTGATGGCTCTTCCCATTCGTAGAGAAGAGAGTGCTTATTCTATTGTTTCAGGTGCAGCGATTAAGCGTGTGCTTTTTCGTAGTTTTGTGCCGTATCCTATTCGCTATATATGGACTTGTTATCAGGCTTTGGGTTATATTAGAGAAGCCTATCAAACACTAGTGCGTAAGGAACTAACGATGGAGGTCTTGGACTGTTCGGCGATTTTATTGTCCTTATTTATGAACCAATCCAAGACAGCTAGCAATATCATGTTTATGCTTGATTTGGGGAATCATTTAGATCAGTGGTCCTTGAAAAAAACTGCAACAGATTTAGAACAAAGCCTTCTTGCAAAAGAGAGCGATGTATTTCTAGTACAGGGGGATACGGTCGTTAGTATCAAGAGTTCCGATGTTCAAATAGGAGATGTCTTGGTCCTATCTCAAGGAAATGAAATTCTGTTTGATGGACAAGTAGTCTCAGGTTTAGGTATGGTCAACGAAAGTTCCTTGACGGGAGAGAGTTTTCCAGTTGAAAAAAGAGAGTCTGATTTGGTTTGTGCAAATACAGTATTAGAAACTGGAGAGTTACGCATTCGTGTAACCGATAATCAGATGAACAGCCGGATTTTACAGCTGATTGAGTTGATGAAGAAATCTGAAGAAAACAAGAAAACGAAACAACGCTATTTCATCAAAATGGCGGACAAGGTCGTCAAATATAATTTCTTGGGGGCTGGGCTGACTTACCTATTGACAGGTTCTTTTTCTAAGGCTATTTCTTTCCTATTGGTCGATTTCTCCTGCGCTTTAAAAATCTCTACTCCTGTAGCTTATTTGACAGCTATCAAGGAGGGGTTGAATCGTGAAATGGTGATTAAGGATGGGGATGTTCTGGAGAAATACCTGGAAGTTGATACTTTCTTGTTTGATAAGACGGGAACAATCACAACTAGTTATCCTATAGTTGAAAAGGTGTTACCTTTTGGGAACTATAGTGAGGAAGATATTCTCAGAATCAGTGCCTGTCTTGAGGAGCACATCTATCATCCTATTGCTAATGCCATCGTCAAGCAAGCTGAGATAGAGGGGATTGAACATGAGGAAATGCATGGGAAACTCCAATATATCGCAAGCAAGGGAATTAAGTCCCATATTGATGGTCAACCAGTTCTTATTGGAAATTATGTCTTGATGCAGGATGAGCAGATTCATATCAGTTCAGAACAAAATGCTTTAATTGAAGAGTACAAGAGTCACTACAATCTCTTATTCTTGGCTTATCAGAATGAATTGATTGGAATGTTCTGCATCCATACTCCTTTGAGAAAAGAAGCAAAAGCAGCCTTGGAGAAACTTAAGGCACAAGGGAAAAAATTGATTCTGGCAACAGGGGACACCTTGGTTAGGACAGAGGAATTAGTCAAAGATTTGCCCTTTGATCAGGTCTATACAGACTTGAAACCTGATGGGAAATTTGAGTTAGTAGAGGAACTGCAGAAAGCAGGTCACACTATTTTGATGGTTGGAGATGGATTGAATGACTCAGCGGCTCTAACCCTATCAGATATCGGTGTGGTGATGAATGAGAGTGCAGATATTTCTAAGCAGATGAGTGATATCTTATTGTTAGATAATCGCTTGGATTTCTTCCAAGAGTTGGATTCGCTATCATCATCTTTGCAAACACTCATCAAGAAAAATATTCAAGATACTGTTGTCGTAAATAGTAGTTTGATTGGCTTTGGCTTGTTTAATTGGCTCAGTCCTTCAAATCTCTCTATCTTACATAATCTAACAACCTTACGCATAGTCCTGCGTAGCCTGTCTATTAATACTCAATGAAAATCAAAAAGCAAACTAGGAAGCTAGCCGCAAGCTGTACTTGAGTACGGTAAGGCGACGCTGACGTAGTTTGAATTTGATTTTCGAAGAGTATAAGGCTAGATAGATGTACTTATCAATAACAAAAAGGAGTTACCTTTCTCGAGGTTAACTCCTTTTTTATAGGTAAATGTTGAACAATTTAGTAAGTCAATACAAAGTATTTTTTCTTCCCACGACGGATAACAGTCAGTTCGTTCTCTAATTTATCGTTATCCCCTAAGACATAGTCAAGGTCTTGGATGCGGTCGCCGTTTACGTAGATGGCACCGTTTTGAACATCTTCACGGGCTTGGCGTTTTGAGTTAACCACGCCAGAAGATACGAGAAGTTCAACGATGTTGTGATTTTCATCTGCTTGTACTTGGTAGTTTGGTACGCCACGAAGTCCTTGTTTGAGTTCTTTGACAGAAAGGTTTTTGATATTTCCAGCAAAGAGTTGCTCAGTGATGTTAAGGGCTTCTTTGTAAGCTTCTTCTCCGTGTACAAGTGTTACGACTTCACGAGCGAGGACTTTTTGAGCCAAGCGTTCGTGTGGAGCTGCTTCAAACTGTTTACGAATCTCTTCAATCTCATCCAGTGACAAGAAGGTAAAGATCTTCAAGAAGCGAACGGCGTCTGCATCCATAACATTCATCCAGAATTGGTACATTTCGTATGGAGAAGTCTTTTCAGGATTGAGCCAGACTGCGTTTCCTTCTGATTTACCAAATTTCTTACCAGTTGCATCTGTAATCAATGGAACAGTGATAACGTGACCAGTTTTGTCAGCCTTACGACGAAGTAATTCGGTACCAGCTGTCATATTTCCCCATTGGTCAGAACCACCAATTTGGAGAGTTACATTGTGTTCTTGGTTGAGAACAAAGAAGTCGTAACCTTGCATGATTTGGTAGGCAAACTCAGTGTAAGAAATCCCTGTTTCGATCCGTTTTTTCACAGACTCCTTGCTCATCATGTAGTTGACAGTGAAGTATTTTCCGATATCACGGAGGAAGTCAATGAAGCTGATGCTGCCAAACCAGTCGTAGTTGTTGACCATGACAGCTTTATTTTCACCATTTTCAAAGTCAAGAAAGCGAGAAAGTTGTCCTTGGATAGACTTGACCCAGCCATCTACTGTGTCTTTTGTTTGGAGACTACGCTCAGCATCTTTGAAGGACGGATCTCCGATGAGACCTGTAGCACCGCCAACGAGCGCATAAGGTTTGTGACCTGCTAACTGCAAGCGACGACTTGTCAAGATTGCGACAAGGTGGCCTAGGTGAAGGCTGTCAGCAGTTGGATCGTAGCCAGTATAATAAGAAACTTGACCTTCTTCTAGGGCTTTACGCAAAGCTTCTTCATCAGTCGTTTGAAAAATCAAACCACGCTCTTTTAGCTCATCAAAAATGTGCATGTGTCTTTTCTCCTTTATAAAATATTGTTTCTACCTATTGTACCACAAACTTGGCAAATAACCTAGTAAAATCGGGAAGAAAGTTGCTGCTTGGACTTTTTTGGAAACGAGTGAAATATGGTATAATAGCACTAGCTTATACTCAATGAAAATCAAAGAGCAAACGAGGAAGCTAGCCGAAGGCTGTACTCGAGTACGGCAAGGCGAGACTGACGTGGTTTGAATTTGATTTTTGAAGAGTATTATTTTCAGAGAAATAGATAAAAACAGTTGAGAAAGGGGCTGAAAGATGTCTCATATTATTGAATTGCCAGAAGTCTTGGCCAACCAGATTGCAGCAGGAGAAGTGATCGAGCGTCCTGCTAGCGTTGTCAAAGAATTAGTTGAAAATGCTATCGATGCTGGCTCAAGCCAGATTATCGTTGAGATTGAAGAAGCTGGTCTTAGGAAAATCCAAATAACAGATAACGGTCACGGGATTGCCCACGACGAAGTAGAGTTGGCCCTCCGTCGTCATGCCACTAGTAAGATAAAGAATCAGGCAGATCTTTTTCGGATTCGCACGCTGGGTTTTCGTGGTGAAGCCCTGCCTTCTATAGCGTCTGTTAGTGTCTTAACTCTGTTGACTGCGGTGGATGGTGCAAGTCATGGAACCAAGCTGGTCGCGCGTGGAGGAGAAGTTGAGGAAGTCATTCCAGCGACCAGTCCTGTGGGAACCAAGGTTTGTGTGGAGGATCTCTTCTTCAACACGCCTGCCCGCCTCAAGTATATGAAGAGTCAGCAGGCAGAGTTGTCTCATATCATCGATATTGTCAATCGTCTGGGCTTGGCCCATCCTGAGATTTCTTTCAGCTTGATTAGTGATGGCAAGGAAATGACACGAACAGCTGGGACTGGTCAATTGCGTCAAGCAATCGCAGGGATTTATGGTTTGGCGAGTGCCAAGAAGATGATTGAAATTGAGAATTCTGACCTAGATTTCGAAATTTCAGGTTTTGTGTCTCTGCCTGAGTTAACTAGAGCCAACCGCAACTATATCAGCCTTTTCATCAATGGGCGTTATATCAAGAATTTCCTGCTCAATCGTGCCATTTTAGATGGATACGGTAGCAAGCTCATGGTGGGGCGTTTTCCACTAGCGGTTATTCACATCCAGATTGATCCATATCTGGCGGACGTCAATGTGCATCCAACCAAGCAAGAGGTGCGAATTTCCAAGGAAAGAGAACTGATGGCGCTGGTTTCAGAAGCTATTGCAAAGAGTCTCAAGGAACAGACCTTGATTCCAGATGCCTTGGAAAATCTGGCCAAATCTACTGTTCGTAATCGTGAAAAGGTGGAGCAAACCATTCTCCCACTTAAAGAAAACAATCTCTACTACGAGCAAACGGAAGCAACAATCTCTATTCCAGCTGAGGTTTCAGACAGTCAAGTAGACTTGACTGAAGAGAAACAGGATTTGAGCCTCTTCGCTAAGGAAACATTGGATCAGTTGACCAAGCCAGCTAAACTGCATTTTGCAGAGAGAAAATCGGTCAGCTACGACCAACTGGATCATCCAGAGTTAGATATGGCTAGTTTGGATAAGGCTTATGATAAGCTGGAGCGAGAAGAGTCTTCGAGTTTCCCAGAGTTGGAATTTTTCGGGCAAATGCACGGAACCTATCTCTTTGCTCAAGGGCGAGATGGGCTTTACATCATAGACCAACACGCAGCCCAGGAGCGGGTTAAGTATGAGGAGTATCGCGAAAGTATTGGCAATGTTGACCAGAGTCAACAGCAGCTCCTAGTGCCCTACATTTTTGAATTTCCAGCAGATGATGCCCTTCGTCTCAAGGAAAGAATGCCTCTTTTAGAGGAAGTGGGAGTCTTTCTAGCAGAATATGGTGAAAATCAATTCATCCTTCGAGAACATCCTATTTGGATGGCAGAGGAGGAAATCGAGTCAGGGATCTACGAGATGTGTGATATGCTCCTTTTGACCAAGGAAGTTTCAATCAAGAAATACCGAGCAGAGCTAGCGATCATGATGTCCTGCAAGCGGTCAATCAAAGCCAATCATCGAATCGATGACCACTCAGCTAGACAGCTTCTCTATCAGCTCTCTAAATGCGACAACCCATACAACTGTCCCCACGGACGCCCTGTTTTGGTCCACTTTACCAAGTCAGATATGGAAAAGATGTTCCGTCGCATTCAGGAAAATCACACTAGCCTACGAGAACTAGGCAAATACTAATACTCTTCGAAAATCTCTTTAAACTGCGTCAGCCTTACCTTGTCTAACTTAAGTTATGCCTACGGTTAGCTTCCTAGTTTACTCTTTGATTTTCATTGAGTATAAATTGAAGGGAAAATTATGTACGAATATCTAAAAGGTATTATTACCAAAATTACTGCTAAATACATCGTTCTAGAAGCAAACGGCATCGGCTACATCCTACACGTAGCCAACCCTTATGCCTACTCAGGACAAGTCAATCAGGAAGCGCAAATCTATGTGCATCAAGTTGTTCGTGAAGATGCTCATCTGCTTTACGGTTTCCGTTCGGAAGACGAGAAAAAACTCTTTCTCAGCTTGATTTCTGTTTCAGGAATTGGCCCTGTATCAGCTCTGGCTATTATTGCGGCGGATGACAATGCAGGCCTTGTCCAAGCTATCGAAAGCAAGAACATCACTTACTTGACCAAGTTTCCGAAGATTGGCAAGAAAACAGCCCAACAGATGGTACTGGACTTAGAAGGTAAGGTGGTTGTGGCAGGTGATGACCTCCCTGCTAAGAATGCAGCTCCATCTAGCAACGACAACCAAGAATTGGAAGAAGCCATGGAAGCCATGTTGGCCTTGGGCTACAAGGCGACCGAGCTTAAGAAGATTAAGAAATTCTTTGAAGGAACGACAGATACAGCTGAGAACTATATCAAGTCTGCTCTCAAGATGTTGGTGAAATAGGAGAAGTCTATGCCAAAACGTTGTGGCTGGGTTAAAATGAACAACCCTCTATATGTAGCCTACCACGATGAAGAGTGGGGTCAGCCCCTTCATGATGACCAGGCTCTTTTTGAGTTGCTCTGTATGGAGACCTATCAGGCAGGTCTGTCTTGGGAAACGGTGCTCAATAAACGCCAAGCCTTTCGTCAAGCTTTTCATGGTTACCAAGTTTATCGTGTTGCAGAGATGAGCGACTCCGAATTGGAAGCTTTGATGGATAATCCAACCATCATCCGCAATCGTGCCAAGATATTTGCGACGCGAGCCAACGCCCAGGCTTTTCTACAAGTCCAGGCAGAATTCGGAACTTTTGATGTTTATATTTGGTCTTTTGTCGGTGGGAAGACGATTGTGAATGATGTACCTGACTACAGCCAGGCGCCTGCCAAAACAGCTCTATCTAAGAAATTATCCAAAGATCTCAAAAAACGAGGCTTTAAGTTTACTGGACCAGTCGCTGTTTTGTCCTTTCTACAGGCTGCAGGGTTGGTTGATGACCATGAGAATGATTGTGAATGGAAAGGAAAATTAAATGATGTCTAACAAAAATAAGGGAATTCTGATTTTTGGGCTCCTATATACAATTCTCTTTGTATTTGATGGCGTTAGATGGTTGGCTTCCCTGATGCCATCTACCATTGCAAATTATCTAGTCTATGTAGTATTAGCACTATACGGCTCTTTCTTGTTCAAGGATCGATTAATCCAACAATGGAATGAGATTAGAAAAACTAAAAGAAAATTCTTCTTTGGCGTCTTAACAGGATGGCTCTTTCTCATTCTGATGACTGTTGCCTTTGGATTTATATCAGAGTTGTTGAGGCAGTTTTTCGGGCTGGTCGGACAAGGTCTAAACCAGTCGAATATTCAAAGCACCTTTCAAGAGCAACCACTACTGATAGCAGTTTTTGCCTGCATCATTGGACCTTTGGTGGAAGAACTCTTTTTCCGTCAGCTCTTATTGCATCACTTGCAGAAAAGTCTGCCAAGTTGGCTAAGCATTCTTCTGGTAGGAATTGTCTTTGCTCTGACTCATATGCATAATGTAAGTTTATCAGAGTGGGTCGGTTCAGTCGGTTATCTAGGTGGTGGCCTGGCCTTTTCAATTATTTATGTGAAAGAAAAGGAGAATATCTACTATCCCTTACTGGTTCATATGTTAAGCAACAGCCTTTCCTTGATCATTTTAGCTATCAGTAGTATGTGATGAAAATGCCAGTAATGATAATGAGAAAAAGCTGAGAAATTCATCTCAGCTTTCTTTGTTATAGTCAAAGCGAATGACTTGCTCCGTTGCGTCTACATACGCGTGGACTCCAAAGGGAACAATTGCTCTTGGTGTAGCATGGCCAACGTTTAGATTATAGACAATCGGGATATTGCTATCAATGGTGTCCATTAAAGCCTCCTTATAGTCGTCATAGAAGGTTTCATCCATAGGTTTTCCGACCAAGAGTCCACTGATAACTTCAAATATCCCAGTGTTCTTTAAAGCCTGCAACATTTTTTTGAAATCATCAGGTTCAGGCTTTTCTTCACTTGTTTCTAGCAATAGAATCTTTCCTTCCCAGTCGGATAAGTCAGGAAAAAGTTTGTATTTTTGGCAGAGGTCTGTGCTATCTGCGTGTAGAGAGTTGTCAAAGATATCGTAGAGGGATTCGAGGCAACCGCCAAGGATTTCTCCCTCAAACTGAGCAGTGCCTTGTAACAACTCAAAACCAGTATTTGCATGGCTGACACGAGGAGTTCCCAGTGCCTTGGGACTGAAGTCAGTTCTTTCCTCATACCAAACGTCACTAGGGCGGATTTCCGAGATTCTTCCCGTTTCAATCAATTCTTTGAAGTAGTGGAGGCTATATGGCAACATTTCTTTGTCTAACTCACAAATGTCTGCTAAAAATGATTGGCCGTAAAAAGTCTTAATTCCTAGTTTATGCAACATGAGATGGTTCATGGTCGTATCCGAGAAGCCAAGAAGAATCTTTTGTTTGATAACTTTTTCTAGTTGGTCATTTTCAAAAAGATAGGGTAATAAACGATAGGTATCGTCTCCACCGATGGCGCATAGGATCATGTCGATGCTATCATCAGAAAAGGCCTGAATCAAATCCTCTGCACGTGCTTCAGGATGTTCTTTGATAAAATCTAAGCCTTTTAGCGAATGGGGTAAAAAGATAGGATTGAGTCCTAGATCCTTGAGACGTTGAATACCCAAGTCCACTTCGTGTTTGACAAAGTCTTCTCCGATAATGCCACTAGACAAACTAACAATACCAATAGTAGAAATCATATCTCATCCTCCTAGAAACAAATTGATGCTATTGTATCACAAAAGAAGAGGGGAAACAACAAGAATTAGAATCAGAAAAAGGCTTTTAGATCACAAAAGTAAGCAAAAAAGCAACCGCTCGATGTGGTTGCATTTTTTATAGTAGTTGCATTCTTATAGAGCAGTAAGGAAGGTCAGTCCGCCAAGGATAACCCCAGCCGAGTTTGGAATGATTAGAATCCAATCTTTTTTAGGCTCTTTTGTCCATCCATAAATGACCCAGATTAAGCAAGAGACTGCTGCTGATAAAGGTTGGAAAGGTTGAGCTTTATTTCCTTGTAAATTGGCAAAAATTTGGGGGATGTAGGCTATAAATACAATAATCCCAATAAAGGCACCAATTGAACCAACAATTTGATTAATTCTCTGTTTAGTCATATATATTTCTCCTTATTATTTTATTAGTATAACAGAAAAACAACTTGGATTCAAGGATAAAACCTCGGGATTCCAAGGGAAGACTTTACATTGAAGTAAATTTAGACAAAATGTCTATTTATGATTTTGACGAATCAATAAATGATTTGGAACTACAAAAAAAGTAGTCTGTCTACAAAACACACTACTTTCATTGTTTATCTTAATATCTAGCTGGTCCTGCACTTGCACTCTTGATATTGAAACGTTTTTTGAGGTAGAAACGTAGGGCAAGAAGTGCTCCACCGATCACCAACAAAACAAGTGGAGGGAGGCTGATGTTGATGGCTTGCGGAATGAAGTTGCTCAAGAAGAGGATGAGAACCCAAGCAAACATGGTTGCTAGCATAACCAAAAGTGATTTCCAGAATGGAGGGCGTTGGCTACGGTCAGTATCTGGTCCGTAGTAGCGGTAGATGAAGTGGTAGAGAAGATAGAAGGCAACTCCACCGAAGGCCCCTACACTGATAAGTGTTACCAATCCGTAAGCCACTGGTTGGTTTGAGAAGAAGCTCATCAAGGCACTAACTACTGCAAATAGTCCTGTAATGAAAAGGGCTGAATCCAACATCATCAATTTTGGATCGTCATTTTCCTTTGGATGTTCTTTTTCGTATTGCTCTTTTTCACTAAAGCTATGAGCCCAGTGAGTTGGTGCTCCGTAGATTGAACGAGCAGTCACACCTTTTGGTTGTTCTTCAAGGATATGAGGAATGACTTCTTCAAGGATGGCCTTGATTTCAGCGTCAGTTTTTCCATCCTTTAGAAATTGCTGGGTTGCAATGTGGATAAATTCTTGGTTTTTCTTGGTTAATTCTTTTAAATCAATCTGTGACATAATAACTCCTGTTTAGAACCATTTTTTATGGATGAGGTAAAGAGTGAGGGAAACACTCATAGCAAAGGCGATGAAGACGATGAGCCAGAAAGCGTGCGGTTCTCCGTTTAAAGGAATTTCATTATCCTTAAAGTTCATTCCGTAGGCTGAGAAAATCATGGTCGGCACAGACATAACGATGGTCACGAGGGCCAAGGTTTTCATGATATTGTTCTGGTTGTTTGAAATGATAGAGGCAAAGGTCTCTGTCATAGAGTGAAGGACGTTTCCATAGATATCCGCCATCTCGATGGCCTGTTGCGTTTCAATCAAGGTGTCTTCAAGTAGATCTTCATCTTCGAGGTATTTCTTGATATTGCTAGTCGCACTGGTCAATTTTTTAATCACGCGCTCATTTGTCTTCAGAGAAGCTTTGAAGTAGACGATGGTCTTTTCCAACTCCATGAGTTCGATCAATTCTTCGTTTCGAGTAGATTTGTGAAGTTGACTCTCAATCTGCTCACTCTTACGTTCGATTGAACGGAGGGCGGTTAGGTAAATCTCCGCATTGCGGTAGAGGATTTGGAAGATAAAGCGCGAACGCATGAAGGTATAGAAATTCCGAAGTCTACGATTGATAAAGACATCAAGAAGTGGGAGAGGCTCCAAACAAGTGGTAATGATAGCTTCTTCTGTGATGATAATCCCCAAGGGAATAGTCACATAGTAGGTCTGGTTATTTCTTTCCTCTGTGATTGGGACGTCTACGATAATCAAGGTGTACTCATCTTCGATGGTGATACGAGACATCTCTTCCGCATCGAGCGGTGCACGGAGGTCTGCGATATCAATATCAAAGGCTGAGGCGATTTCCATCGATTCGCTTTGTGTAGGATTGACGAGATTGATCCAAGTGCCCGGCTGGAGCGTATCAATCTCTTTAAATTCAGTTGTAGTTGAGAGAAAGACTTGCTTCATATCTCTTATCCTTTCCTAATCTAATCCGTGTTTCAGTGATTTTTGACACCGTACTATTATACTACAAAATCGGCTTTTTTCAAATAAAATCTTACAAAAACACCGTTGTTATTGGCTTTTTGCTTTGTCTTGAAACGTTGGTTTTGGAATTTGCTCCCCTTTTTGCTCCCCTTATAGTGCTTTTAGTGCAGTTTCGTAGAATGAGACTGCTTTTTTTGCGTTCTCTTTTGAGAGGTGGCTATAAATGTCCATAGTCATGGATAAAGTAGAATGACCTAAACGGTGCTGAAGTTCTTTGTAAGGAATACCAGAGTTAAGCAATAAACTAGCGTGAGTGTGACGGAATCCGTGAAAGCCAATGTTAGGAACGTCAGCACGCTTAAAATGTGTTTGCAATCTTCTTTTAAGTTTTGAACTGCAAGGATATTCATGAATGAAATCCGAAAATACCACGCTTTCACGTTGTCCTATCTTCCAGGCCTCTTTAGCTTGGCGTAGTTTGTACTGTTTCAGCATGCTAACAGTCGCTTGATCTATATCTATATCCCGATAACTAGCCTTAGATTTTGGGCTATTGATTTCTATATCCCGATTTAGTGTTTTGGTAATATGCACAACGGCATTATCTAAATCTATATCAGACCAGGAAAGGGCTAAAGCTTCATTGATGCGACAACCAGTAGCCAATAGGAACTTATAGAGCGTTGCCTCATAGTAATAACGATATCTATTGCTATCTAAATTATCGAGATAACCAAGAAATTTTTTTAGTTCTTGATTATCAAAGTGCTTTACCTTTTGACGCTTTGCTTTCTGAGTGTTACGAGGTAAAACAACATCACGAGCAGGGTTAGACGCTATCGCTTGCATGGTTACGCCATACTGTAAGATACGTTTGTTTAAAGCGTGTATCATGTCATAGTGTAGAAAAGCCCCTTTTTCCCCTCTATTAGCCTTGTCAGCAAGTTTGTTGATAATTGACTGAATAAGTGGAGTAGTGAGCTTATCGAGCTTATAATCCCCGAAAGTAGGCAATATGTGATTATCGATTAGCTTTCTAACATTGCCTTGAGTGTTTGGCTTAACCGTATTTTTATAACTTTCCCACCACAGAGTGGCTAGTTCTTGATAGCTTGTTATGGTACTAGCTTTTTGTCTAGTACAACCGTCTTTCTGGAAAGCAATTTTTTCTTGAGCAGCTTTCTGCTTAACTTCCTTTTGCGTCCGACCTGTTACCTTGGTTTTTACTTTCTTTCCTGTTACCTGGTCAACTCCTAGATATACATTAGCACGATAGACTTTACAACCGTCTTTTTTTATAACTTCAGTTATTTTCATGATGATAAACCTTTCTAAAATACATCAGCAGGCAAGCTATTATCAAAAAGGTTTTATATCATGCTAGAGCTTCACAGATTGCCCCACATTCGATTTTAAAGAGTCAGACGGTAAATTATATGCTTAATTGTTAAGTGGTAAAAACACTTATTTTACAGTGTTTTTTGAGAGTTTTTTTCTAAAGTTAGTTTACCAGTTAGCTAACAAAACACTTTACATTTCCCACGCGCGTGGTATAATAGAATTAACAAGATAACTTGCGAAGGATTAACGTTGTGTTCCCAAAGGGGAGTAAGTCGATGGACGAGAATTCACATATGCCTGGGGTTATCTTATTTTTTTTGTCTTTTTTTCAAGTTTTCTACGAACGTTTCAGGATTTCGTTCGATTTCCTCAATTATAAAATCGCAGAGGACTGGAGAGTAGCTATATCGATTACCGATTTTATAATGGTAGCAATAGCGTTCATTTGTCTTAACGTCATAAAATGTATTAAAAAGTTGAAAGTCGTTTGTTGTAAACGGCATTTTTTGTTTTTCTTTAGCGACTATTTTTGTTAATAAAATACCTTTAGATTTCAGACGTCTATTTACAATTTTTATAACTTCTCTAGTAGTTAATGGATAGATAGCATTTGGATCTTTAACCTCTCTAAGTACACCTATAGGTGTTTCAGCAGTGTTATCAAATTTAACCAACAAGTCTGCCTCTTGTTTTCGTTTAGTAATATAAAATCGTGTTTCAACAGGAACAGCATAGTCGGAATTACTAGTAGATATTTCACTTTCGATTTTAGCTTGTTCAGAAAGTAAGCGTTCTGCCATTTTGGGGGAATATTTTGCCCTGATTTCTTCTTGATTAAGTTGATCGATGCGGACTGATAAAGTCAAGAAATTTTGTGCAATTTGTTTTGTGATATCCTCATTGTGAAACTCTTGCATTTTTAAAATATAATTAGAAACACATGCTTGAAATAATGGGGCATAGATATGTTCATAATCTTCTGTTATGAAGTGGGTACTAGTATTCCTAAGTTCTATAATTCGAATTAGATTTTTTCGTAATGATCCATGTTTATCTGGAAATACTGTTTCAACTGCATTTTCTAATGATATCGTTCTATCCTTACTATCCTTAAAATATATTGATTCTTCACCATCATTATTAATGATATAAGCCTTTAGCATTAATTCCCAGGCGTTACAGATAAAAAAACTAAACCCCTCAATTCTATACTTAATTGTAGGTTTGTTATATATTTCAAGCCCCATAATAAAAGCCTCGACACTTTTATTAACTAATCTTTTACTTAAATCTTCCATACGTTTCCTTTCTTAAAATGTTTTCTATATTGTGGCGCGTGGTATGCTTTTGATCGCTTTTTAATTTTCTCTATATATGATATGCTTTACCCTTGACCAATGGTAACCTTACTAATCCAGGTAGTCGCGTTCTCCATATGCTGATTTCAAGACTTTCAAGAGTTTTTCGGTCTTTTCTTTGGTTCTGGTTTCTTCGGAGATATATCCGCGAATTTGCTCATCTAAATCATTTCTAGCAAACTCGTTACCGAAAATAAATGAGTAATCATCGATTATTTGTTTGGCTTCGTCATTATCAGAAAAAATCAAATTGGTAAACTGTATGCCTCTTGGCGTGGTATTATTGAGATCGGCAGCCTGCACCATAGCGTATAAAGCTAGAATTTCATTATCACTGATAAAGATAGTGTTATCACGGAAAAATGTAATGAAGTCTTTAAACATCTTTTCCTGGAGCTTCTTGTTAGAGCGTTCCATAGAGTAAGCTAAAATCATCCCCTTTTCAGGTTCTATTACCACTTCATCATCATATATTTCCGAGTCATCAATATACCCCAACAGATACCCAACACTTACCCCGAAAAAGTCAGCTAACATTTGAGCTTTTTCTGGTTTAATTTGGCGTTCACCTTTTTCCCAATATATGTAAGTTCGTTTTGTAACCCCTATTTCATCCGCTAACTCTTGTTGAGTTAGCTTTTTTTCTTGTCTCAATTCTTTTAATCTATTCATTTGTATCAACACCTTTCGAATGTATTATATCACGATTTATTTCAGAGAGTGCAAAAAAAGTGCAATTATTTTTAATAAATCTCTTGGCATTGAACAATTATTGCACTATAATTATTTTCGTCAGCACAAGTTGAATAAAAATTACACCTATCTCCAGCACAACACTTTTCAATCTATTCTGCTGGAGATAGCTTTTAAAGATAATAGAAGGAGGTAAGACATTTGAAAAATAATATGCGTGTTATTTTAGCAAAGAAGCGCTTGAAGGTGGCAGATGTTGCAAGAGAAACAGGGCTATCAAAAAGCACATTGACTGCATTGTATTATGAACGTTCAAAAAATCCGACTTTTGAGACATTGCAGAAAGTAGCTGACTTTTTAGAAGTTACGATTGATGATTTGTTAAAGGTTGGATAAATAGAAAGGCAGGCAAGCAATGAAGAGGAACTACACGAGGGCCATCGATGAAATGCGAACCACTCACGGGCTGAACTTGGTAGCTATTGGCCAACGGATAGGCATAGACCCCCGAACAGTTGGCAAGTGGGCACAGGGCAAGCATAAGCCCAACAAGGAAAGCAGAAAAAGACTAAACAAGTTATACAGAGAGGTTAAGCAAGACATGACAACACAAGTAAGTATTCTTGAAGAGACAACAGACCAAGGGCAACTATTACAGGTTGTCACTACTATTATTTTTCACGGGCAGACGTTAGACATCTACGGAGATTTTGACAACCCACTTTTTAGAGCTGGAGAGATTGCTAGAATGATAGACTACTCAAATAATAGTTTGAGCAAGTTTCTTGAAATGGTAGACCAAGACGAAAAGGACAAGAAGAAAGTTCTTACCCCTGGAGGCGTTCAGCAAGTCTGGTTTTTAACTGAGCAAGGATTATATGAGATTCTATTCCAGTCACGCAAACCAAAAGCAAAAGAGTTTAAGAAATGGGTTAAGCAAGTCTTAAAAGATATTAGAAAACAAGGCTACTACATGGAAGGGGAACTGGTGGAAGAACCACAGACCACTATAAAAGCCCCTGACACATTGGCAGAGGCAGAGCGGTATTATATCGATACACTAGCCAAAGCCATTGCAGAGGCTCAGAATATGGACGACAAGAGCCGTCTGACAAGCAAGCTAACCCGATTCATGCAGGAGGTAGAACCACAATGAACCTAGTCTACATGGACGGCAAGAAAGAGCCGTATACACTGAGCAGTATTGTGGCAGAGTGTGCAGAAATCAAGCACAGACATTTGAAGATTTTGCTGAATAAGCACCGAGAGGACTTTGAAAGCTTCGGAAAGGTGCAATTTAAAATTTCACCTTCAGAGAGTGGGCAAAATGTACGGGACTATATTTTGAATGAGCAACAAGCAACATTACTGATAACTTACTTACGAAATACAGAACCCGTCAAGGAGTTTAAGAAGAACCTAGTCAAAGCATTCTTTGAAATGCGTGAGGAACTTTCTAAGTTTCGTATGCAGAGGGCTCTAGAAAAGCCAAAAAGAAAAACACTGCATGACAGTATTGAGAACTGGGAACAAGCACCCAAGCACGCGCATAGCACCATGAACAACCTGCTACTAAAAGCAGTAACTGACAGGAACGCTAAGCAGTTAAGGGAAGAGCGTGGGGGCTATAATGGCATTGATAGCTTGACCAGTGAGGAACTGGAGCAATACCAGGCATTTGAAGACATGGTCATAGCCATGATTGGCTTGAATATGAGTTATCAGGAAATTAAGTCCCTGGTATTCAGAAATAAAAAACCACGCCAAAGAAGCGCGTGAGAGCAACAAAAAAGGCTTACCGAGACCAATCAGCAAAGCCTTTCACACTAAGACTAAAACGAATTTAACAACGCAGGCAAGCTATTATTAAAGAGGTTTTAGTAAAGATTTATACCTAGATTATAGCATAATACAGCGGTTTCCGCTAGTACATTGAAAATAAAATAAGGTACGCTGGGAAGATTTTAAATTTTTTTCGGTTTAGGGGTTGACATTATACCGTGCATAAGTATATAATAAAAAGCACGGGCAAAAGTAAAGGAGTGATATAATGAGCCCAAGAACAGGAAGACCTATAAAGGGGAATGCTAAGCGTGATAAACGATTAGAGGTTAGACTGACAGCAGACGAATACAACGAAATTCAAGAAGTTGCTGACAGTTTGAATATTTCTAAAGCTGACACGATAGTTAAAGGCATTCAACTTTTAAAGTCACAAAAATAAAAGAAGCCTGCTACGTTCTCAACCGACCAAAGCGATAACGTAACAGACTCAGCCCCCACGAATGAGGTACGTAAATATCTTATCATGCGTACTCTTATTTGTCAAACACAGAAATAGAGTGCGCTTTTTGCGTACCCAAAAAATGAGGTATACAATGGGAAAACAACATCAAGTAGTAAAATTTAAAAATATAGCTGAAAAATTGCCTGAATTAGAGGGTAAGCGCCTAGAAGAAATTACTAAAGTATTAGGTTACCGTAACCTAGAGAGTTGCAGAACCAACCTCTGCAAGCTGAAACAAAACAATCGCCTAGATTTTACACTAGAAAAAGGAGTTTATAGCAAGTTCGCACTCTTAGACGGTACGGTAAAAGAGGAATTGGAAGATAAAGAATTGTCTGAACGTGGGCGCTATTTGAAGAGTGTAGACCGCTACAAGGCTATGTTAAACGCCTTTTCTATCGCCTTTGATAGTACAGTCAAGGCGGAAACCAGACAAAAAGCGGAACACGATGGATTGAAAGCTTTGGACAGAATCCCAGATAAGCACTACGCCCTACTTTATGACATGATGGAGGGTTAGGAATGGAACAATACACAAAAAGATCAAGCGCCTTAATTCTCACGCTTTCAATTTGGCGACTCTGAGCGTGAGGATATCCTGGATAGTAAACGACAATTAAAAGGCCAACGGAGGAAAAACATGATAGCAGATCAATTAGAAGCTATTTCAACAAATTTAGAAGAAATACAAGAAATTCTTGTAGGAGATGGAACTGCATTAGCTAAAAGAGCAATCAGTATGGTAATGAATGACTTGGATGATGTTTATAATGAACTAACTAGCACAGAATACCATGAACAACAGCAAACGCTTAAGGAACAGACGGAAAGGATGAAACAGAGGGTGATTGCTGAGGTAATAGGTGAACAAGAAGGACGAGAAGAGTCTTATTACAGAAATTTTTGGGGGGATACTAAGTTTATAAAGCTACTTTCCAACTTTGATGGTTTTCTTTTCTTAAACACTTACCTAGCTGAAATAACTAAAGAAAATGCCTACCCGATGAATCAAAGCCAGTTAATAAATTACGTTTGGGAAGTCATAGCGGTTGATATCGCAAAGAAAAAACGAGGGAAAAAGAACGTTTTGGATTCATGGACAGACTCATCCTTATATACTCGTGGAATGATGATTGATTAGGAGCAATAAAATGACACTAGACTTAGACAACATGACACAAGCAGAATTTGATAAACGAATGGCTGAGATCAAGGCAAAAAATCCAAACCTATTCCAGTTTATCGCTGATTTTGTAAACAGAAAAGTAAGTACCGAAGAATTGGACGACTTCCTGAAGATGGAACGAAGTGACCAAGTGGACTATATCAAAAACTATCAAGCGAGGGCATAGCATGAATGAATTAGATTTAACCAACATACAGGCGGTTATCTTTATTGTGGTAGCTATTGGTTTACTACTCTATCTAAACCACCTAGACCGCCAAAAAAGCGCCCGAATTGAGCGAGGAAACAAACAGACGATAGAAACACCTAGCGAGGATTTAAACCCTGATTATGGCCGTTATATCCAGCTTGCAGGGGTCAACGTATGGGGAGGAATTGAATGAGTCTGACAGAGAATGACAAGCGAGTATTAAGACTAATCAAAGTGGGGGCTGAAAACTCCATCACAGGGGCAGAAATCAGCTTACTCACTAAGCTAGCAGAAAGAACCGTACAGGACATTATCAGTCGCCTGATCACGCGCTATGGTGTTCCTATCATCGGGGTACGTCACGGAGCTTTCAGAGGCTACTTTATCCCAGCTAACAAAGAGGAGCTACTGGATGGAGCAAAGGCATTCTATAACCAAGTACAGGAGGAGCAGAAGCGTCTAACTGTCCTTTTAAATGCTGATTTAGAGAGCTACAAGCAACTACTGAAGGGAGCTGATGAATATGTTTAGTCTCAGCAAAGAAAGCGAATATGAGCTAACTCATGGCGTTCTGGAGCTTGTGGAGAATTACCTGGAAGCGCGTGATACAGTCAAACCACGATTGACAGGGTTAATCTCAGCCCAGGAAGTCATGGACGAGTTAGACGTAAAATATAAGACACTTCAAAAGTGGGAAGATGCTGGGCTAAGACGATACCAGCCCCCACTAGAAGACACTAGGAAAATCTATTATAAAATATCTGACATCTGGAAGTTTATGGGGGTGGAAAATGGCAAGGTATAGTATTCATCCGGCAGATAATAAAGGACATTATCACAATATTAAATTTTACAAAGAGCGCAGGCCTACCCTAGACCAGCAAAAGGAGCAGCAAAGGCTTAAAAAGCTGAAGAAAAAACGTAGAAAGGGGCGATAATGTGGCAATTTATGAGGCTAAAGGTTTTCAGAGTAATCTTGTCTATCCATTTGATAAGATTGAGCCGTTCCAGTACATTGAACGCTTTAAGCCTTTGGTAGTCCCTGAAGGGGCAAACATTGAAGAATTTAAACGTACACAAGCGCCTTACTGTATCAGTGGGAAAGTGACACCAGAAAAGAATGGCAGTTACAAGCGAAACAACTCCAGTCTAATCTATCGGGATTTGATTTTTCTTGATTATGACGATATACAGGGAACGTCTGAGGACTTCATAGAAGCCGTTTCTAGCGCCTTGTTTGGCTACTCCTACATCTTGTACCATAGCATAGAAAAGCCCCGTTTTCGCCTTGTGGTGAAGCCTGACAACGTGATGAATGAGGCAACCTATAAGCAGGTAGTGAAGGAGATTGCTGACAAGATAGGGTTACCCTTTGACATGGCCAGTCTAACCTGGTCACAACTCCAAGGCCTACCAGTAACCACTGGAGAACCATCAGGATATCAGAAAATTGTCGAGCATGGCCTAGATTATCCAGTCCCCAAGGTTGAACCAAGAGCGAAGCAAGAAACTACTGGAAAAATCACACCCAGAACGAGTGGCCAGAGATCGATGACCATGAGAATCATTGACACGCTTTTTAATGGCTTTGGAGACGAGGGAGGGCGTAACGTGGCAGTGACACGATTTGTAGGCTTACTCTTTAACAAGTGGGTTGATTGTGATCTAGAGACCGCCTACGAGCTGACAAAGATAGCTAATAGCGTGACGGCTAACCCCCTACCAGAGAAGGAACTAGACCGTACATTCAGTAGCATAGCACGGGCAGAATACAGAAAGAGAGGGTAGAACCATAGAAAAGGAGAAATTAAAAAGCCTGGAAAGTGAAATCTTAGAGGCGCGTGAAAGTGAGGATAAGCACTTTAAGACTTTCAAAGGTGTTAGGGGGCAACTTATCAAAGAGTGTCAAGAAATCAAGGACAAGGCTTATCAGCAAACTTATGAAGAAGTTATGACAGACAGCAAACACCTTGAAAATGTAAAGGCAGGCAGGTTGACCGAGGCCCAGCATGAAGAACTAGCCCAGCAGAAAGGCGAGGAAAAGAGCAGTAAGGCCTTACCAACTAATCCGCTGGGAGTTGCTATTATGTTAAAAAAGTACGTCCGATTTATTAGAATTAAGCCAGAGGCACAAGGGCAAAAAGCCCCATTATATTTCTATAATCCTGATTTTGGTATCTGGTTAGAGGATAATGAATTTTTGCAAGATCTTATTTCTGTCATTTATCCAAACGCAACGGAAAAACAGGCATTTGACACACTTTATAAAATAGCTAGACAGAGCCAAATGAGGGAAATCCAAGGCAATTATACTGTAATTGGGAAACAGCTATACAATGCTAAGACAGGCATTTTTGAAGAAACTACACCAGAGATTACAGCAACAAGAAAGATAAAAACAGGTTATAGCCCTGGAGCAGAAGAGCCTATAATTAACGGCTGGAAGCCGACAGCTTGGCTTTTAGAGTTGTTTGACGGTGACAAGGAGCTTTATAACCTTGCTATCCAGATTATAAAAGCAAGCGTCACAGGGCAGTCATTGCAAAAAATCTTTTGGCTTTTCGGTGAAGGTGGAACAGGAAAAGGAACTTTTCAGCAGTTACTTATAAACTTAGTTGGTATGGAAAATGTGGCCAGTTTGAAAATCACTGGTTTAACAAAAAGCCAATTTTCAACCTCTATATTATTAGGGAAGTCGCTTGTAATCGGTGATGATGTCCAAAAGGACGCAGTAATTAGAGACACTTCAGATATGTTTAGCTTAGCAACAGGCGACATAATGACCATAGAGGACAAAGGGAAACGCCCTTACAGCATACGCCTTAATATGACGGTAGTACAATCTTCTAATGGTTTACCAAGAATGAACGGGGATAAATCAGCTATTGATAGGCGATTTAGAATTTTACCTTTTACCAAAGTATTCAAAGATAAACCGAATAAGGCTATCAAAGACGATTACATTAACCGCAAAGAAGTTCTGGAGTACCTGGTTAAGTTGGCCATTGAAACACCAATCGCTGACATTAACCCTACGAAGTCTATTGAAATACTTGAAGAACACCATAAGGACATGAACCCCGTTATTGATTTTGTTTCTAAGTTTTTTACTGATGAATTGACAAGTGAGTTTATCCCTAATAGTTTTGTATATCACGTTTGGAAAGGTTTCCTAGAATACTATGGTATTAAAGAAAATAGGTCAGAAATGGGCTTACATCGAGAAATCAAAAGCAACTTGCCTGAAGGTTTCGCAGTTGGCCAGAAGGTTATCCCTGCAGGGCAACAGATCCATAAAGGTTTTTATCCTAAAGAAGATCTACCGCCGTTTGCGAGTATAGTTTACGCTAATGGTAGGGAGACACCCGAAAAGCAGAAAAAGCCAAAGAATGAACGCGGGTATTACAACCATTGGCCAGAGTACAAAAAGAGAAGAAAAAGAAAATAAGAATTTTATACACTTTATACAGTAGGGCAAAAATTTTATACACTTAAAAACGTTGTCATATCAAGGGTTTTATACACTTTATACGAAAAACACGGAAATAAAAAAATTTCCTTATATTATGTTTCAAAAATGGGGTTCCTATTATCCCTATATATGTTTTTATTTTAATGTATAAAGTGTATAAAGTGTATAAAGTGTATAAAACAATAGCAAAACCCTTGGAATTACAAGCCCACTGAAAAAGTAACTCTCTTACTTTTAATAAAATGAAAACCGAGGAACCACTCATCAATTTGAGCGAATTCCTCGGTTATTTTTTATTTATTAAGGTCATAATTCGTTTCATATTGACCACGAAGATGCTTGTGGCTGCCTGTAACTCCATGTTGAAAAGACCCGATGCCCTTGCGACATCAAAGCCATGTCTCTGTTTTAGTTCGGCATTCTTCGCTTCAATTTTATAGCGATGTCTGGCCATTTCTTTAAAATAAGGTGTTTCCTGAAATTTCTTCTGGAAAAGATGGTCGTTACTCTTAATGGTTATTGAATAAGTTTTAGACTTTGCACCCTCCTTATAACACC
>NZ_JASGZS010000003.1:0-113288 GCF_047465525.1 Streptococcus infantis | reverse complement strand
GAACCACGATATTATACAAACTAGAATAAGGACTGACATCCATAGTTAACTGATTATCAAGCATCATTTCACCTCATCTCTAGTATAACAAAAAAGCCATCTATTGGATGACTTTTTCAGTGGGCTCTAAAGGAAGGGACTTTCTTGTTATTAAAAATGATTTTTCCAGGCTTGGAAGCGTGCATCCAGTAGGAGTTGTGTCAGGTTTTTTAAGATTTCGACTTGCTCAGGCTCCAGAGTCTGAGCTTGAGAAACAAGTTGTCGAACATGGTCAATAGCATTTTTAGAAGACAGTTCATTAATGGAGCTGATTCCAGATTCTAGAATGGTACCAAAGAAGAGATCAAAGTAGAGTTCTAGTTCTTCATCGGGCACACTGTCCACCCATTCTTTAAGAGTGTCTTTGATTTGGAGACTTTCGCTACTGATGGCCTCTAGTTGGACAAAGTGGTGTCCCTCTGTCAGCCAACTAAAGGTACTGTGTTGAGCGATTCCTCCGAGAGCTGTAGACTTGACGACGATAGGTGTATCGGGGACTTCTAGCATCATGCCAATGACAGATCCCTGTGGGACATAGCGACGAATTTTTGGAATAACATCTTGATAACCAGTGGTTTCAGTCAGATGAGCCTGCAAACCAGGAGCGTCATAGGTATAAACTGCTGAGATTTTTTCCTGCAATTCAGGTTGGATTTGACTAGCAGCATAGACGGCTAGATTCCCACCTTTAGAATGCCCAGCTATAATCACTTTTTGTTTTGGATGTTGTTTAAAGAAATCTTCCAAGTATTCAAGAGCATGCTTTTGGGCAGGGATTTCCTTCATATAGGTCATATGAAAATCTTCCTTCCAGCCAATAATACTATCGTCTGTGCCACGAAAGACAATCAGATAAGTATCTAGGTTCAGACGATAGGTCATAGCAGCGAACTGTTTCTGTTGCTCCGTATCAATCTCGTTAATAAAGTTAGAGAGTTTGCTATTTTTAAAACGTTTGTGCTGGGATAACTGATCGAGGAGTTGAAGACGTTCTTTATTGGTCAACATGTTAGTCTCACGAGGAACACGGGTTGCGACATCGCTTAGACGATTGACAGGCTGTTCCAATAAGTTATCAAAAGGAAGATAAGTCAGCTCTGTAAAAGCAAGTATATCCAGTTCATTTAAGGGAAGATCGTAAAAAGAATCGTATTGAACGTCAGTTAGGTAGTCGAAAATATTGGTCATGGGAACTCCTTTCTTAACTTTTATCTTATCAGATTTACATCAATTTCGCTAGTAGTGAGGAGAATTTTGCTATAATATAGAAAAAGGAGGAGCAGATGCATAAGATTTTACTAGTAGAAGATGATCCAGTCATCCGTCAGCAAGTTGGGAAAATGCTCTCTGAATGGGGGTTTGAGGTAGTCATGGTAGAAGACTTCATGGAAGTTCTAACTCTATTTGTTCAGTCTGAGCCTCACCTGGTTCTCATGGATATCGGCTTGCCTCTCTTTAATGGCTATCATTGGTGCCAGGAAATTCGCAAGATTTCCAAAGTTCCTATTATGTTTCTGTCTTCAAGAGACCAGGCTATGGACATCGTGATGGCTATTAATATGGGAGCTGACGATTTTGTGACCAAGCCTTTTGACCAGCAGGTCCTTTTAGCAAAGGTACAGGGCTTGTTGCGTCGTTCCTATGAGTTTGGACGGGATGAAAGTCTCTTAGAGTATGTTGGAGTTATCCTCAATACCAAGTCTATGGATGTGCATGTCAATGGCAAAGCTATCAGCCTAACCAAGAATGAATTTCAGATTTTACGTGTTTTGTTTGAGCATGCGGGAAATATCGTAGCGCGTGACGATTTGATGCGGGAGCTCTGGAATAGTGACTTCTTTATCGATGATAATACCTTGTCCGTAAACGTCGCCCGCTTACGTAAGAAATTGGAGGAAGAAGGTTTGATTGGTTTTATCGAAACCAAGAAAGGAATAGGGTACGGATTGAAACATGCTTGATTTTAAAAGTTATTTTCTAGCTTATATCTGTTCGCGTAGCCGTTTTTTCGTGTTTATTCTCTTACTTACAGGTTTACTTTTTCTCTTTGAGGTCTTATTTGATAACCAAGTGCCCTACTTTAACTATTTCTTCTTTCTATCTACCTTTTTGACACTTTTGTTTTTGGTCTATGATTTCTTGATAGAATTGCAACGCTATCGTAAGGAATTGTTTTACGGAAAAAGAGAAGCCAAGTCCCCAATGGAGGCACTACTAACTGAAAAACTAGAGAAAAGTGAAGAAGAACTCTATCAAAAGAAATCAGATGCGGAAAATCGCTATAATGACTTGGTGGACTACTATACTCTCTGGGTGCATCAGATAAAAACACCCATTTCAGCTAGTAAACTTCTAGTGAGTGAGGTGGAAGATCGCCAATTGAAGCAACAGCTAGAACAGGAAATTTTTAAGATTGATTCCTACACCAATCTCGTTCTCCAATACCTACGCTTAGAGAGCTTCCATGATGATCTGGTTTTGAAGAAAGAAAATGTGGAGGATTTGGTCAAGGAAGTCATTCGCAAATATGCGATTTTCTTTATCCAGAAAGGTTTAAGTGTTAATCTGCATGACTTGGATAGAAGCATTGTGACTGATAAAAAATGGCTGTTAGTAGTTATTGAACAAATCCTTTCAAATAGCCTCAAATACACAATTGAAGGTGGAATTGAGATCTATATGGAAGATCAAGAACTTTGCATCAAAGATACTGGGATTGGCATTAAAAACAGTGATCAATTGCGAGTCTTTGAACGTGGATTTTCAGGGTATAATGGGCGTATGACCCAGCAGTCATCTGGACTTGGACTTTACTTGACCCAAAAAATCACCCAAGAATTAGGACATCAAATCCGTATTGAATCTGAAATTGGTCAAGGTACGATTGTGCGTATCAAGTTTTCAGTAGTAAACCTACTGATCGAATGAAAAGAATTGCTAAGAGCTTGGAAGAAACCTTTCAGGCTCTTCTTTAGACCTTTTTATGGTAAGAAAGCAAGTTTCAATCAGATAAAAAATTGTAATCTTACAAAAATGTAAGATTACAGACCTCTTTTGTAAGGTTATGTTATGGCAAGACCTCTTTATTTGGAGTAAACTTATAGCATAAAGAAAAAGGAGAGAAACCATGAAAACAATCTTACAAAAGAAACATACAAGTAAACCAAGTCCAAAAGAGATCGAGCGGGTTCAGCTCGGTTGCGCTATTATGCAGGCTCAGTTTCAATTAATGGGATATTAAAAAGGAGATTATCATGACACTATTAGATGTAAAACACGTACAAAAAATTTATAAAACTCGTTTCCAAGGCAACCAAGTAGAAGCTCTAAAAGATATTCACTTTACCGTAGAAAAGGGCGATTACGTTGCCATTATGGGTGAATCTGGTTCTGGGAAATCAACCCTACTCAATATTCTCGCCATGCTTGACAAACCAACTCGTGGTCAGGTCTTCCTAAACGGAACAGACACAGCAACCATTAAAAATACTGAAGCATCAAGCTTCCGTCGTGAAAAGTTAGGCTTTGTCTTCCAAGACTTCAATTTGTTAGATACGCTTTCTGTTAAAGACAATATCTTACTCCCTTTGGTATTGTCTAGAAAGCCTATTACAGAAATGATGAAAAAATTGGTAGTGACGGCTGAAAATCTTGGCATCAACCAATTGCAAGAGAAGTACCCTTATGAAATCTCTGGGGGACAAAAACAACGGGTAGCAGTTGCACGCGCTATCATTACAGAACCAGAAATTCTCCTTGCTGATGAGCCAACAGGAGCTCTAGATTCTAAGTCATCTGCAGCCCTCCTTGATATTTTTGATCAGATCAATGAACAAGGACAGACCATTCTCATGGTAACTCACTCAACAGCTGCAGCCAGCCGTGCGAAACGTGTCCTTTTTATCAAGGACGGCATTCTTTACAATCAAATCTACCGTGGTGAAAAAACTGATCGTCAGATGTTCCAAGAAATCTCTGACACCTTGACTGTTATGGCAAGTGAGGTGAACTAGTATGTTTCGATTAACCAATAAGTTGGCCATCTCCAACTTAATCAAAAACCGCAAACTCTATTATCCTTTTGCACTAGCAGTTCTCCTTGCAGTTACTATCAGCTACCTATTTTATTCATTAACTTTTAATCCTAAAATGGTAGAAATGCGGGGTGGATCTTCTATTCAATTTACCCTACAACTAGGTCTCATCGTAGTAACACTTGCATCTGCTATTATCGTCCTTTATGCCAACAGTTTTGTCATGAAAAATCGTTCCAAAGAACTGGGTATATATGGCATGTTGGGACTAGAAAAGCGACATTTGATTGGTATGACCTTCAAGGAACTCCTGATTTTTGGTCTAGTAACAGTCACTGCTGGGATTGGGATTGGTGCCCTCTTTGACAATCTGATTTTCGCTTTATTGCTCAAACTTTCAAAGATGAAGGTGGAGTTAGTCGCAACCTTCCAATGGTCCGTAGTCCTTTCCATCCTTTTGGTATTTGGTTTTATCTTTTTAGTCATTGTCTTCCTAAATGCTATCCGCATTATCCGTATGGATGCTCTCCAACTATCTCGTGAGAAAGCAAAAGGTGAGAAGAAGGGCCGTTTCCTAGTGTTTCAGACAATCTTGGGACTACTCTCTTTAGGTAGTGGCTATTATCTAGCTCAAAGCGTAACAAATGCTCTATTAGCTATTTCTACCTTCTTTTTAGCTGTAATACTGGTCATTTTAGGAACCTATCTCTTGTTCAATGCTGGGATTACAGTTTTCTTGAAAATGCTCAAGAAAAACAAGAGATATTACTACCAACCAAATAATCTCATCTCTGTTTCTAACCTTATCTTTCGTATGAAGAAAAATGCGGTTGGTTTAGCGACTATTGCCATCCTTTCCACCATGGTTTTGGTCACCATGTCGGCAGCAACCAGTATCTACAATGGTTCTGAAAATATTAAAAAACTCCTGTATCCTCACGATATGTCAATTTCAGGACAAAATGTAGAAGTTGAGGATTTAGACCAACTTTTAACTCAGTATGCCAAGGAAAAGAACCTAACAATCAGCACTAAGGATGTTCTTAGCTATGCAAGTTTCGGCCTTTCTAGTCAAGATGGTACCAAATTAACCACCTTTGCAAAAGGTCAAAATAGTGTTATGCCCAAGACAGTTTTCCTAGTCTTTGATCAAAAGGATTATGAAAAAATGACTGGACAAAAGCTGAACCTTACGAATAATGAGGTGGGACTATTCGCTAAGAACGATGGCCTTAAAGGTCAAAAAGCATTCAGTCTTAACAATCAGAACTATACTATCAAGCAAGAAATCCAGCAAGATTTCCTCAGAGACCATGTTGCTAACCAGTATGTACTTTTGATCTCAGATTATAACTACCTTGTTGTCTCAAATTTGCAGGACTTTTTAGATAAATACCAGGATTCTGCTATATACACTCAGCTATATGGTGGAATGGATGTGACAGCAAGTAAAGAGGAACAGTTAAAGCTATCTGATGATTTCGATGCGTATGTGAATAATTTCAGTCACAATCTCAAGAACGAGAATGGTATGGTTTACGGTGCAAACATTGCGAGTGAGTCAACTGTCGAAATGAACGCTCTCTTTGGTGGAGTCCTCTTTATCGGTATTTTTCTCTCTATCATCTTTATGGTAGGTACTGTACTCGTTATCTACTATAAACAAATTTCAGAAGGTTATGAAGACCGTGAACGCTTTGTCATTCTGCAAAAGGTTGGTTTGGATCAAAAACAAATCAAGCAAACCATTAACAAGCAGGTCTTGACTGTTTTCTTCTTACCTCTGGCCTTTGCCTTTCTTCATCTGGCTTTTGCTTATCACATGTTGAGCCTGATTCTCAAGGTCGTTGGTGTTGTTGATTCAGCCATGATGTTAAGTGTAACACTTTCTATTTGTGGTATCTTTGCTTTAGTTTATGTCCTAATCTTTGTGATTACTTCAAGAAGCTATCGTAAGATTGTTCAAATATAAAAATAAAGGATATAATGTAAAGTCAGAACGTTATTTTGACGGAGGAATCCTAGATTATATTGGATACTCTATCTTAGTAGCCATAATTTGCGAGTTTACCTTGGGGAACACAACACCTTGGGAGATTTGCATGATACAAAATTGGAAAACCAAACACACTCATCATGTTTAAACATTAAAACGTTATCTTCTTTCAGAGGAGATAACGTTTTTTCTTCTGCGGATAAGGAAATAAAAATTTCTACCTTTCTCTATCTCTTAAATTGCTTGATTTCTTCAGAGAAAGGCTGTAAAATTTTTGATATAATGTTAAGGATGGACTGATGGATATTTAAAGGATAATTTTCAAAAGAATGACAGGTGAGAATTAAAAATATGTAAGATTGGACAGAAGTCTCTCTGCCATCGTCTTTGCAGAAACAAGATTATATGAAATAAAAGGAGTAACCAATGACCGGAAACTATTCAACACGTGAATACCGTGAAAAATTATATGATGATCTTCATGTTCGATTAAGAGATACAGCAATTTTAATGTGTGCGATTTTTATTGCCTCTATAGGTCTAAATATGAATTCAACAGCTGTCATTATTGGAGCCATGCTGATTTCCCCTCTTATGACACCGATTGTTGGACTGGGATTCGGTTTAGCTATTTTTGATACGCGTTTAATCAAGCAATCTCTAGAGGTTTTATTTACTCAAGTATTAGTCAGTTTGCTTGTCTCGACTCTGTATTTCTGGATTTCTCCCTTATCTTATACAAGTAGCGAGTTGATTGCACGAACATCTCCAACCATTTGGGATGTTCTCATTGCTATTGCTGGTGGGATTGCAGGTGTAATTGGTTCAAGGAAAAAAGAAGCAAATAATATCGTGCCTGGAGTAGCCATTGCAACAGCTCTGATGCCACCTATCTGTACTGCAGGTTATGGTTTAGCTAATGGAAATGTACGATTTTTATTCGGAGCTCTCTATCTTTTCTTGATCAACTGTGTCTTTATCATGCTAATCAACATTGTTGGAACAAGAATTTTGATGAGAAAATCTCCTTTAAGTTCATTTAAAGAGCTAAACATTAAAATGAGAATTGGGTTGATATCCTTAATTGTATTATTGGTTCTTCCAGCCAGCTATTCAGCAGTCACTCTGACGATAGATCAAGCACGAAAAGAAGGGATTAAACAGTTTGTAGGAAAAGAGTTCGCTAATCATACGGTCATTAATCAAGTCTACAAGTCAAGTAGCAATGAATTAGTCTTGACGGTTGTTGGAGAGCCGATTTCAGAAGAAGAATTAGAAACGATCCGCCAAAAACAAGCCTCTTACGGTATTCAATCTGTTCAATTGAAAGTCAATCAAGTCCATAATTCGACAAAATTAGATAGTGAGATGACCAAGGAATTTTATGAAACCATTAATAAGTATATCGATCAAAAACTCTCTGAAAAAGATTCACAAAAAGATCTCGTAAAAGAAAATGAAGCAGACAAGGATTGAGGATATTGACCTTTTCTAACTCGAGGAAGCAAATCTTAGGAGGATATCCTATATCCCAAAGTTAGTGGATAGAAAGGATCGTTGATGAGGATACCATTTGTGGTGGTTTTACAAATCACTACTAGCTTAGGCTAAATAAAAAAGCAACAGCTGAAACAGTTGTTGCTTTTTTAGCTAGCTGGAAATATTATCCCAGATTTTATCGTTTATTTTTCAACTCGTGATTTGTTGGCAATATCTGCAAGAATCAATTCTACAAATGCATCTACCGGCATGGTTTCTGTTTCTTTTTGACCATAACGGCGAACGTTTACAGCCTTCTCTTCCATTTCCTTGTCACCAACGATCAATTGGTAAGGAATCTTTTGAGTTTGAGAAGCACGGATCTTGAACTGCATTTTTTCATTACGTTCATCCACATCGGCACGGACACCACGGTCACGAAGTTTCTTAGCTACTTCCCAAGCGTAGTCCACGTGTTTTTCGTTAGAAACTGGGATAAGAGTTACTTGGTGAGGTGCAAGCCATGTAGGGAAGGCACCCTTGTAGTTTTCAATCAAGATAGCTGTGAAGCGTTCCATAGTTGAGATAACACCACGGTGGATCATAACTGGACGGTGTTCTTCACCATCAGCTCCGATGTATTTAAGGTCGAAGCGCTCTGGAAGCAAGAAGTCAAGCTGGATAGTAGAAAGGGTTTCTTCTTTTCCAAGGGCAGTCTTAACTTGGATATCCAATTTTGGTCCGTAGAAGGCTGCTTCCCCTTCAGCTTCAAAGTAGTCAAGTCCCATGTCATCCATAGCTGATTTCAACATGCGTTGAGCATTTTCCCACATCTCATCATTATCAAAGTACTTGTGAGTATCTTGAGGGTCACGATATGATAAACGGAAACGATAGTCAGTCAAGTTGAAATCTTCGTAAACGTCGATAATCAATTGAAGTGTACGTTGGAATTCATCTTTAATTTGTTCAGGTGTTACGAAAGTGTGACCGTCATTAAGTGACATTTCTCTTACACGTTGAAGCCCTGTGAGAGCACCAGATTTTTCATAACGGTGCATCATACCGATTTCAGCAATACGGATTGGCAATTCACGGTAAGAGTGAACATGGTGTTTAAAGACCTCGATATGGTGAGGACAGTTCATTGGACGAAGAACGAATTCTTCACCATCACCCATATCCATGGTTGGGAACATATCTTCACGGTAGTGATCCCAGTGACCAGAAGTCTTGTAAAGTTCTACTGAGGCAATTGGTGGAGTGTAGACGTGTTGGTAACCAGCAGCGATTTCCTTATCGACGATGTAGCGTTCCAATTCACGACGAATAGTCGCTCCATTTGGCAACCAGAATGGAAGACCTTGACCAACTTCTTGAGAAATCATAAAGAGATCCAATTCTTTACCAAGTTTACGGTGGTCACGTTCTTTAGCTTCTTCACGCATTTGAAGGTAGTTCTTCAAGTCTTTCTTGTCAAACCAAGCTGTACCGTAGATACGTTGCATCATAGCGTTGTCGCTATTTCCACGCCAGTAAGCACCAGCTACGTTAAGAAGGTGGAAGATTTGGATGCGATCTGTTGATGGGACGTGTGGGCCACGGCAAAGGTCTACATATTCACCTTGACGGTAGATAGTCAAACCACCTTCATCTTCAGAGTGTTCTTCAATCAATTCCAACTTGTATGGATCGTTTTTGAAAATTTCACGCGCTTCATCTTTAGTCACTTCCTCACGAATAGATGGGAAGTTTTCTTTCACGATTTTCTTCATTTCTTCTTCGATACGAGGAAGGTCTTCGTTAGAGATTTGACCTGCTTGGTTGTCTGTATCGTAGTAGAAACCATCTTCGATAGCTGGACCAACACCCAAGTGAATATCTGGGAAAAGGCGACGAGCAGCTTGGGCAAATAAGTGTGCTGCAGAGTGACGCAAGATTGGAAGGGCATCTTCGTGATCAGGTGTCACGATTTCAATGCTTCCATCTTCGGTGATAGCACGAGTTGTGTCAATGAGTTTGCCGTTGAATTTACCAGCAAGGGCTTTTTTAGCCAAAGAATTGCTGATGGATTGAGCAATTTCAAAAGTTGTAACGCCAGATTCGAATTCACGAACAGCGCCATCTGGGAAAGTAATTTTAATCATGGTTTTCTCCTTATATTATTAGTTATCAATTATTTTTATAGCAGAAGTGTTTCCCTATTTTTACAGACTTAAATCAAGAAAAACAAAAAGCGACATCCTCGAAAGGACGTCGCAACGTGGTTCCACCTTCATTTATGTACAACAAAAACTGTTGACACCTCTGATTGGCTCTAACGTGGCCACCGTTTTATGTTTGCATAAAAGTTAGTAGAGTAGTATCAGTTTAGACTCCCTATGCGTTCTCAGCAACCACGCACTCTCTAAAAGAAAGATTCTAAGTGACTTGTCTCTATGCATTATTATAGCATGATTGTGAGATTTTTCAAGGTTTTTGTGAAAGTTTTTTCCTTTTCAGTTTTTGCACTAGATTCTTAATAGCGGCACCGATAGCCATACCTGCGAGGGCAAAGATTTCATAGGCTAGGAAGTAGAGAAGGATAAATTCTCCGAAGGTAATGATGGTAAAGCAAAAGAGCAAGCCAACTCCAATTAACCACCAAACTGAGAACTTGAAATGATAAGAGTAGAATAGTGATGCTATGAAAGTCACCAGTGGAGAGAAGATAATAACGTTGCCGATGGTGAGTTCCTTCAAGATATAGTTTTCAGTAATAGTCCGTAATAACAGCTCATAAAGTGGCCAATAAAAGAAAAATACGACCAGATAGTAGGGGAGATATTGCGGGAATTTACGCATGGTAATCACCTCTCTTTTCAAGATGTCTACTTAGATATCCTTCCTATAACTATTATAGCACTTTTGCGGTAAGAATAGTAAATCAGTTGACAAAGAAGTTAGTTATTGGTAGAATAGAGATTGTCGTAAAGACAAATAACTTCTTCTTGGTTACAGGCATGCCAACCTGTCACTCGGATGAAGCCAAATAAAAAGGAGAAACATCATGGCAATCTCAAAAGAGAAAAAAAATGAAATCATCGCACAATATGCACGTCACGAAGGTGATACAGGTTCAGTAGAGGTTCAAGTTGCTGTCCTTACTTGGGAAATCAACCACCTTAACGAACACATCAAACAACACAAAAAAGACCACGCTACTTACCGTGGATTGATGAAGAAAATCGGTCGCCGTCGTAACTTGCTTGCATACTTGCGTAAAAACGACGTTAACCGTTACCGTGAGTTGATCAACTCTCTTGGACTTCGTCGTTAATCTGCTTTATTTTCCACTTACATTGCGTTGTCACCTTACCTCGATATACTCAAGTATAATCTTCGGTTACGGTTCCTAGCACTGTAAGGTAAAATAAACCAGATCTTCTCCCTTCGGGGAGATTTTTTTGTTTCACTAAAATTTTTGTACAATCTTCGGCTTGCCGCCTAGTCTATAAACGTTTTATCCAGCAAGAATCATGATGCTAAGGGCGTTAAAAATCCGTATGAAAATAGGGAAAGGACACAGTGTTCGATGAACACAAGGAGTTTCATCTTTTTCCCTAGGATTTTAGCCCGAGCTCAAATGAGTTCTCTGACTTCAGAGAGCTTTTTTTATTTTTCTCACCTTACATCGATATACTCAAGTATGATCTTCGGTTACGTTTCCTAGCACTATAAGGTAAAACAAACCAGATATGTCTCCCTTGGGGGAGATTTTTGGTTCACTAGGATTTTAGCCTGAGCTCAATCAGCTCCCTAGTTTTAACAGTCTTTTTATCTGTATCTTTCTAGCCTTGTTCCAGATTTGGAAATGTGGTATACTATTTATGAAAATTGTCTAAATTTTTAATTTTATTAAGGGAGGGTTTCATGATTTCCAAATCTTCTGGAAGCCATCAAAACCTGCGATATGTTTTTCTCCTAGCTCTGTTGGTCGGAGCTTTGGGAGTTTCTCTATTTTTGGCTGTTTCTATGGGTTCAGTTCAAATTAGCTTGAGTGATACCTATCGGATTATTTTGAGTAAGATGGGAGCCCCTCTGGATATAGGAGACCTTTCGAAGTCTACACTTGCGATTGTTTGGAATATGAGATTACCACGGGTTTTTCTTGGTTTGATAGTTGGTGCTGGCCTTTCCATGTGTGGTAGCGTTATGCAGTCAACAGTCAATAATCCAATCGCAGAACCCTATGTGTTAGGAATTTCAGCTGGGGCAACCTTTGGTGCGACTTTGAGCATCATCCTCGGATTTAAGGTCATGATTGGTCTCGGCTCTTTCCTTGGAGCGCTTGTGGCAACAGTTGCAGTCCTTCTGATTGCTTCCATGCAAGGCAGGATGACAACTTCAAGCCTGATTTTATCAGGGACAGTTGTGAATGCACTATTTTTGGCTTTTTCAAACTTTATTATTTCAATTGGCGCTAATGCTGATAGTGTCATGACCATCAAGTTTTGGACCATGGGTTCTTTAGCGGGGACTTCCTGGGCTCACTTAACCTTGCCAACTATAATCGTGGGAATTGCTTTTTTATTTTTCTCTACCCAATATCGTGTTTTTAATGCCATGATGATGGGTGATGAGGCGGCTTTGACCTTAGGGATTCCCCTACGTTTTTACTGGTATCTCTACGTGACGATTGTGGCTATAATGACAGCAATCTTGGTATCGACTTGTGGGATTATTGGTTTTGTTGGTCTCATCACACCTCATTTGGCACGAAGCTTGGTGGGGACAAATTACAGAAGACTTTTTCCGATAGCTACTTTGCTCGGCGCGCTTTTTGTTGTTTGGGCAGATGTTCTTGCTCGTGTCTTGATTCAAAATGCTGAGCTGCCGATTGGGATTTTCACGGCCCTAGTAGGTGCCCCTTTCTTTATCTACATGGTTGGAAGTAGACGAGGGGAGGTGAAGGTTTGATATGGACTTAATGTGCCAGGATATTCACTTTGGAATCGGAGATAAAAAAATTCTCAAAGGAGTGTCGCTCAAACTGGAGGGCAAGCAATTTCATACTATTTTGGGACCCAATGGAAGTGGGAAGACTAGCTTGCTGAAACTCCTCTATCGACAAGAAAAGCCTGATCAGGGTTTGATTTCCCTTGATGGGAAACCGATAGAACAAATGAGCGTTAAGGAAACGGCAAAACAGATGGCAGTCATCACCCAGTTCAATCAACTCCAATTTGATTGTACGGTTGAAGAAATCGTTATGCTGGGCAGAACACCCCATATCTCTTTCTTACAAAAGGAAAAAGAAAAAGACTTTGCCTTGGTTGAGGATGCTCTAGCCAAGGTAGATATGCTCGAAAAGAGAAATCGCCTTTACTCTTCTCTATCAGGAGGAGAGAGACAGCGAGTTTTGTTAGCACGCGCCTTAGCTCAAGAACCTTCACTCTTGCTCTTAGACGAACCGACCAATCATCTAGATATCAAATACCAACTGGACTTGTTAACCATTGTCAAAAATCTCCAGATTAATGTGTTAGCCGTCTTACATGATATTCAGCTAGCTTGTCGCTATTCAGACTATCTCTATCTGATGAAAGAAGGGGAGATAGTTTACCAAGGTACACCAAAAGAGACCATCACTCCTGAGTCTTTGCAGGCTGTCTATGGTGTCCAAAGTAAGGTTACTTGGACGGAAGACCAGCAAGCCATGATTCACTATTTATAAAAAATGAAAAGGAAAACAAAACATGAAAAAATCACTTAGTATTTTGCTCCTAACAGTAGCTACCTTAACTTTAGCAGCTTGTGGAAATAGTGCAACAGAAAAAGCTACCACACAATCAAGCACAGAGACAAGTCAAAAGGCTAGTACAGAAACCAGCTATCCTGTAACCATCAAAACTTATGATGCTAAAGGAAATGAAGTCGAACAAGTCTTTGAAAAGGCACCTGAAAAGGTCATCACCAACAATCTTTCAACAACTGAAATCCTACTTGAACTTGGTTTGAAGGATAAAATTGCCGGCATGCTCAATCCTGATAATGCCGTAACTGGTAAATACAAGGATGCCATTGAAGCCATCCCTCATATTGGTGATAAGAAATCAGTCTCACAAGAAACGGTTCTTTCTTATGAACCAGATGCCTTGATGGGACGAAACATGATGTTCTCTGAAAAGTCAATGGGAACTATCAGTGCTTGGAATGAAAATAAAATCCCTGTTTATACGCAAAAAGCCTCACTTTCAAATATCCAACAGGATTTGGGAAATATCGTAGAAGATGTGAAGAATCTTGGTACCATTTTCAATGTCCAAGACAAGGCAAACCAATACGCAGAGCAATTGCAAGCTAAAATCGATGCGGTTAAAAAAGCCAATCCAGAAACACAGGGTGAAAAGAAAAAAGCTTTGATTATGGTTGCTTATAACGACGAAACCTTTGGTGCCTACAAGTCAGCCCTTCAAGAAAGTTTGCTCAACCAACTTGGTTACACAAATGTCGCAACAGGAACATCTGGTTTGACTTTAGAAAATCTAGTATCAATGGATCCAGAGTTGATTATCTATGTAACCAGCGACCGCAATCAAAAATTGGATGAAAAAGCAGTGGATTTGATGAAGGCAAATGCTGTTTTGGAAAATGTCCCAGCAATCAAGAATCAAAAAATCATGACCATCTCTTATGATGAGTTGATGGACTACGGTCCAGCAGTGATTGATTCACTTGAAAAAATCAATGACTTTATCAAGAAATAAGGAGTTTAACTGGGAAGGGATTCGTGTTAGAGTCAGTCTTCCTTCAAACTATGACTCTAAACAAGCCTACCCAGTTGTGCTCTTAAACGATGGGGAACTGGATTATTTATCATACCTGTCTCAATCTGTGATTTTAGTGGGTTTGGTTCCAGAAAACCGTCTGGATGACTTTACACCTTGGAAAGCTAGTTCTTTGAAAGAAGGGGCTTCAGATTTTGGTGGGAAGGTAGACCAATACCATCAAAAGATCTTTCAAGGGATTCTAACAACTTTGAAAAAGGATTACTTGATTGATGAAAGTAGGATTGCTTATGGTGGCTATTCACTGGGCGGTCTTGCTGCTGTTTATAGTCTCTATAGTAGCCATCTTCCTGCGACCTGTGTCTTTTCTATCTGTGGTTCCTTCTGGTATCCAAACTTTATAGACTTTTGCAGGGAACATGACTTGATACAGAGCCAAAGCCTGATTTATCTGCAAAATGGTCAGACAGAAGGTGCCAATCATTCCAATCGTCTGTCTAAGGCTCCTGTTTTTGCAAGGGAACTTCATGATCTGATTTCAGAAGCAGTTCCCTCAACATATTCCACCTTTGATGCATATGGGCATCATGAAGCTCTCGACCAACGCTATCAACAGTTTTGTGATTGGCTGAGAGAAGAGTGGAAGCTTACGTAAAAATCTAATACTCTTTGTTTAGGATGGACAGAGAGTATTTTTCTTGCCTTTAATCGGGTATGTTTTTACATTTCGGAGTGATTATCCAAACCGAAAGTTTAACTGAAATGCATCAAAATGTGGTATAATGAGTAGATAGATAGAATCGAGGATATTATGTCATTTACGAAATTTAAATTTAAAAAATATATAGAAGAAGCTTTGGAGGAGTTGAAGTTTACGACTCCTACCGAGGTGCAGGATAAGTTGATTCCTATTGTCTTGGCTGGTCGAGACTTGGTTGGTGAATCAAAAACAGGTTCAGGGAAAACCCATACTTTCCTGCTTCCAATTTTCCAACAGTTGGATGAAGAAAGCGATAGCGTGCAGGCAGTTATCACAGCTCCAAGTCGTGAATTAGCGACTCAGATTTACCAAGCGGCTCGCCAGATTGCAGCACATTCAGAAGTTGAAATTCGTGTTGTTAACTATGTTGGTGGTACGGACAAGGCTCGTCAGATTGATAAATTAGCAAGCAACCAGCCCCATATCGTCATTGGAACACCAGGTCGTATCTATGATTTGGTAAAATCAGGCGATTTGGCTATTCACAAGGCTAAGACCTTTGTAGTCGATGAAGCTGATATGACTCTAGATATGGGATTCTTGGAGACGGTTGATAAGATTGCAGGAAGTCTTCCGAAAGACTTGCAGTTCATGGTCTTTTCAGCGACTATCCCACAAAAATTGCAACCATTCTTGAAAAAATACTTGTCTAATCCAGTTATGGAGAAAATCAAGACCAAGACTGTTATCTCTGATACCATTGATAACTGGTTGATTTCGACTAAAGGTCGTGACAAGAATGCCCAGATTTATGAATTGACTCAAGTCATGCAACCATACTTGGCCATGATTTTTGTTAATACTAAGACTCGTGCAGATGAATTGCATACCTATTTAACAGCCCAAGGCTTGAAGGTTGCTAAGATTCATGGAGATATTGCACCTCGTGAACGTAAACGTATCATGAATCAGGTGAAGAACCTTGATTTTGAGTATATTGTTGCGACTGACTTGGCTGCGCGTGGGATTGATATTGAAGGTGTCAGCCATGTTATCAATGATGCTATTCCACAAGACTTGTCCTTCTTTATTCACCGTGTTGGACGAACTGGACGTAATGGTTTGCCAGGTACAGCTATTACCCTTTACCAGCCTAGTGATGACTCTGATATTCGTGAGTTAGAGAAATTAGGGATCAAGTTTGTGCCTAAGATGGTTAAAGACGGAGAATTCCAAGATACCTATGACCGCGATCGTCGTGCCAATCGTGAGAAGAAACAAGAAAAATTGGACATCGAAATGATTGGCTTGGTTAAAAAGAAAAAGAAAAAAGTCAAACCAGGTTATAAGAAAAAAATCCAGTGGGCTGTCGATGAAAAACGTCGTAAAGCCAAGCGAGCAGAAGGTCGTGCTCGTGGACGTGCAGAGCGAAAAGCTAAGCGCCAGACGTTTTAAAAATGAGGACAGTAGAACCAAGTTGGTTTTACTGTTTTTTATAGTTCTACATAGGGATTGACGGAATTCATAAGTAGATGATATTAGGAAAATGATAATTTAATCTGAACATTCTTTTAGTTTTCTGAAGTTTATAATATACTTAAATTAAAAGTAGATTGTAGGAGAACTTAAATGAAAGATTTTAAAGATTTTATTGCTGGGAGTGGTGAAATAAATGTTTTTGCTTATTTGATATATATGTTATATAGTTGTATCAGTTTTGTTCCTCTCTCTCATATGAACTGCACCCCAAAAGTTAGACAGAAAAATCTAACTTTTGGGGTGTTTTGTTATGAAATTAACTTATGGGGATAAAGTTCAGATTTATGAACTAAGAAAGCAAGGACAAAGCTTCAAACAGCTTTCGAAAAGATTTGGTGTGGATGTTTCTGGTCTAAAGTACATGATGAAATTAATTGACCGTTATGGCATAGATATCGTCAAGAAAGGGATGAATCGTTAGTATTCTCCAGAACTAAAAAAACAAACGAATTAAAGTCAAACTAAAAGGACTTAGCCCTGTGCAATGCAGAACTAAATCCTTTCAATAATTATTTGTCCAACTTTTTGGGGTCAGTACAGCTTTCCTTTTTGGTCTCAAATATGTGCTTTCTATGACTAGGCAATTTTCTTAATCGAAAAATTACGAAATAGAAAGAGAGATTTCAAATCCATGCATCCATTCGGATTTTACTACGATGTCGATTTTTAAAGCATCTGCTAATTGTTTGACAAGATAGAGCCCCATGCCTGTTGATTTTTTCCTTGTCTCTCCTGAATCACCTGTAAATCCTTTTTCAAAGATATGAGGGAGGTCGCAAGCTTTAACTCCACACCCATTATCCCTAATAATCAGGGTTTTGCGCCCCTTGTCACTTGACATAGAAATCTTGAGTTCTGGTTTGTCAGAGCTATATTTAAGGGCGTTGGCTAGTATTTGAGACAGGATAAATCCAAAACTGCGTTGATCGGTGTAGCAGATTCCTTGTATGTTCTCTAACTTAATCGTAAAATTCTTTTCTTTGAGCAAGGGGTCAAAGTTCTCTAAAAGATCTTGGATACACTCTTCTAGATCAAGGTCTTCAAATAGAAAATCATTTTTCTCACTTTTCACCCTGTAGTAGAATAGGATCTGTGATACATTTCCTTGGATTTGATTTTTCACATAGTCCAATTTAAAAGCAGTATCCTCAGGTAGTTGGTCACTTTGATTGTCTAAAAGGAGGGAAAGAAGCGATAAAGGAAGTTTAATCTCATGCGCCCATTTTTCAACATAGTCCTCGTACTCGGCTAGTAATGAGTTGAGTTTTCCTATTTGAGCCTGCTTTTGATAAAGTGTATCTGCTATTTTTTCAATGCTTTCTTTCTCTGAGGCACTTGATAAATTCAATAATTCAAGCTCAGTATCGATTTTAGGATTGGCTATGAAGGATTTATAAGCAGCAGATTTTTTTCTTTCTTTTCTTATAAGTAAGAATGATAGGATGAAAAAAAGCAGGACGGTGGCTAAAATATAGAGAAGGACGAGAGCTTGAAACATTCTCACATCTGAAAGCCAAAGCAGGATAGCTGTAAATAGATCAAATGCTAAGAGAACAAGTAACCAAGGCAGATAACTAGCTAGATATTTTAGATTATGTTTCATCTGGACTTACCTCTTCTAGCTTGTAACCAATACCTCTGATGGACTTGACTTTAAGCGCAATGCCAGCCTGTTTCATCATCTTTTTCAGCCTTGCAATGTTTACTTGTAGGGCATTTTCATCGATGAACTCAGTTGTATTCCACAGTTTCATGCTTAGTTCTTCTTTTGTGACGACTGAATCAGTTGCCACTAATAAGCTTTCTAACAATTTCCCTTGATTTTTAGGGAGTAAAATCGAATGTCCGTTGATATAAAGAGTATAGGTATTTCTATCCAGCAGGAAATTATCTTTTTCAAGCAAATTTTGTCTACCTTCATAGCGTTTCAAGATGTTTTCTATACGAGCCAAGAATCTTTCTTTCTTGAAAGGTTTTGTTAAGTACTCGTCAGCCCCTAATTTTAGGGCGTAAATCTCATCTTTTAGTTGTTCACGGGAGGTGAGAATCAATATGGGCACAGAGCGTTTGGACTTGAGATTCTTACAAATGTGGAAACCTGTTTCTCCTGGCAAATTCAAATCTAGTATGATTAAATCCGTATCGTATTGCAATACTTGCTGACTTGTATCTTTGAAGTCAGTCAACTTATCAACTTGATAACCCGCTTTCTCTAACAAAATGACAATTTCATCTCGAATCAAGGCTTCATCTTCAATAACCAGAATATGCTTCATATCGGCTCCTCCTTTTCCTATTTTATTCTACCTTATTCATCTCTTTTGGGTTCCATTAATGACAACAAGTACTTGTTGCTATTTTTCTTTACAATTCTTATATAGATGACTTCAAATCCAGCTAACAGCAGTATTATCAGCATGGCTATGATAAATTTCTGCCCCATGGCCATTCTTGCACTGGCTGGTACTATTCCTGTGAGGAGGGAGCTCACTCCGAAGCTACTACTGAGAAGTGCAAGGGCTATTGGCAGACCGAAATACCAGTTGACTTGCTTTTCTGACGATTTACAAAGAGTTTCGTAATTAGCTCCAAGATGGATTAAGGTTTGGTATCGTCTGTAGGATTGTCTTTGTCCCATCAAAAACTGAACGCCGATAATTGTATTTGCGACAACAAGGAAGATGATAGCCAGATAGATGGTGATATAGCTGGCAGAGATAATGTAAAATAATTGTCTTCCCATATTTTGTATATAACTTTCATAGCCAAGAGGGCTTTGATTCAGCTTTTTATTGGTATCTGAGATAGCTTTCATCAGGCCTTTTTCCTTGACCAGCTCAGGAGCCAAGATACCACTAACATAATTTGAATACCGACCATCTGTATAGCTCATAAAGGTCTCATCTGGGACTATGAGGGCTACAGAAATGTTTATTTCACGATCCGTAACAATCGGTAAAGACTGAACCTCTCCAATCATTTTTACATCATTTCCCATGACTTTGATTTGAGGATTTGTTTTCAGAACAGAGTTAACTAGATTCTCATCCTGGAGAAAATCTTTTCCCATATACAAGTAGGCTTCCTTGTTTGTTAATTCTAGAGGAGGGAGACTGGCAGCCTTTCTAAGCTCATTGTATTCGGAAACTGGTATGAGGTGGGAAGTAGTAGACTGTTTAAATCTTTGGAGCAAAATTTCCTTGTTCTTGCTGCCTTTTTGCTTTTTCAACTCATTGATGATCTCTTCGAAGGACACGGACTCGTGTTCTTTCGGTTTGCCCACTTTGATTTGTAGAATCTTTGAAAACTGTGATGCCAGTCCAGCAGCTTCAAGCTCTTTTTTAACTGTATTCATATCAAGATTTTCATCTGTTTCCTGCTTGCTATCTCTAAATGTATAATCCAAAACGTGGGTTTGATTGCCTGAATTGCCACTTGCAATGGCAACACCTGCTCCAAAGAGGCACAAGGCAGAGAAGATTAAGAGGGAGCAGATAGCCAGTATAGTTGAGCGTTGGATAACTAATTCCTGAATCTGTCTAAAATTATAGGTGTGGAGTTTTCGATTGCTTCCAAGCTTGACTAAAAAGTCTATAAACAAACGCATACCAAAGAAGAGTAGTATAGTTCCTAGAGTCCCCAAGAGAACAGTGATGCCCATTGTTATGACATTTTCCCAAGCTCGTCCACTCATCCCCAAGTAATAGGCTGTTCCTAGAAGCAAAATTCCGAGGACAGAAGCAAGAAGGTACACACCCTTGGGGAGTAGTTTCTTCATGCCAGAAGGAGAATAGGATAGTAGATCTCCGATTTCCTTATTGGCTGTTTTTGCACTTAAAAGAATAAAGACAGCTAATTTTACGGCTAGGAAACCGATGATTGTATAGAATAGAGCTGTAGTAGATAGAGAAAATTGATGTTCAATAATCCCTAACCCAACAATTTTAGCGGTTATTAGGCTAATCAGTTCTGAAATCAAGATTGAAATTGGAAGACCTATTCCAAGAGCAAGGATACTGTTTCTCAAATCCTCGAGTAGGAGCAGCAAGAACAGTTTGCTTCTTCGCATCCCTAGCGTTAGATAGACACCAAATTCATGTTTTCTCCTTTCCATCTGCATACTGCTTGCGAAGTAGACTAGAAAAAAGAGAATAAAGAGGGTTGCTACATAAAGAATGGGAATCATGCTAAAGAGTTTATTTACAGCGTCACTCTCTATTTGTTTGAGAAAGATCATCACATCTTGATGGGACAAAGAAAGGATGATGTAAAAGGAGATAATAGAAAGAACCATGGAACTGAAATACAAGCCATTATTCTTTCGATCCCTCTTGCTATTTCTTGAGACTAATTTAGAAAACATTGCCATCACCTCCAGCCAGTGCAGACATGACCTTTAGTATTCTGTGGTAAAAATCTTCTTGACTTTCTCTTGGATAATCGCGTCGAATTTCATGGAATAGTTTTCCGTCTTGGATAAACAAGATGCGGTTGCAAAAGCTGGCAGCGACTGAATCGTGGGTCACCATGAGAATGGTGGTTTCTTCCACTTGATTCATTTCGGATAATTTTTGCATCAAAATGGTCGCATTTTTTGAATCCAAAGCTCCTGTGGGCTCATCTGCAAATACAATCTTAGGGTCTAAAATCAAGGCACGCGCAGCAGCTACCCTTTGCCGTTGACCACCTGATAATTGAGATGGGAACTTATCCAGAAGTTCAGAAATATCTAGATATTGGGAAAGCAATTCTAACCGAACCTTGCTTTCGTTGGCATCGACCTTGTGCAAAGACAAGGGGAGTAAAATATTTTCTTTGGCTGTCAGATTGTCCAAAAGCTCAAAATTTTGAAAGAGGTAACCAATTTCCTTGCCACGATAATCAGCTAACTGACTACCTTTTAACTGACCTAAATCTTTTTCTTGCATTTGAATGGAGCCGTCAGTTGGTTTGATGATAGTAGCGAGACAGTTAAGAAGGGTTGTTTTCCCAGAACCACTGCTCCCCATAATCCCTAAGAACTCACCTTTGACAACTTGAAAAGATATACCGTTCAAGGCTTTGGTGATATTCGGCTCTTTTCCATAATGCTTTTTTAATGATTCTACTCGTAAAATTGTTTCCATGTGAAACACCTCCATCTTTTGTTACTTTCATTATAATATGAATCAGAGTAGAATAACACTTACGGATGATGTAAGAAATCTTTATCATTAGGTTATTGGAGCTATACTTACTATATTATAGCATGGTTTCAAGGATTAAAAAAGAGGAGTTGAGAGTCGAGAAATTTTCCTAATATTGAAATTAAAAAAATAATACCACTGTAGTCCATGCTCCAGCAGTATTATTTATTATTTTATAGGAAACTCTATTCCCACTCAACAGTTGCAGGTGGTTTACTTGTGATATCGTAGACGATACGGTTAACGTGGTCAACTTCGTTCACGATGCGCACAGAGATTTTTTGGAGGACTTCCCAAGGGATCTTAGCGAAGTCAGCTGTCATTCCATCGATAGAAGTGATGGCACGGATAGCAATTGTATAGTCATAAGTACGACCGTCCCCCATAACACCTACTGAACGAACGCCAGTGTTAACAGTGAAATATTGCCAGATATCGCGGTCAAGACCTGCTTTGGCAATTTCTTCACGAAGGATAGCGTCTGATTCGCGAACTGTTTCAAGTTTCTCTTCAGTGATTTCCCCCATAACACGGATAGCAAGTCCTGGACCTGGGAATGGTTGGCGCCATACGATGTGGTCTGGCATGCCAAGTTCAGTACCAAGGGCACGAACTTCATCCTTGTAAAGAGTATTGAGTGGCTCGATCAGTTCAAACTGCATATCTTCAGGAAGTCCACCCACGTTGTGATGAGACTTGATAGTTTGAGCAGTATCCGTACCAGACTCAATCACGTCAGTATAAAGAGTTCCTTGAGCAAGGAATTTCACATCTGTTAGTTTGCTTGCTTCGTCATCAAAGACATAAACAAACTCGTTACCGATAATCTTCCGTTTTTGTTCAGGATCAGATACACCAGCCAATTTATCAAGGAAACGTTTAGCAGCATCTGCTTTGACAATGTTCAAACCAAACTTACCACCAAGCATATCCATAACTTGGTCAGCTTCACCTTTACGGAGAAGACCGTGGTCTACAAAGATACAGATCAATTGATCCCCGATGGCTTTTTGGAGAAGAACCCCAACAACAGAAGAGTCAACACCACCAGAAAGTCCGAGGAGAACACGTTTGTCTCCAACTTTCTCACGGATTTGTTTGATTTGCATCTCGATGAAGTTATCCATAGTCCAGTCGCCTTTGGCACCACAGATGTTCAAGGCAAAGTTACGGAGGATATCATAACCGTGTACTGAGTGGCGAACTTCAGGGTGGAATTGGATACCATAGATTTTCTTGTCTGGATTTTCAATAGATGCGTAAGGACAGTCAGCAGAAGTTCCAGTACGGACAAAATCAGCAGGAATTTCTGTAACAGCATCCCCATGGCTCATCAAGACAAGTTGCTCATCTGGAGTACCCGCAAAAAGAGCTGATTCTGTGTGAGTCAATGTTGATTGACCGTATTCACGGTTACCAGCATCGCCTGCAGGAACAACCTTACCACCAAGCTTGTGAGTCAATAGCTGCATACCATAGCAGATTCCCAAAATCGGAATTCCAAGTTCAAAAATCTCTGGATCAATATCAAACGATCCTTCTTCGTAAACAGAGTTTGGACCACCTGAAAGTACAATCCCGATAGGATTGATAGCACGGACTTCGTCAGCCGAAATCTTGTGACTTTTTAGTTCTGAAAAGACACCAATCTCACGGATACGACGTGAGATGAGTTGGTTGTACTGGCTACCATAGTCCAGTACGATGATCTTTTCGACATCTTGCAAATCAGTTGAAATGTTGCTCATCTTTTCCCTTTCTTAAAAGAAATATCTTCTTGAATATTCTATCATAAAAGGGTTAGAATTACCAACCAAACAAGTGCGGTTTGACTTTTCCCTATGAGATAGGGTACAATGGAAAAAATAAAGAAAAGAAGTGAGCAAGCATGTTACCAGCTTATATGAAAATCCACGACCAAATCAAGAAAGACATTGATGAGGGAAGTTGGAAAATTGGGGAAAGACTTCCAAGTGAGCGAGATTTAGCTGAGGAATTTGAAGTTAGCCGTATGACTCTGCGTCAAGCCATCTCCCTTTTGGTCGAGGAGGGGGTTTTGGAGCGTCGTGTGGGTAGTGGGACCTTTGTTTCTAGTACTCGTGTTCAGGAAAAAATGCGTGGGACAACTAGTTTTACGGAAATTGTAAAAGCTCAGGGTAAAACACCATCGAGTCATCTGATTTCCTATCGTCGAACGATCCCTAATGAGCAAGAAGTTGAAAAATTAGGGATTAAGGCCACTGAAAATATTATCCGGATGGAACGTGTTCGCTATGCTGACAAAGTCCCTGTTGTCTATGAAGTGGCGTCGATTCCTGAGAAATTTATCAAAAATTTTAAGAAAGAAGAAGTAACCAAGCACTTCTTTCAAACCTTGCAGAAACATGGTTATCGGATTGGTAAGTCTCACCAGACTATATATGCTCGCTTAGCCAAGGAAAAAATTGCTCATTATCTGGAAGTGGAAAAGGGGCATGCTATTTTAGGACTGACTCAGGTTTCTTACTTTGATGATGGTACGGCTTTCGAGTATGTAAAGAGCCAATACGTCGGAGAACGTTTTGAGTTTTATCTAGAAAATAATTAGTTTTTAAGAAATCTCTTGAAGTTGGAAATCCTATCCACTTTAAGAGTTTTTATTTGGTTAAGATTAGAAAACAGTTTCCGATTAAGAAAAATAGTAATCATACGAGTATTTTTTTAAGATTCGTGTTATAATAGTTAGGTTATATGGTCCCGATAAGGTGGTAGTGAACGTCGTTTATCGATTCTCTACCAGTACTTTGTAACTCTATAACGAATATTTTTTAAGGGGGGACATTTTTATGTCAGAACGTAAATTATTCACGTCTGAATCTGTATCTGAGGGGCATCCAGATAAGATTGCAGACCAAATTTCAGATGCTATCTTGGATGCTATTTTAGAGCAAGATCCAGAAGCCCACGTTGCTGCTGAAACAGCTGTTTATACTGGTTCAGTTCATGTTTTTGGTGAAATTTCAACCAATGCCTATGTAGATATTAACCGTGTGGTACGTGATACGATTGCAGAGATTGGCTATACCAACACTGAGTATGGATTCTCAGCTGAAACAGTAGGAGTTCATCCATCATTGGTAGAGCAATCTCCTGATATCGCCCAAGGGGTTAATGAAGCCTTGGAAGTTCGTGGAAATGCGGATCAAGATCCACTTGATTTGATTGGAGCTGGAGACCAAGGTCTCATGTTTGGTTTTGCGGTTAATGAAACTGAAGAACTCATGCCATTGCCAATCTCACTCAGCCACAAGTTGGTTCGTCGTTTGGCAGAGCTTCGTAAGTCTGGTGAAATTAGCTATCTTCGTCCAGATGCTAAATCTCAAGTTACGGTCGAGTATGATGAAAATGACCAGCCAGTGCGCGTGGATACTGTCGTTATTTCAACTCAACACGATCCAGAAGTGAGCAACGACCAAATCCATAAGGATGTGATCAACAAGGTTATCAAGGAAGTGATTCCAGCATCTTATCTCGATGATGAGACAAAATTCTTCATCAACCCAACAGGTCGTTTCGTTATCGGAGGACCTCAAGGAGACTCAGGTTTGACTGGTCGTAAGATCATCGTGGATACTTATGGTGGTTACTCACGTCACGGTGGTGGTGCCTTCTCTGGTAAAGATGCAACTAAGGTTGACCGTTCAGCTTCTTATGCAGCTCGCTACATTGCCAAAAACATCGTTGCTGCAGGTCTTGCTAAGAAAGCAGAAGTTCAATTGGCTTATGCCATTGGTGTAGCTCAACCTGTATCTGTTCGTATCGATACCTTCGGTACTGGAACAGTAGCTGAAAGCAAGCTTGAAAAAGCAGCACGTCAAATCTTTGACCTTCGTCCAGCAGGAATCATCCAAATGCTAGACCTTAAACGCCCAATTTACCGTCAAACAGCGGCTTATGGACACATGGGACGTACAGATATTGACCTTCCATGGGAACGCTTGGATAAGGTAGAAGCCTTGAAAGAAGCAGTTAAATAAAGTAAAAAGGAGTTGATTTCAACTCCTTTTTTAGTTATTTATTGATAGTCTTTAAAAAAGCCCAGTTCCCAATGGACTTAGCCCCATACTCTAACTCCATAAAATCTAGCAATACATAATCATTCTTTTTATAGAATGGAACATTTTTTTCTGTACTGGTAATGAGCCCTAAGCGCTTGCAGCCCTTGGATTTGACATAAGGCTCAACTGCGTCTCTAAGAAAAGCACTGCCCACACCTTGTCCTTTAACGGATGAATTGACTGCAAGGAGCATCAAATACCAGTCAAAGCTATTCGATTTTTTCAAATGTTCTTCGGAACGGTCTACTAGATCAAGATACTTCAAAAAATTTCGTGGGCTAATGTAGCGAAATAGTTTTATGACACCATTTAGCAAGTAAGATAGGATGGAAAAATCATTTTGTTGTAATAAGGCGACAGCTAGGATTTCTCCGTCTTGTTCAGCTACTAAGCAGGTCTCTTCTTTGATATAGAGGCGAGTCAGGAGACTTTCCAAGAGTTCTAAAAAAGCAGGATAGTTTTCAGGTTTCTTGAGATCATCTATGATTAGAGTTAAGAATGGATAGTCAAAGAAGCTATCGGCTATTACTTTTCCAATTTTTTGGTATTCGTCTAGCCTGGCTTTTCTGTATACTATGTTCTCCATTTATGAGCTCCTTTTTTATTGTTAGTAAATTATAATAACCGAGTTTTTACAAAAATATTGCCAAACTTAGTAAGTTGAAAGATTGTTAGAAAACTCTCTCTGTAACACTGAATCTGATTCTAGAATATCGGATCAGACAGACAAAGAACACTCTAAAAAGTTAGAATTTTTAGAGTGTAGTCCAATTATTGCTAAGTTTTATTTTGTTGGGATTGAGATTTCAATCAATTTTTCAGAGTAGAGGGTCTTGATATTAGCTTCATCGATATTTTGCTTGTCGATCTTACGATTCAAGAAAAATTCTTGGATTTTTTCAATTTCTTGTTCGCGGATAGCACGATGTTTATTGGAAATGAGGATTTCATAATGAAGCGGTGCCTGAGTAAAGATAACATCAGTGTTGCCTGCAGAGTAGACTTCTACGAGTGTAGCGTCGGTACTCTCCAGTTGGCTTTTAACAAGGTTTGAGTGAGAATTAGTAGTGTTGATGAGCTTCATAGGCTTTCCTCCTGTGTTTCTATTTCTATTATAGCACTTTTTGGAAAAATTGGAAAAGTTAATTTAAACTTGATGCTGTTTTTTCCAAGCTTCAATTGCCCATTTATGACTGCCACGTTTTAAGTTAGCAATGGCTTCATCGATTGGGAACCAAGCTAGGTGATTGAAGTCCTCCAAAGGTTTTTGGATTTCTTGATAAGAAGTAGCTTCGTAGAGATAGGCTGGATTGTAGTAGTAAGTATCACGATGGCTGGAATAGAAATACTCATCTGCTTGTCCATAATAAGTGCCAATCTCAGCTGTAAAACCTAATTCTTCAATCAGTTCTCGTTTGAGAGCTTCAAAATGATCTTCGCCTGCTTCAATCTCGCCACCAGGCAAGAACCATGCACCATTTGGAGCTTGAACGAGGATAATCTTTTCATGTGCTGAGTCAGGGATGACTGCATAAACACCATATCTAGTTTTGTAGGTTACACCCTCTTTTTTTTCTCCAAAGGTTGGATTTGTCATAAATTTCTCCTTTATGTGTGCGCTTTCTTTCTATCATATTAAAGAATGCTCTTACTGTCAAGTAAGAACATTCTTTTAGTATGTGGAATTAGTCATTTGAGTCAACTGTTTCCAATTTATTTTTTGATTTAATCATGATTTTACCATTGCTAGTCATGACAGCCTTGAGGTTTTTCTCGCTTGGATTTTCAAGGTAGTAGTCTGTAATCGCATCTTCGATATAATCCTGAATCGTACGACGTAGTGGGCGAGCTGTTAAGAATAAATTTATGACGAGAAATCTACTTTATCTTGATAAATATTTTTTTGGGATAAACTTTTCAGCCCTACTATTTTAACTGGTATAATAGAAGGGAGGTGATTTTATGGCAGAATCAAGATTATTTCGTATCTTATATCTACTTTTAGAAAAAGGCAGTACAACGGCTCCCGAATTATCCCGATTATTTGAAGTATCTGTACGAACGATTTATCGTGATATTGAGCGGTTGAGTATGGCGGGGATTCCCCTTTATTCAGTTCCTGGAAAGGCAGGTGGGATCTTTTTAATGAAGGGCTTTGTCCTGGATCGCACTCTTGTATCAGAGGATGAAAAAATAGAGCTTATGTCTGCTTTGCAAGGGATTCGAGTTCTGACGGATGACAGGCAAGACATATTACTTGAAAAATTAGAATCTATTTTTCAAGTTTCTACCAGCCCTTGGATAGAAGTAGACTTGACTGACTGGAGAAAGCGAGAAGGTCAAAAAGAATTATTTGATAACATTAAACATGCTATTCTAGAAAAGAGGAGACTGGTGATCACTTATCTAGGTGGGAGTGGTCAGAAAACGATTCGTACAGTTGAACCTTTTAAACTCGTATTTAAAAAGAGAGATTGGTACCTTCACGCCTACTGTTATTTGAAAGAAGATTGGCGTTTTTTCAAGTTATCTAGAATTAGGAATTGTCGCCTAACAAATGAAATAGTGAAGCAGAAAAACGTGATGGATTCCGTTGATAGTTCAGATCAAGTGGCAAATCAAATCGAAGTTTCCTTGAAGTTTAGTCCCAAGCTTGCTTTCCGGGTTTATGAAGATTTTTCAGAAGATGAGATTAACTTGGGGGAGGATGGATCTTACTATGTCAAAACGATTTTTCCAGAGCATAAAAGTCTGTATATTTATCTTCTGTCTTATTTAGATGAAGTGGAAATACTCGAACCTGATTATCTGAAGAAGGAATTGCTTTCTAGATTAGAAAAAATCCAAAAACTTTACAAACCATGACAAAAGATGTCATGGTTTTAGTGCTATACTAGAGATAGAAAGGAGAAAAATCAAATGAAATACGAATGGAGAAAAGAAGCGAAAGCTCTTTATCAAGTTAAGGCTAGGCCCACTATTTTACAGATACCAGGTCAATCCTATATCGTGATTGATGGTAAGGGCGATCCAAATCAAGAAGATTTTTCAGAACGCGTAGGAGCTTTATATGCCTTAGCTTATGCGATAAAGATGAAGTATAAAAAGGCTCCTCGGGATCAAGTCTACACTGATTTTACAGTCTTTCCTTTAGAAGGTTTATGGAAAAAGGAGAAGGAAGGAGAATTGGTAAAAAGTGAGCTTTTTTATAGCATTATGATTGGGCAACCTGATTTTATTACGCGAGAACTGTTTGAGGAAGCTCTGAACGAGGCTAAAATCAAGAAGCCAAATCCTCTCTATGAGGCTATTCGTTTTGAAAAAATAGAAGAAGGCCAAAGGCTTGCTATGCTTCATGTAGGATCTTTTGATTCAGAAAATGAAACTTTTGCAGAGATGGAGTGTTTTTGTCAACTCCATAAACTCAAAAGAACTACGGAGGTTCACCGAGAAATTTATCTAAATAATCTTCATCGAACAGATTCAAGCAAATTGAAAACAATTCTTCGCTATCAAGTTCAAGAGGAAAATTAAAAAAGAACAGGAAATCTTGTTTCCTGTTCTTTTTATGAGATTTATTCTTCTTTTTCAGAAGCAATCTTTTCAGTTTTTTTGGCAGATTTGATTTGAATCGTACCCTTGCTAGTCATGACGGCTTTGAGGTTTTTCTCGCTTGGATTTTCAAGGTAATAGTCCGTAATGGCATCTTCGATGTAGTCTTGAATGGTACGACGTAATGGACGAGCTCCCATTTTTGGATCGTAACCAAGGTCTACAAGTTTTTCTTTGACCTTTTCTGTGACATCAAGATGGATATTATTGCTTGAGAGTCGTTTATTCACATCATCTAGCATGAGGTCAACGATTTGAAGGAGATTTTCCTTGCTGAGAGCCTTGAATTCGATAATCCCATCAAAACGGTTCATGAATTCTGGGCTAAAGAAATTGCCTAATTCCCCAAGAACAGAGTTGGTACGGCCTTCTCTAGCAGCGCCAAATCCAACGCTTGCTTCTGCCTTACCTGTACCTGCATTTGAGGTCATGATAATGATGGCATCCTTGAAGCTAACGGTACGACCTTGACCATCTGTCAAGCGACCATCATCCAAGACTTGAAGAAACATATGCATAACGTCTGGATGGGCTTTTTCTACCTCGTCTAAAAGAATGAGAGAATAAGGATTACGACGAACTTTTTCAGTCAATTGTCCAGCTTCATCATATCCTACGTATCCTGGAGGGGCACCAACGAGTTTAGCAACGCTGTGTTTTTCCATGTATTCACTCATATCAAAGCGAATCATGCTATCAGCAGAACCAAAGAGTTCGATGGCCAGCTGTTTAGAAAGTTCTGTTTTACCGACACCGGTAGGACCAACAAAGAGGAAGCTACCAATTGGACGGTTGGGAGTACCTAAACCAACACGGTTACGACGGATAGCCTTAGCGATCTTATCAACTGCATCATCTTGACCAATAACATGAGCCTTAAGGTCATCTGCTAGGTTGATAAGTTGAGACTGTTCTTTTTCCTTAAGATCACCAACTGGGATATTGGTCTTTTGTTCGATGATGTGTTCGATTGTTTTTTCACTGATGATTGGGGTATCCTGATCCGTTACCTTGGTCTTTTGCATTTCCTTATATTTGGCAATCTGGTCACGGAAGTAGGCTGCTTTTTCAAAATCTTCATCGCGGGTTGCTTGTGCCTTGAGATTTTCTGCTTCGATTAAGCGTTGGTCGATGACCTTAGGATCTACAAAATTCAAGGTTAAGTTCATTTTTGAACCAGCTTCATCTAGAAGGTCAATAGCCTTGTCTGGCAAGAAACGGTCTTGGATGTAGCGGTTAGAAAGGGTAGCGGCCGCTTCGATAGCCCCATCAGTATAGTGAACATGATGGTAATCTTCGTATTTCTTTTGAATACCCTTAAGAATAATAATGGTTTCTTCAACAGTTGGTTCATCTACCTTAACAGGCTGCATACGGCGCTCAAGGGCAGCGTCTTTTTCAATGATACGGTATTCATTGAGAGTAGTAGCACCTACTAACTGGAGTTCGCCACGAGCAAGAGCTGGTTTTAGGATATTTCCTGCATCCATATTCCCTTCTCCTGCTGAACCAGCACCGACAATTTCATGAATTTCGTCAATGAAGAGAATAACATCCTCGCGCTCACGAATTTCTTCCATGAGTTTTTGCATGCGCTCTTCAAACTGACCTCGGATACCTGTTCCTTGGACAAGACTCACGACGTCTAAGCGGATGACTTCTTTACCTTGAAGCTTATGCGGAACATCACCGTCAACAATTTTCTGAGCTAAACCTTCGACAACAGCTGTCTTACCAACACCGGGCTCACCGATGAGGACAGGGTTGTTTTTGGTTCTACGGTTGAGAATTTCAATAACTCGGATGATTTCTTCGTCACGGCCAATTACAGGGTCAATATTTCCACGACGGGCAATCTCAGTGACATTGATACCATATTCATCCAAGAGTCCTTTTTCCTGGATTGGTGGTGGTGTTTGAGCAGGACCACGATTTTGGGCACCATAGCCACCATTTCCACCGTATCCACCCCCTGACTGAGTTGGGGGGATATTGTTGTTATTAGAAGAAGGTCTAAAGTTGTTGAGATCGTTAAAGAAGTCTCCAAAGGGATCAAAATCACGGTTGTTTAAATCTGTAATGCCCTTGAATAAGCTATTGTTAGGATCTGTTTTGATAATTTTGTAGCAATTTTGACAAAGGTCGATTTGCTTTTGTTGTCCATTGAGATTGGTATAAAGATGAATCGTTGAGTCATTGATTTTACAGTTTTGACAGAGCATACCGCCACCTCATTTCTTTCTTAGTCTTGACTAAATCTAAAAGGTCAAAAATAGTCAAACAAGTATATAATTTAATTATATCATGATTATTGGGCAATTCAAGCAAAAAGATTGGATACTAGCACTATAAATAGTAGAGCGCTAATCTGGAGAAGATTTTGATAGCAAGAAAAAAATCCTATTTGTCATACAAAAAGGATTCTCGTTGGTGAAAGGCGGTGGGACAGAAATCGATAGACAAAGTCTCGATTTCGTAGTCCCAGCCCCGCGAAGATGATTAGGAGTTTTGGGAGTCTAAAAGACGAACGAAAAGTCCAATCAGCTACCGCGTCAAAGTTTGATTGCTAATAAAAAGTGAGGTCGGGATCTTTTGTCCCAACCTCTGTATATCTATTATTAGTATAGAAGTTCGTAAATTTCCATCGCAATCAAGTCGATGCTGTCAAAAGTATATGTTTCACGAGCTTCAACATCACGAAGTGTAAAGATTGGGCCATTTTCTTCATCATGGTTAAAAGCAACTTCAGCTACAACAACTCCCTCGCGCTCAAAGTTACGTTTTAAGTTACCACCATCTTTTGTCATTGCTTCTAGGCGGTTGATGATTCTAACCAAATGTGATTCCATTTTGATTCTCCTCCATTTCTTATCGTTACTATTTTACCATAAAGAGTATCCACTTGACTAGAAAAAACTAAGATTTCTCGCTATTTCTGTTTTCTTTGAAATTTTATTGAAAATAAAAGGAAAAAGATTGCATTTTTATTCAAAATATGTTATACTCATACAAGTTTTAAGTTAGAAATTAGAAAGTAGTGGATTTATGAATTTTTCTTTTTTACCTAAATATCTGCCATATTTTAACTATGGTGCTCTCGTAACAGTCTTGATCTCTGTTTTGGTTGTCTTTTTGGGGACAATTTTAGGGGTAGTCTTGGCTTTTGCTCAACGTTCTAAAATAAAGCCCATAGCTTGGCTTGCCAATGTTTATATTTGGATTTTCCGTGGAACACCTATGATGGTACAGATCATGATTGCTTTTGCTCTTATGCATATCAATGCTCCGACAATTCAGATTGGAGTTTTGGGAGTTGATTTTTCACGTTTGATTCCAGGGATTATCATTATTTCTATGAATAGTGGTGCCTATGTATCAGAAACAGTTCGTGCTGGTATCAATGCAGTACCTAAAGGTCAATTAGAGGCGGCTTACTCTCTAGGGATTCGTCCTAAAAATGCCATGCGCTATGTCATCTTGCCACAGGCCATCAAGAATATCTTGCCAGCCTTGGGGAATGAGTTTATTACCATTATCAAGGATAGTTCACTCTTGTCAGCAATCGGTGTTATGGAATTGTGGAATGGAGCTACTACGGTGTCAACAACCACCTACTTGCCTTTAACTCCACTCTTATTTGCAGCCTTTTACTACTTGATTATGACCTCTATCTTGACACTAGCCTTGAAAGCTTTTGAAAATCGTATGGGACAAGGAGAGAAAAAATAATGACTGAAACGCTTATTAAAATTGAAAACCTTCATAAAAACTTTGGGAAGAATGAAGTTTTAAAAGGAATTGATCTTGAAATCAAAAAAGGGGAAGTTGTGGTGATTATCGGACCATCTGGTAGCGGTAAGTCAACCCTCCTTCGCTCTATGAATCTCCTCGAAGAAGCGACAAAAGGAAAGGTTATCTTTGAAGGAGTAGACATTACAGATAAGAAAAACGACCTCTTTGCCATGCGTGAAAAGATGGGAATGGTTTTCCAACAGTTCAATCTCTTCCCCAATATGACAGTGAAGGATAACATCACGCTTTCTCCTATCAAGACCAAAGGGGAAAGTAAGGAAGTTGCTGAGAAGAGAGCGCATGAGCTCTTGGAAAAGGTTGGTTTACCAGATAAGGCAGATGCTTTTCCACAAAGTTTGTCTGGTGGGCAGCAACAACGTATCGCTATTGCTCGTGGTCTTGCCATGGAACCAGATGTCCTACTTTTTGATGAACCGACTTCTGCCCTAGACCCAGAAATGGTAGGGGAAGTACTAGCGGTTATGCAAGAACTTGCTAAGTCAGGAATGACTATGGTCATCGTGACGCATGAGATGGGCTTTGCGCGTGAAGTGGCAGACCGTGTCATCTTTATGGCTGACGGTGTTGTTGTCGAAGACGGAACTCCAGAGCAAGTCTTTGAACAAACCCAAGAACAAAGAACCAAGGATTTCTTGAGTAAGGTTTTGTAAGAGTTGTAAATTTATATCCATTTCGACTTTTTCTTAGGTGGATAGTTCGACAAGTATAGCAAAACTTCTTTACTCAGTTTAGATTAAAGTTATAAATAAAAAGTAGGAATCATAAAATACTGACTCCTACTTTTTATAGTTAAAATAAGAAGCTAATGCTTGTAAGTATGCCTAATACTGCGAAAATAATTTTCCAAACTTGGTGGTTCTTTTTGAAAAGCTTATCAGAGTATAGTGCTAGTATAAGAAATATAAAAAATAGTATACATTTATGAAAGATTGACATGATTATCCTCCTTTTTTGTAAGACTTCCTTTACTTATACTATACATTATTTTTGATGCAGAATCAAAAAATAATATCTTTATTCTGTGGAGTTCTTTTATCCTCCAGTAAGAGAATGACTAGTCCTCCAACTGAGCTTTTTCTTATAGTTTCAGACTATAAGGTCTCTTAGGTAAGAAGTGTTAGAGGGACAAGTATTTTTTTGATATAATAGAAGATATTTGTTAGAAAAGAGAAAACACATGACACAGATTATTGATGGCAAGGCTTTAGCAGCCAAGCTACAAGGACAATTGGCTGAAAAAACAGCTAAATTAAAGGAAGAGACAGGTTTGGTTCCTGGTTTGGTAGTTATTTTAGTGGGAGAAAATCCAGCCAGTCAGGTTTACGTTCGTAACAAGGAACGTTCAGCGATAGCCGCAGGATTCCAAAGTGAAGTCGTGCGAGTTCCTGAGACCATTACTCAAGAGGAATTGTTGGCTTTGATTGCCAAATACAATCACGATCCAGCTTGGCATGGTATTTTGGTGCAGTTACCCTTACCAAAACACATCGATGAAGAAGCTGTTTTATTGGCTATTGATCCAGAAAAGGACGTGGATGGTTTTCATCCGCTCAACATGGGGCGCCTTTGGTCTGGTCATCCAGTTATGATCCCTTCAACTCCAGCTGGTATTATGGAAATGTTTCATGAGTATGGGATTGAACTAGAAGGTAAGAATGCGGTTGTTATTGGTCGTTCTAATATTGTCGGTAAACCAATGGCCCAGTTGTTATTAGCTAAGAATGCAACTGTAACCTTGACCCACTCACGAACACATAATCTTGCCAAGGTAGCTTCTAAGGCGGATATTCTTGTCGTAGCAATCGGTCGTGCTAAGTTTGTGACTGCTGACTTTGTCAAACCTGGAGCAGTTGTCATTGATGTGGGGATGAACCGAGATGAAAATGGCAAGCTCTGTGGAGATGTTGACTATGATGCTGTTGCACCAATTGCTAGTCATATCACCCCCGTACCTGGTGGAGTAGGACCTATGACGATTACCATGCTGATGGAGCAGACTTATCAGGCTGCATTGCGTAGCTTGGAAAAAAACTAGGTTTATAGGTTGCTAAAATGAATCATCAGAGTGGCAGTTAAACCAAAAGGTTGAATAGCAATATTTCTACCTTTTTTTGTCTATTGTAAAGACGGTTCTGTCAATTAAAGCTTCTTTTTATCTACTTTGTAGTATAATGAAGTAGAGGTGATTAGATGATTGTAAAAGTTTGTAATGCAGATTTTAGTCTCCAGTGGGATGGGATGTATCAATTTGCTCTTGAAAACTATCCACAGATTAAAGAATGGGAATTGGAGAAGCTAGCAAAGTTTATTGCTTACGAACAGGACCATCATCGTCAGACCATTGTGGAATGTGAGAATCATGAATTAAATATACGAATTCATGATTACTTGCAAGAGCATAGCTATTTTCCTCCCTACAGACCAAGTCATCGCCTTGTAGCTTCTACCTATGATATCCAGAGAAAGTTGGTTACTTCAAATTATTGTAGTCATACTTGTACAGTTGAGGTGGCTCAGGCTATTTTTAAGATTGGAAAACTCATGTCGGCGGTAAAAGTATTTGGTAAAAGTGGGGCTGAGCTAGTTACAGATAGTCGTAATGCAGCTTCTGATCCAGCAGACTATTTTGACTATATTATGTTCGGATGGTCTAATACGACTTCGGGTTACCGACTCGCTATGGAGCGTTTGTTAGGACGGGCACCGTCTGAGGAGGAATTACAAGAAAAGTTCATTCCTGGCGTTAGTTTTCATTTTCTGTATGAAGAATTAATCCAAGCACCAGACTATATGTTTGATGGCTATCATGTTGCGAAGGTAAGAGATAGTTTAGATTTGGATACCTTTCTTCATTTGTGTGTTATTCCTTCAAAAGATAGGTCTTGTTTTGAAGGTTTGATTCCTTGTCAATTACAAGATAGAGTGATTTACCTAGACTATGAAGGAGAAGGGTTACAGGCTTGGAATACTAAGGTTAATCAAGTACTGCATGGTAAGGATAAGTTGAAGGAGTAGTGTATGAAAGAGATTGATCAAGCTCTACTGAAAAAAGTTATCATTGAGCGTCCTCGTTCTAGTCATAAGGGAGACTACGGTCGTCTTCTCTTGATTGGAGGGACTTATCCCTATGGGGGAGCGATTATTATGGCTGCCTTAGGAGCTGTTAGAAGCGGCGCAGGCTTGGTGACAGTAGCAACGGACCAGGAGAATATTACAGCTCTGCATAGCCATCTTCCGGAGGCTATGGCTTTTACTCTTGATGATAAGCAATTGCTTGAGCAACAGTTGCAGAAGGCTAACATTGTCTTGGTTGGATCTGGACTAGTGGATGATGAGCGTGGAGAACAGCTTCTCCAAACAGTCTTTCATCATTTAAGTCAAGACCAGACTCTCATACTGGATGGTGGTGCTTTATCCATTTTAGCGAAGACGGGAATGAAATTTCCTAAAGCTCAGCTTGTTTTAACGCCTCATCAAAGGGAATGGCAAGTCTTGTCAGGCTTAGATTTGGATTCCCATGGAACCGAGGAAACAAGAGAGGCTTTGTTGAGTTTTCCTTCAGGGACGATTCTAGTTCAAAAAGGTCCAGCTACTCGAATCTGGCAAGCTGGTCAAGCTGATTTTTATCAGCTGGGAGTTGGAGGTCCCTATCAGGCGACTGGGGGAATGGGAGATACCTTAGCTGGGATGATCGCTGGCTTTGCAGGTCAGTTTCCTCAAGTTAGCCTCTATGAAAGAGTGACGGTAGCGACCTATTTACATTCAGCAATTGCCCAAGAACTGGCTGAGGACAATTTTGTAGTTCTGCCAACCACGATCAGTCAACATATCCCAGCTTTTATGAAGAAAATATAAAAAGACACCTGAGTTTTGTACTGACCCCAAAAAGTTAGACAAATAATTATTGAAAGGATTTAGTTCTGTACTGCACAGGACTAAGTCCTTTTAGTTTTACCTTAATTCGTTTGTTGTTGTAATAATCAATATAGTCTACAATAGCCTGTTCCAATTGGTTAAGTGATTGGAAGGTCTTCTCATAGCCATAAAACATTTCGGATTTCAAAATGCCAAAGAAAGATTCCATCATGCCATTGTCTGTGCTGTTACCCTTACGTGACATGGATGGCTGAATCCCCCTACTCTCTAAGAACTGATGATAAGAATTGTGTTGGTATTGCCAGCCCTGGTCACTATGGAGAATAGTATTCTCGTAGTATTCCTCTGAGAAGGCTTGTTCTAACATCGTCTTTACTTGTGCTAAGTTCGGTGACCTAGAAAGATTATAGGCGATAATTTCGCTATTAAAGCCATCCAAAACTGGCGATAAATAGAGCTTTTGACTGCTTGATGGAATGGCAAACTCTGTCACATCTGTGTAGCACTTTTCCATTGGTTTAGAGCCTTCAAATTGACGTTGAATGAGGTTATCTGCTTTCTTGCCAACGTCTCCTTTATGAGAAGAATACTTGCGTTTCTGTCGCATTTTAGCTTGTAAATTGAGTACTTTCATCAAGCGTTGAACTCTTTTATGATTGACCAGATAACCACAATTTCTTAGTTCTAAATGAATCCGACGATAACCATAATTTCCCTTGTGTTCGGTAAAAATGGATTGAATTTCAGCTTTAAGCTCTTGGTCCTTATCTGGTTTGTTTAGCTGTTTCAAGTGATAATAGTAGGTCGAACGAGCTAGTTTAATGGCTTTTAGAAGAATATCTAACGAAAACTCAGTGATTAATTCTTGAACAATTTCTGTCTTTCTTCTTTCTCTTTTTCCTCCTTCAATCGGAGTTCTCTCAACTTTTTTAGAATGGCATTCTCCGCTCTCAGGTACTCATTTTCGGCTTGAAGACGTTCTAATTCTGTCATCTCTTCAGGTCTCTTTTTTGGCTTACGTCCCATTTTAGGTGGTCTCCCTCTTGTTTTCTCAACAATAGTATACCCGTTTTTCTTGTATTGTGCCAGCCAATTTGAAAGCATTCCTTGATTTGGGAGAGCATAATCAAGGCTGACACTTCTACGTGAACGACCTTCCAGTAAGACTTTATCAATCATTTCTTGTTTTAGTTCTGGAGAATAATAACAATTCTTACCTTTCTTGACTATTTTTATACCGTAAAGTTCAATCAATCTCATCATGTATCTTAGCCCAGAAACATCTACATCAAATCTTTTTGAAAGCTCTTTGAAGCTATGACCTTGATTCCTAAGTTCATAGATCTGAACTTAGGAATCATAAGTTAATTTCATAATAAAAATACCCCAAAAGTTAGATTTTTTCTGTCTAACTTTTGGGGTCAGTACATTATCTCTAACTTCTAGAGTGCTTTTTCTACATTCAAATTATTTTACAGTACCCATGTACGGATAGCATGGGCTACGCCAGATTCATCATTTGATTTAGTGATGTATTTGGCAATTTTTTTGAGTTCTGGGTTTCCGTTTTCCATAACAACCGGGTTACCTACGACTTCGAGCATAGCACGGTCATTTTCTTCGTCTCCGATAGCCATGGTTTCATCCTTGCTTAGTCCAAGTTTCTCAGCTAGGTGAGTGATAGCTGAGCCTTTGTCTACATTCTTTTTAAGGAGCTCAAGGTAGAAAGGAGCAGATTTGTTGATGGAGTAGCGCTCATAAAATTCTGCAGGAATCTTTTCAATAGCGGCATCCAGAATTTCAGGCTCATCGATAAACATACATTTGACGATTTCCTTGTCAGCCATTTCTTCAGGTGTACGGTAAAAAATCGGCATGCTGACGAGGGTTGATTCGTGAACGGTATATTTTCCGATATTGCGATTGGCAGTATAGATGCCGTCCTTGGTAATAGCGTGCATATGGACGCCAAGTTTGCGGCTGAGGAATTCCATATCTAGATAATCCTCAAAAGTCAAGGATTCGCTGATAATCTCATGCCCTGTAGCTGTTTCTTGGACAAGGGCACCGTTGAAGGTCACTACATAGTCACCTTCATCTCTTAATTTCAAGTCATCTAGAAGTTTGGCAACGCCAGCGATAGGACGTCCAGTTGCAATCATAACTTTGACACCAGCTTTTTTGGCATCTTGAATAGCGGCAAATACTTCAGGAGTGATTTCCTTTTTGCTGTTGACAAGGGTTCCGTCGATATCGACAGCGATTAGTTTAATACTCATATAGTTCCTCTTTTAGTTTTTATTTGGTGTAAAATGATCGTTCTCAATTAAGTGTAAAAATTGCTGGGTGATGCTTGCAAAGATGCTGTTTTGGTCTAACATTTCTTTTGGAAAATAGAAACGATTATCTCCGTGGCGACTGCCAGCAAGGGATTGGACGATAGGAGACAGGCTAGAGAGTTCTGCTAGTTCTCCATTTTTTTGGATAATCTCAATCTGTGTCCGTGGGTTTTCTGATTCAGGGCGATAGATATCATAAGGAAGGTCAAAGTTCTTATGAATAGCTGTGTAATAGTCAGGATCAAAGCCGATATCTTCTACAAGTTTTCTCATAGATGCAAGCTGTTCTTGATCTTCTTGTGAAAAGGTGATAGATTTAAAAACCTTGCGATTGACAAAGCGTTGCGACAAGTCTGCGAGAATCTTGTCAGGACTGGTCATCCAGATCTGGAAGTAGGTATTCATCACACCATCATCCAGAGCCAGATAATCAGACAAGGTCACATTTTTTTCAAAGAAAGGCAGGAGATGTGGAGAAGTTCGTGCAAAGAAGTCCTTGTCTTCAGGATAGAGTTCCTTAGCGCGTTTGAGAAGATTTTTTAGGAGAACTTCCATGGCCCGTGTTGCTGGGTGGAAATAAACCTGCATGTACATCTGGTAGCGACTGAGGACGTAGTCTTCGATGGCGTGCATGCCATTGCGCTGAAAGGCGATACCATTTTCGACAGGGCGAATGACTCGGAGGATTCGAGTCAGGTCAAATTCTCCATAGGATGCTCCAGTAAAATAGGAGTCACGCAAGAGATAGTCCATGCGGTCTGCATCAATCTGACTAGAAATGAGTTGCACGACCTGCTTGTTAGAATAGGTGTGGTCGATGACACTGGCAACTTTTTCTGGAAAGTCTGGCGCGACTTGTAGTAGGACTTGGTGAATCTCTGTCTCAGGGCTTTGGATAATCTCTTGAGTAATGGCTTCATGGTCTGTATCAAAGAGATTTTCAAAGGTATGCGAGTAGGCACCATGTCCTAGGTCATGAAGTAGGGCTGCAGTCATGGTTAAGAGGGACTCGGAAGGATCCCATTCTTTAGGATACTTTTCCTCAAAAATCTCTGTGATACGGCGTGCAATCTCGTAAACACCTAGACAGTGAGAAAAGCGACTATGCTCTCCACCATGAAAGGTATAACTGGATGTACCCAACTGCTTGATTCGACGAAGCCGTTGAAATTCTTTGGTATTGATTAAGTCATAGATAATCTGATTATCAACATGGATATAATTGTGAACAGGGTCACGAAATACTTTTTCATTCATAAAACCATTATAGCAAAAAGCTACAGTTTTTGGTAAAATAGTAGGATAAGAGTGTAGAAAGAGGACTTGAAGTGAAGATTCGAATGAGAAATACCATCCAATTTGATGAACAATTGGAAGTGATCGACCAACTTTATGACGTTGAGTTACGTGAGAAAGGTGATTTTTCCTATCTCCTTTTTTACAATGAAGAGAAGGAAAAAGTGGTACTCAAGTTTAATGATACAGAGTTGGTGATGTCTCGATTTTCCAACCCTAAGACCATCATGCGTTTTCTGAAGGAAGCTGATAGTTTAGCCTATGTTCCTACACCAATGGGGATACAGGAGTTTATCATCCAAACAAGCCATTATCAAGTTGATCAGCAAAAGATTGAACTAGCCTATCAACTACAAAACAAAGAAGGAACTCCATTTGCGAACTATCGCTTAGAAATTACCTGGGGGTAAAAAGTGGAGGAGAAATCGGAAGTCAAAGTTTCGATTTCGAAGTTCCAAATCAACTAGCAGGTCAAAGTTTTTTGCTAATAAAAAATGAGGTTGGGATTTTTGTCCCAGCCTCTATTTGATATACAGTTCTTGATTTTTCAAGACAATTTCACGTACACTTGCAAATTTCTTCAGCTTTTTGATGTCTTCGGGATGTGTTACAAGCGTGATTACATAACCCTCTTTGCCCATACGTCCAGTACGGCCAGCGCGGTGAGTGTAGGTTTCCATATCTCTAGGAACGTCAAAGTTAACCACGCATTCCAAGCTATCAATGTCGATACCACGAGCTAGAAGGTCTGTTGCAAGAAGCAGTGTTAGTTGCTTGTCTTTGAATTTTTCTAGAATAACTTTTCTGAATTTAACGTTGACATCGCTAGCTAGTGAAACAGCTAAAACATCGCGATACTGCAATTTTTCCTCAGCGCTTCCGAGGTCTGATAAACTATTAAAGAAGACTAGGCCACGGAAATCCTCGACATGTGCCAGTTTTCTAAGCATATCTACTCGATGACGTTGGTCTACTTGCATGTAGAAGTGTTGAATGTTGTCCAACTTTTGATCAGAGAGGTCGATGGTGCGAGTGTTAGGTGCAATCTTATCTTGGTCAAATTTGGTAGTGGCACTCATGTAAATAAGTTGATGGTCACGAGGTGCGTAGTGGGTAATCTTTTCTACAAAGTGGATTTGAGAATCATCTAGCAACTGGTCAAACTCATCAAGTATAATAGTCTCCACATTCATCATCTTGATTTTTTTCAATTTGATCAGTTCAAAGATACGCCCAGGAGTTCCAATCAGAATTTCTGGGCCTTTTTTCAGTCGTTCGATTTGACGTTTCTGACTCGAACCTGACAGGAAGAGCTGAGCAGTCAAGCCGATAGCTTCACCCCAAGTTTTAGTTACCTCAAAAATCTGACCAGCCAGTTCAGTATTTGGTGCTAAAATCAATAGTTGCTGCGCTTTTTTCTTTTGGAGACGAAGAAGACTTGGTAGGAGATAAGCTAAAGTCTTACCTGTACCAGTTGGACTAACTCCAAGAAGGGTTTGACCGTCTAAAATTGGATCAAAAAGCTGAGTTTGAATGGGTGTGAATTCTTGAAAGCCGAGTTTTTCGGTTAGCTCTAGCCATTCTGTAGGTAGTTTGGTTTTCATTTTTCTGCCTCAAATCTAATGCCAGCAGTCTGGCGCATAGTGTATATTAGGTTATGGACGTGTGACGCATCCTCTAACCAAGCTTGGTAAAGTTCTAGGTTTGGCTGCTTGATCATGTTAGCAAAAGCAGCGACCTCCTCAGTCATGGTATGAGGTGCCTGCTGAATAGGTAGATATGTTTCATTACCTTGATGATCTGTAAAAATAGCTGATCGAACATGTTCAATAGTGTTGAGTGTCAAGGTTCCATCTGTTGTATATATTTCACAAGGCAGATTAGAAGTAATGTTTTTACCAGCCTTGATATGGACTTGATAACCGGGATAAGATAAGATACCATCTCCATTTAAATCAATGGTGTTGTCAAGTTGCTGAGTTTGATAGGTCGCATTAAGTGCCTTTCCAAACAAGCGAACCGCAGCATAGATCGGATAAATTCCCAAGTCCATGAGAGCCCCACCAGCAAAACGGTCTGAAAATACATTCGGAGTGTTTCCAGAAAGAAGGTCAGACATCTTAGAAGAATACTTGGCATAGTTAAAATCTGCACCTAAAACTTGCTTATCTGCTAAAAAGTTTTTAATAACGGTGAAGGCTTCCTCATGATAGTTTCTTGCTGCTTCAAAGATGAAACGGTGATTCTCCTGAGCTATTTCAACTAAATCCTGCCATTCTTGGGGTTGAGTCACCGCTGGTTTTTCAAGGATAACATGTTTGCCAGCAGATAAAGCGGCCTTGGCTTGAGTAAAGTGCAGAGAATTTGGACTTGCGATATAGATAACATCAAATTCAGATTGGAAGAAATCCTCTAAATTATCAAATAGACTAACATCTGAATAGGAACTAGCAAATTGCTGAGCAGTCGTGAGCTTTCTTGAATAAACAGCCACTAACTGGAATTCCTGACTAGCATGAGCAGCTTCTATAAAGTGGTGACTGATTGCACCAGTGCCGATAATACCAAGTTTAAGCATGAAATCTCCTTTTCTACAAGTAATGACTGCTTTCATTATATCACAGATAGACTAAACTAGCCAAAGGGAGACAATTCTTTTATTTGACACTTCGAATTTTCCTCAAAAAATGGTACAATAGATTCAGAAAAAATAGGAGTGTAGTATGAGATTATTACCTATGAGAAAAATTTCTCGTCATTCAAAAAGATTGGCGCTTTTTTTGACTTTTTGTGCGGGTTATGTAGATGCCTATACCTTTATCATACGTGGGAATACTCTAGTTGCAGGCCAAACGGGGAATGTCGTTTTCCTTTCCGTTGGTCTCATTCAGGACAATGTTTCAGATGCCAGCGCCAAGGTAATGACCTTGATTTCCTTCATGGTGGGTGTCTTCCTCTTGACAGTCTATAAAGAAAAGTTGAGGATTGTAAGAAAACCAATTTTATCCCTTGTTCCACTAGCAATTTTATCTTTGATTATAGGATTTGTTCCCTTGACGGTTGATAATATATACATAGTACCACCGTTAGCATTTTGTATGGGTCTGGTTACAACAGCATTCGGTGAAGTTTCAGGAATTGCATACAACAATGCTTTTATGACTGGAAATATCAAACGAACCATGTTAGCATTTGGTGAATATGTTCGCACAAAACATACACCTTTTTTAAGAGAAGGTCTCATCTTTGTTAGCTTGCTGTCGAGTTTTGTACTTGGGGTTGTTGTATCAGCTTATCTGAGTATTTTTTATGAAGAAAAAACAATTTTAGGGATTCCAATCATGATGAGTATTTTTTATTTAAGTATGCTTTTTGCATCTTGGAGGAAAAAAATAAGAGAAAAAGTTTAAATTCGATGATAAATACTTGTCAAGAACTAGGAATCATGCTATACTTGAAGAGTTGACTATGCACGATCCTGTGCAACCGCACGAACATCGTTGCTCGTCGTATAACAAATTTAAACTTCGTCATTATCGCCTTGCCTAACATAAGTTATGTCTTCGGCTCAATTCCTAGTTTATTCTTTGTTATACTTAGAGCTCTTCTTTTAAGTGGTTCGTCCCACGATGCTAGGCGAGTCTTCACAAAAAATATGGGGAAACCCCAAAAAATCATAGGAGGTGCATAATGAGCACATACGCAATTATCAAAACTGGCGGAAAACAAGTTAAAGTTGAAGTTGGTCAAGCAATCTACGTTGAAAAATTGAACGTTGAAGCTGGTCAAGAAGTTACTTTTAACGAAGTTGTTCTTGTTGGTGGTGAAAACACTGTTGTCGGAACTCCACTTGTTGCTGGAGCTACTGTAGTTGGAACTGTTGAAAAACAAGGAAAACAAAAGAAAGTTGTTACTTACAAGTACAAACCTAAAAAAGGTAGCCACCGTAAACAAGGTCACCGTCAACCATATACAAAAGTTGTCATCAACGCAATCAACGCTTAATTTTAAGGAGAACACATGATACAAGCAGTCTTTGAGAGAGCCGAAGATGGCGAGCTGAGGAGTGCGGAAATTACTGGACACGCCGAGAGTGGCGAATACGGCTTTGATGTCGTGTGTGCATCGGTTTCTACGCTTGCCATTAACTTTATCAATTCGATTGAGAAATTTGCAGGCTATGAACCAATCTTAGAATTAAACGAAGATGAAGGTGGCTATCTGATGGTTGAAATTCCTAGAGACCTTCCTTCACACCAGAGAGAAATGACGCAGTTATTTTTTGAATCATTTTTCTTAGGTATGGCAACCTTATCGGAGGACTCTTCTGAGTTCGTCCAAACCAGAGTTATCACAGAAAACTAACACGGAGGAAAACATTATGTTAAAAATGACTCTTAACAACTTGCAACTTTTCGCCCACAAAAAAGGTGGAGGTTCTACATCAAACGGACGCGATTCACAAGCAAAACGTCTTGGAGCTAAAGCAGCTGACGGACAAACTGTAACAGGTGGATCAATCCTTTACCGTCAACGTGGTACACACATCTATCCAGGTGTAAACGTTGGACGTGGTGGAGACGATACTTTGTTCGCTAAAGTTGAAGGCGTAGTACGCTTTGAACGTAAAGGTCGCGATAAAAAACAAGTTTCTGTTTACCCAATCGCAAAATAATCGCTCTAAGTAGCATTAAATAAGGCTTTCCGAGTTTTCGGAGAGCCTATTTTTTTATCCAAAAAGAATATAAGAAATTAAAACCCTGTTCATTCGTATTTTATATATAAAACAAAGTATGAAAGCGCATCTCAATTTTAAGACTTTTTGGTAAATTAAGAGTATAATCAAAGTGTGTTACCTTTTTATAAGATAACAAGCTAATATAATAAAGTTTAGCTTGCATATTTTTAAAATTTTATTTCAAGGAGGAATAATGGAAAAGTATTTTGGTGAAAAACAGCAGCGTTTTTCATTTAGAAAATTATCAGTAGGACTTGTATCTGCAACGATTTCAAGTTTATTTTTTATGTCTGTATTAGCTAGCTCATCTGTAGAGGCTCAAGAGACTAAAGGTGTTCACTATAAATATGTGACAGAGTCAGAGCTATCATCAGAAGAAAAGAAGCATCTTGTCTATGACATTCCGACATACATGGAGAATGATGATGAGACTTATTATCTTGTTTATAAATTAAATTCCCAAAATCAACTGGGAGACTTACCAAATACTGGAAGTAAGAATGATATGCAAACCCTAGTTGCTGGTGCTAGCTTAGCGGCTCTGGGGATTTTAATTTTTGCCGTTTCTAAGAAAAAAGTTAAGAATAAAACAGTATTACATTTAGTATTGGTTGCAGGGATAGGAAATGGTGTCTTAGTTTCAGCTCATGCTTTAGAAAATAATCTTTTGCTAAATTACAATACTGACTATGAATTAACCTCAGGAGAAAAATTACCTCTTCCTAAAGACATTTCTGGTTACACATATATCGGATATATCAAAGAGGAAAACATAACTTCTGAGTCTATAGTAAATAATCAAGAAAAATCAGCAGCCACTCCTACAAAACAACAAAAGGTGGATTATAATGTTACACCGAATTTTGTAGAGAATCCATCAACAGTACAAGCTATTCAGGAACAAACACCTGTTTCTTCAACTAAGCCGACAGAAGTTCAAGTAGTTGAAAAACCTCTTTCTACAGAATTAACCAATCCAACAAAAAAAGAGAAACAATCTTCAGATTCTCAAGAACAATTAGCCAAACATAAGGATGTACAAGCTGGAACTCTGGTAACCGACAAGGGGGAGCCAGCGATCCAGCCAGAGTTACCAGAAGCAGTTGTATCTGATAAAGGGGAGGCTGCAGTCCAACCCGCCTTGCCAGAAGCTGTGGTAAGTGATAAAGGCGTACCGGAAGTTCAACCTGCGTTACCAGAAGCAGTTGTAAGTGACAAAGGCGAATCTGAAGTTCAACCAACGTTACCAGAAGCAGTAGTAACTGACCAGGGCGAACCAGCGGTCCAGCCAGAATTACCCGAAGCAGTTGTAAGTGACAAAGGCGAATCTGAAGTTCAACCAACGTTACCAGAAGCAGTAGTAAGTGACAAGGGTGAGCCTGCAGTCCAACCCGCCTTGCCAGAGGCTGTTGTAAGTGATAAAGGCGTACCTGAAGTTCAACCTGCGTTACCCGAAGCGGTTGTAACTGACAAAGGTGAGCCGGAAGTTCAACCCGCCTTGCCAGAAGCAGTTGTTACTGATAAAGGAGAACCGGAAGTTCAACCTGAATTGCCAGAAGCAGTTGTAACCGATAAAGACAAACCGGAAGTTCAACCTGAATTGCCAGAAGCAGTTGTAAGCGATAAAGGAGAACCAGCAGTCCAACCCGCCTTACCAGAAGCAGTTGTGACTGACAAAGGTGAGCCGGAAGTTCAACCTGCGTTACCAGAAGCAGTCGTGACTGATAAGGGTGAGCCTGCAATTCAGCCAGAGTTACCAGAAGCTTTAGTAAGTGACAAAGGCGAACCAGAAGTTCAACCTGAATTACCCGAAGCAGTTGTAAGTGACAAAGGCGATCCAGCGATCCAGCCAGAGTTACCAGAAGCAGTTGTAAGCGATAAAGGAGAACCGGAAGTTCAACCTGAATTGCCAGAAGCAGTTGTTACTGATAAAGGTGAACCTGAAGTTCAGCCTGAATTACCAGAAGCTGTTGTTACTGATAAAGGCGAACCTGCAGTCCAATCAGCGTTGCCAGAAGCTGTTGTAAGTGGCAAAGGGGAGCCTGAACAGGTAGCCCCACTTCCAGAATACACTGGTGATATTGATCAAGTAAAGCCAGATATTCCGACTGAAAAAACGAAAGAGCAGGATCCAGAAAAAACACTCGAATTAAGAAATGTTTCGGATATTGAGTTGTACAGCCAGACGAATGGGACTTATAAACAACATATCTCATTGGATGGAATTCCAAAGAATACGGATAATTACTTTGTCAAGGTAAAATCTTCGGCATTTAAAGATATCTATCTACCAGTCTCCTCAATAACTCAAGAGGAAAGAAATGGTCAGTCAGTTTATAAAATTACAGCTAAGGCTGAGAAACTCCAGCAAGAGCAGAACAATAAATATGTCGACAATTTCAGCTTCTATCTTTCCAAGAAGGCTACAGAGGAAAAGACAAACTTTACTTCCTTTAGTAATCTGGTCAAAGCTATAAACCAAAATCTCTCTGGAACCTATCATTTAGCAGCTAGCCTGAATGCTAACGAAGTGGAGCTTAGTCCTGATGATAAATCCTATATCAAGGGAACCTTTACTGGTCAGTTGATTGGAGAAAAAGATGGTAAGAAGTATGGTATTTATAACTTGAAAAAACCTCTGTTTGAAAACTTGAGTGGTGCTACAGTAGAAAAACTGAGTCTAAAAAATGTTACTATTTCAGGGAAAGATGATATCGGTTCACTGGCAAATGAAGCTCAGAATAACACAAAAATTAAGCAAGTTCATGTCGATGGTGTTCTGGCTGGAGAACGTGGTATCGGTGGTTTGTTGGCTAAGGCAGACCAATCAAGCATCACAGAGAGTAGTTTCAAGGGAAGAATTGTCAATACCTATGAAACAACTGATGCCTACAATATTGGCGGTCTGGCCGGTCATTTAACAGGAAAAAATGCGTCTATTGCTAAATCAAAAGCGACAGTAGCCATTTCATCCAACACCAATAGTTCAGATCAGACTGTTGGTGGGCTTGCAGGTCTAGTAGATCAAGATGCGCATATACAGGATAGCTATGCTGAAGGTGATATCAACAATGTCAAGCACTTTGGTAGAGTTGCGGGTGTGGCTGGATATTTGTGGGATCGAACTTCTGGTGAGGAACGGCATGCTGGAAGCTTGACCAATGTTCTCAGTGATGTCAATGTAACCAACGGAAATGCCATTACCGGTTACCACTATAATGACATGAAGGTGAAGGACACATTCAGCAGCAAGGCGAACAGAGTATACAATGTCACCTTGGTTAGGGATGAAGTCGTCAGCAAAGAATCCTTTGAAGAAAGAGGAACAATGTTAGATGCTTCTGAAGTGACTAATAAAAAAGCAGAAATCAATCCTCTCACTCCTCCAACAATGGAGCCCCTTTCAACAAGTGGTAGTAAAGAAAGTGATTTTTCTAAGGTAGCCCATTATCAAGCTAACCGTGCTTTGGTTTATAAGAACATTGAAAAATTGTTACCTTTCTATAACAAGGCGACCATCGTGAAATACGGAAACCTGGTTAAGGAGAACAGTCTCTTATATCAAAAAGAACTCTTGTCCGCAGTTATGATGAAGGATGACCAAGTAATCACAGATATTGTTTCTAACAAACAGACTGCAAATAAACTCTTGCTTCACTATCAGGACCATTCATCTGAGAAGCTCGATCTCAAGTACCAGACTGATTTTGCCAAGCTAGCAGAATATAGTTTAGGGGATACAGGACTCCTCTACACTCCAAATCAATTCTTGTATGACCAAGACTCTATCATTAAGCAAGTCTTACCTGACTTACAAAAGGTTGACTATAAGTCGGATGCCATCAGAAAGACACTCGGAATTTCTCCAGATGTCAAGCAAACTGAGCTCTATCTGGAAGACCAGTTCGTCAAAACAAAACAAAATTTGGCAAACAGTTTGAAAAAACTCTTGTCAGCAGATGCTGGACTTGCTGGTGACAACCCAGTTACCAGAGGCTATCTTGTAGATAAAATCAAGAACAATAAGGAAGCCTTGCTACTCGGTTTAACTTATTTAGAACGTTGGTATAACTTTAGCTATGGTCAAGTGAATGTCAAAGACCTGGTGATGTATCGTCCAGACTTCTTTGGTAAAGGAAATACTTCACCATTAGATACTCTGATTGAGTTAGGTAAATCTGGCTTTAACAATCTTCTTGCTAAAAACAATGTCGATACTTATGCTATCAGTCTTGCCAGCCATCATGGAACGACAGATTTGTTTAGCACGCTAGAAAATTACCGAAAAGTCTTTTTACCAAACACTAGCAATAATGACTGGTTTAAAAAACAGACCAAAGCTTTCATTGTCGAAGAAAAATCCACTATTGCAGAGGTCAAAGCCAAGCAAGAGCAAGCAGGGACTAAGTATTCTATCGGTGTTTATGACAGAATTACTAGTAGTACTTGGAAATATCGCAATATGGTCTTGCCTCTCCTTACCTTGCCAGAAAGATCTGTATTTGTCATCTCAACCTTGTCTAGCCTAGGATTTGGCGCTTACGATCGCTACCGCAACAGCGATTATAAGGCTGGAGATGAACTCAATAAGTTTGTTGAAGATAATGCGCGTGAAACAGCCAAACGTCAGCGAGATCACTATGATTATTGGTATCGTATTTTAGATAAAGAAGGACGTGAAAAGCTCTATCGTACAATTTTACTTTATGATGCCTATAAGTTTGGAGATGATACAACATCTGGAAAAGCTACAGTTGAGGCTCAGTTTGATAGTACCAATCCGGCGATGAAGAATTTCTTTGGTCCAGTGGGGAATAAAGTAGTTCACAATCACCATGGTGCTTATGCAACTGGAGATGGCGTTTACTATATGTCCTATCGTATGTTAGATAAGGATGGAGCTATCACCTATACCCATGAGATGACACATGATTCAGATCAGGATATTTACCTTGGTGGCTATGGTCGAAGAAGTGGCTTAGGACCGGAGTTCTTCGCAAAAGGCTTATTGCAAGCTCCTGATCAACCAAGTGATGCAACCATTACCATCAACTCTATCTTGAAACATAAAACATCAGATAGTACAGAAGGCCAGCGATTGCAAGTACTTGATCCAACTACAAGATTTAATGACGCAGCAGATCTTCAGAACTACGTCCACAATATGTTTGATGTCGTTTACATGTTGGAATATCTCGAAGGGCAATCTATTGTGAAACAGTTAGATGCTTATCAGAAAATGACGGCTCTGAGAAAAATCGAGAATAAATACGTGAAAGATCCTGCAGATGGAAATGAGGTTTACGCTACTAACGTTGTACAAAATCTGACAGAAGAAGATGCCAAAAAATTGACTACCTTTGATAGTTTAATTAAAAATAATATCTTGTCAGCTCGTGAATATAAGTCTGGGGAATATGAAAGAAACGGTTACTATACGATTAAACTCTTCGCCCCAATCTATTCGGCTCTGAGCAGTAAGGGAACTCCGGGTGATTTGATGGGACGTAGGATAGCTTATGAACTTTTGGCTGCCAAAGGTTTTAAGGATGGAATGGTACCTTATATCTCAAACCAATACGAGGAAGTTGCTAAACAACAAGGGAAAACTATCAATCTTTATGGTAAAGAACGAGGATTGGTGACAGATGATCTTGTTTTGGAAAAGGTATTTGAAGGTAAGTATAAAACTTGGGCAGAATTTAAGACAGCTATGTACCAAGAACGGGTGGGTCAGTTTGGAAACTTGAAAAAGGTGACCTTCAACGATCCAACTAAATCTTGGGCAAGTTTTGCAAGAAAGACGATTCATAGTGTAGAAGAACTGCAGCGATTAATGGACGAAGCTGTCCGTAAGGATGCAGATGAGAATCGTTATTCTTGGGACAACTATAATCCAGAATATGATAGTGCAGTTCATAAGTTAAAGAGAGCAGTGTTTAAGGCCTATCTAAATCAAACTGATGATTTTAGAAGTTCAATTTTTGAAAATAAAAAATAGTGTTTACTATTAGGAAATAAAATTAAAGAAGGTGATTACGCTTGTCATTATTTAAAAAAGAACGGTTTTCAATCCGAAAAATCTGTGGGATTGTTGGTTCAGTTTTACTCGGAAGTATCTTAGTTGCACCGTCAGTCATTCATGCTTCTACCTATCATTACATTGAAAAAAGCGCTCTTACAAAGGAAGAACAAAGAAAGATTCAAGCAGGAATTCCTACTGATAATGAGGTAACTTATGCTCTTATTTATCAGCAGGAAGCTCTTCCTGCAACAGGTTCATCGACTTCTGTGCTTACAGCTTTAGGGCTATTAGCTGTTGGTAGTTTAGTCCTTTTGGTTCATAAAAAGAAAAAAGTTAGTAGTTTGTTCTTAGTTACTACTATCGGACTGATTAGTCTTTCTAGTATGCAAGCTCTCGATATAAGCAATCCTTTGAAAGCTCCAAGTAATGAAGGAGTAGTTCAAATTGCTGGATATCGTTATATTGGATACTTACCTCTTGATGATGATGCAATCTCAGAAATTCAACATAAAGCTGAGGGGACAAAAAATGTTCCAGTATCTGAAATTCAAAGTATCCCTAATGAAGCGCCTAAAGCAGAAAAACCAGAACATACAGCACCAGTTGGTGGTAATCTGGTTGAGCCCGAAGTTCATGAAAAACCAGGATACACTCAACCTGTGGGGATGGTTCCTGACGAAGCACCTAAAGCAGACAAACCAGAATATACTAAACCAGTTGGCACAGTGCCTGACGAAGCACCTAAAGCTGAGAAACCAGAATACACTAAACCAGTGGGTACAGTGCCTGACGAAGCACCTAAATCAGAGAAACCAGAGTACACTGCACCAGTAGGCACAGTCCCAGACGATGCTCCTAAGTATGAGAAGCCTGACTATACGCAACCAATAGGTACAAACCTTGTAGAACCTGAAGTTCAACCAGCGTTGCCGGAAGCTATTGTGACTGACAAAGGCGAGCCGGAAGTTCAACCGGCATTACCCGAAGCTGTTGTGACTGACAAAGGCGAACCGGAAGTTCAACCAGCGTTACCCGAAGCTGTTGTGATTGACAAAGGCGAACCGGAAGTTCAACCGGCATTACCCGAAGCTGTTGTAACTGATAAAGGTGAACCGGAAGTTCAACCAGCGTTACCCGAAGCTGTTGTAACTGATAAAGGTGAACCGGAAGTTCAACCAGCGTTACCCGAAGCTGTTGTAACTGATAAAGTGGAACCGGAAGTTCAACCGGCATTACCCGAAGCTGTTGTGACTGACAAAGGCGAACCGGAAGTTCAACCAGCATTACCAGAAGCTGTTGTAACTGACAAAGGCGAACCGGAAGTTCAACCAGCATTACCAGAAGCTGTTGTAACTGACAAAGGCGAACCGGAAGTTCAACCAGCATTACCAGAAGCTGTTGTGACTGATAAAGGAAAACCAGAAGTTCAACCGGCATTACCCGAAGCTGTTGTGACTGACAAAGGCGAACCGGAAGTTCAACCGGCATTACCCGAAGCTGTTGTGACTGAAAAAGGTGAGCCAGAAGTTCATGAAAAACCAGCATACACTGAACCGGTAGGCACAGTTCCAGACGAAGCACCCAAGTCCGAGAAGTCAGAATACACGGAATCTGTAGGTACAACAGGAGTAGATGAAACAGGAAACTTAATTGATCCGCCGGTTATTGAAATCTCAGAGTATACCGATCCACTAGCTACAGTTCCTGACGTTGCTCCAGAGAGAGAAGAGCTTCCTGCTTTACATACTGATATTCGTACAGAGACTATTCCTAAAACTATCACAGAAGAATCTGATTCTAGCAAATTTATAGGTGATGATTCTATTAAACAAGTTGGTGAGGATGGCGAACGTCAAATTGTTACTAGCTATGAAGAGTTACATGGCAAAAAAATCAGTGACCCAGTTGAAACAGTAACTATTTTGAAAGAAATGAAGCCTGAAATTCTTGTAAAAGGTACCAAAGAAAAGCTCAAAGAAAAAACGGCTCCTGTTTTGACTCTGACCACTGTATCTAAGGATGTTTTAGCTAAGTCTGCTACAATTAACTACAATCTAGAAAATCAAGACAATGCTACAATTACACGCATTGTAGCGACTATCAAAGAAGGTGGAAAAATTGTAAAAACGCTTGATTTAAAAACCGATAACTTATCTCAAGTATTAGAGAACTTAGACTATTACAAAGATTATACGATTTCAACCACTATGACTTATGATGTAGGTAAGGGTGCAGAAGTATCGACTTTGGAAGATAAACCTTTACGCTTAGATTTAAAGAAAGTTGAGTTGAAAGATATTGCAAACACAAGTCTAATACAAGTAGATAAGAGCGGTATCGAAAGCGATAGTAGTTATTTAACTTCTCTTCCAAGTGATTTTAACAACTATTACTTAAAAGTAACCTCCAGAGAAAACAAAGTGACTCGTTTAGCAATTGATAAGATTGAAGAGGTCATTGAGGAAGGTAAGCAGCTTTACAAGATAACGGCAAAAGCACCTGACTTAGTTCAACGTGATAAAGACGGTAAGTTAAGAGATACTTACACTTATTATCTTGAAAAACCGAGGGCTACCGAGGATAAGGTTTATTACAACTTCCATGATTTAGCAAAAGACATGCAAGCAAATCCTACCGGTGAGTTTAAACTTGGTGCAGATTTGAATGCAGTTAACGTTAAGCCAGCAGGTAAAGCTTATGTTATGGCTAAGTTTAGAGGTACTTTATCAAGTGTAGAGAATCATCAGTACACGATTCATAACTTAGAAAGACCTTTGTTTAATGAGGCTGAAGGTGCTACACTCAAAAACTTTAACTTAGGTAATGTAAATATCAATATGCCTTGGGCTGATAAAGTTGCACCTATTGGTAATATGTTTAAGAAGTCTACACTTGAGAATATCAAAGTAGTAGGTTCAGTAACAGGAAATAACGATGTAACCGGTGCTGTTAATAAGTTAGATGAAGCTAATATGCGCAATGTAGCTTTTATTGGCAAGATTAACAGTCTTGGAGATAAAGGCTGGTGGTCTGGTGGACTTGTCAGCGAAAGTTGGATAAGTAACGTTGATAAAGCTTACGTTGATGCTAAGATTAGTGCCAATAAATCTAAATATGGTGGTTTAATTGGTAAACTAGATCATGGTATTGACTCGATGACAGTAGGTAAAAAAGGATTTCTCCGAAATGCTGTAATAAAAGGTACTATGAATTTGATTCAGCATGGCGAAAGTGGAGCTGTAATTCATAACAACTTTAACTGGGGGGTTATTGAAGACGTCGTAACAATGCTTAAAGTAAATAATGGTGAAATTGTCTATGGTTCATCAGCCTTGAATGATAATGACCAATATTTTGGATTAGATAATATCAAACGTGTAAATTATGTAAATGGTGTTGCAAGTGGTTTATCTTCCTACAAGCATTCAAATCGTATTACTGGTATCTCTCAAGCCGAAGCAGACGCCAAAATCGCTAATATGGGGATTACTGCGAATACCTTCGCTATTCAAGATCCAGTTGTAAACAAGTTAAATCGTATTGTTGATAGAGATTCTGAATATAAAGCGATTCAGGACTACCAAGAAACAAGAAACCTAGCTTATCGAAACTTGGAAAAACTGCAACCATTTTATAACAAAGAGTGGATTATAAACCAAGGGAATAAGTTAACAGATGATTCCAATCTTGTTAAGAAAACTGTTCTGTCTGTAACAGGTATGAAAGCAGGGCAATTTGTCACTGATTTATCAAGTGTGGATAAAATCATGATTCACTATGCCGATGGAACCAAAGAAGAATTTGGGGTATCTGCGGTTTCGGACTCTAAGGTAAAACAAGTCAAAGAATATAATGTAGATGGTTTAGGTGTAGTTTACACTCCTAATATGGTTTATAAGAACAGAGATTCCTTGATTACGAAAGTTAAAGAGAAGTTGAGTTCTGTTGCTTTAGACTCTGCTGAGGTTAAAGCTATTACAAATAACCCTTCATCTCTATACCTAGAAGAAAGCTTCGCTGAGGTTAGAGAGACGTTAGATAAGTTAGTGAAGTCCTTGTTAGAAAATGAAGACCATCAACTGAACAGTGATGAAGTGGCTGAGAAGGCGCTTCTCAAGAAAGTTGAAGATAATAAAGCTAAGATTATATTAGCCTTGACTTATCTAAATCGTTATTATGGTATCGACTATGATGGCTTGAACTTTAAGCATTTGATGATGTTTAAACCAGACTTTTATGGTAAAACACCAAGTATTTTAGATTTCTTGATTCGTATAGGTTCAGCAGAAAAGAATTTAAAAGGAGATAGAAGTTTAGAAGCTTATCGTGAAGTTATTGGTGGTACTATTGGAAAAGGTGAATTAAATGGCTTGTTAGGCTATAACATGCGTTTATTCACTAAGTACACCGACTTAAATGACTGGTTTATTCATGCTGCAAAGAACGTTTATGTTTCTGAGCCTGAGACGACTACAGAGGATTTCAAAGACAAGCGCCATCGTATCTATGACGGTTTGAACAATGACGTGCATAGTCGCATGATTTTACCGTTACTCAACTTGAAGAAAGCACATATTTTTGTCATTTCTACTTACAACACGTTGGCATTCAGTTCTTTTGAAAAATATGGGAAGAATACGGAAGAAGAACGAAATGCTTTCAAAGAGGAGATAAACAAAGTAGCGAAAGCTCAACAAAGATATTTAGACTTTTGGTCTCGTTTAGCTTTACCAAAAGTTCGTAATCAGCTCTTGAAGAGTCAAAACTCCGTACCAACGCCTGTTTGGGATAATCAAAATTATAGCGGTATTAAGAATGCTAGTCGCCGTGGTTATGGTTCAGATGGCAAGGTTGCAACTCCTATTCGTGAGCTATTTGGCCCAACTGATCGTTGGCATCAAGTTAACGGAGCGATGGGAGCGATGGCAAAAATTTATGAACGTCCATGGAAAGATGATCAGGTTTACTTCATGGTAACTGACATGATTAGTCAGTTTGGTATTTCAGCCTTTACACATGAAACAACTCACATAAACGACCGTATGGCTTACTATGGTGGAGATTGGCATCGTGAAGGTACTGACTTAGAAGCCTTTGCTCAAGGTATGTTACAAACCCCTGATAAATCTACTCCGAATAGTGAGTATAAAGCTCTGGGTATCAACATGGCTTATGAGCGTAAAAATGATGGTGAGCAGTACTACAATTATGATCCAGCTAAGTTAGACAGTCGAGACAAGATTGATAGTTATATGAAAAACTACAATGAGTCTATGATGATGTTAGATTACTTAGAAGCTACTGCCGTTATTAAGCAGAAGTTATCTGATAACTCTAAGTGGTTCAAGAAGATGGATAAAGAGTGGCGTACAAATGCGGATAGAAATCGTTTAATTGGAGAACCACACCAGTGGGACAAATTACGTGATTTGACGGAAGAAGAGAAGAAATTACCAATTGATAGCATTGACAAGTTGGTAGATAATAACTTTGTAACTCTTCATGGTATGCCAAATAACGGTCGCTTCCGTACGGAAGGTTTTGATAGTGCTTATCAAACGGTCAATATGATGGCAGGTATCTTTGGCGGGAATACGAGTCGAAGCACCGTAGGTTCTATTTCCTTTAAACACAATACTTTCCGTATGTGGGGTTACTATGGTTATGAGAATGGCTTTATCCCTTATGTTTCTAACAAGTTAAAAGGTGATGCCAACAGAGAAAATAAAGGGCTTTTAGGTGATGATTTCATTATCAAGAAAGTTTCTAATAATCAATTCCAAAACCTCGAAGAGTGGAAGAAACATTGGTATCATGAAGTGTATGCGAAAGCACAGAAAGGCTTTGTTGAGATTGAAGTAGACGGTTCTAAGATTTCAACTTACGCTCAACTTCAAAACTTATTTAACACTGCTGTTGAGAAAGACTTGAAAGAAGGTGGTTTCAAGCATACCGAAGGCCTCAAGTGGAAAGTTTATAAGAAATTATTACAAAACACAGATGGTTTCTTAAATCCATTGTTTAAAATATAAAAGGGACAAGTTTTTTGCTCCCTCTGAAAAGTGGCTCTTTTCTACCATTTGTCAAGTATATCAAGGGCCTTAAGTAAAAAAAGAGATAAGACAGTAGCTATTCTGAGGTTACTGTCTTATTTTTACCACTTATTGATCCATAAAAGGGCACGCTAAAAAACACCTCATCTGGTATTTTTTGTCAACTGTAGTGGGTTGAAGAAAAGCTAATCTCGAGAAAGGACAAATTTCGTCCTTTCTTTTTTGATGTTCAGAGCGATAAAAATGCGTTTTTTGAAGTTTTCAAAGTTCTGAAAACCAAAGGCATTGCGTTTAATAAGTTTGATTAGATTATTAGTGGCTTCCAGTTTGGCGTTAGAATAGGGTAGTTGAAGAGCGTTGACAATTTTCTCTTTGTCCTTTAGAAATGTTTTCAAGACAGTCTGAAAAAGAGGATGAACCAGCTTTAGATTGTCCTCAATGAGTCCAAAGAATTTCTTCGGCTCCTTATTCTGAAAGTGGAAAAGCAAGAGTTGATAGAGATGATAGTGGTGTTTCAAGTCTTCGGAATAGCTCAAAAGCTTGTTTAGGATTTCCTTATTGGTTAAATGCATACGAAAAGTAGGGCGATAAAAATGTTTATCACTCAGTTTACGACTATCCTGATTGATTCATAATTTGTACACGCACACGACTCATAGCACGGCTTAGATGTTGTACAATGTGAAAGCGATCCAGAACGATTTTAGCGTTTGGGAGTGAAACAGTCTCGTAGACTGTTTCAGCCTGAGCCTAGAAATTCGAAAGCGAAGTTGTCTAGTCAAGTCATAATAAGGGCTAAACATATCCATAGTAATGATTTTGACGCGACTTCGGACAGAACTCTCATATTTAAGAAAATGATTTCGGATGATAGATTGTGTTCTACCTTCCAGAACTGTGATGATATTGAGATTGTCAAAATCTTGAGGGTAATTTCTCAAAGTAACTTCCACTTTCCTGACCAAAGTGGAAATTAGTCTAAAACGGATTTTTATGGTGGAATTAAGTGTGAGACGTTTGTTAATTATTTTATAGGATTGGCTATTAGTAAGAAATATGGTATAATATAGGGTGAGACCTTCTTAATAAATAGTGAAAGAGCATAAAATGAAAAAAATTGTCATTAACGGCGGGAGACCATTGAAAGGTGAGATTACGATTAGTGGCGCTAAAAATAGTGTCGTTGCCTTAATTCCTGCCATTATTTTATCAGATGATGTTGTGATTTTGGATTGTGTTCCAGACATCTCTGATGTAGCTAGTCTTATTGAGATTATGGAAATCATGGGAGCTAGTGTCAAGCGTTATGACGATGTTCTTGAGATTGATCCTCGTGGTGTTCAAAATAAACCAATACCTTATGGTAAAATTAATAGCTTGCGTGCGTCTTATTATTTCTATGGTAGTCTTTTAGGTCGTTTTGGTGAAGCAACTGTAGGTTTGCCTGGAGGGTGTGACCTAGGACCGCGTCCGATTGATTTGCATTTAAAAGCATTTGAAGCTATGGGAGCTAAGACAACCTACGAGGGAGATAATATGAATCTCTCAACCCAAGGATCAAGTCTACATGGTGCACATGTCTATATGGATACTGTTAGTGTTGGTGCAACAATCAATACGATGCTAGCAGCAGTAAAAGCTAAAGGTCGAACAGTTATTGAAAATGCTGCTCGCGAACCTGAAATTATTGATGTGGCTACATTATTAAACAATATGGGAGCTCATATTCGTGGCACAGGTACGGATATGATTACTATTGATGGTGTAGATAGCCTTCATGGAACACGTCACCAAGTCATCCCTGACCGTATCGAAGCAGGTACATATATTTCATTGGCTGCTGCAGTAGGTCATGGGATTCGAATTAATAATGTACTTTATGAGCATTTAGAAGGATTTATTGCTAAACTTGAAGAAATGGGTGTTCACATGACTGTTTCTGAAGACAGTATTTTCGTCGAAGAGCAAACAAATCTAAAGGCTGTTAATATCAAGACAGCTCCTTATCCAGGTTTCGCAACAGATCTTCAACAGCCTATTACTCCTTTGCTTTTAAAAGCAGAAGGTCGTGGCACATTGATTGATACAATCTATGAAAAACGTGTCAACCATGTTTTTGAATTAGCCAAAATGAATGCAGATATTTCAACAACAAACGACCACATACTTTATAAGGGTGGAAATCCTTTGCAGGGTGCAAAAGTTAAGGCGACAGACCTACGTGCTGGAGCTGCCTTGGTTATTGCTGGCTTGATGGCTGAAGGAAAAACAGAGATTACCAATGTAGAATTCATCCTTCGAGGCTACTCGAATATTATCGAAAAATTGCGTAATCTTGGAGCAGATATTGAGCTAATCGAAGATTAGCACTTTGAGGATTGCAATGAATATCTGGACTAAATTAGCAAAATTTTCTTTCTATGAGACGGAACGTTTATATTTCCGTCCCTTCTTTTTTACAGATGTAGATGATTTTCATCAACTTGCATCAGATCCTGAAAATCTTCAATTTATCTTTCCTGCACAAGCAAGTATTGAAGAAAGTCAGTATGCTCTTGCCAATTATTTTATGAAATCACCTTTGGGGATCTGGGCTATTTGTGATAAAAAAGAGCAAAGAATGATTGGAGCTATCAAGTTTGAAAAACTTGATGAAATTAAGAAAGAAGCTGAAATTGGCTATTTTTTAAAGAAAGACTATTGGTCTCAGGGTTATATGACTGAAGCAGTTACCAAATTACGAGATTTATCTATGAACGAGTTTGCCTTGAAGCAACTTTCGATTGTGACACATCTAGAAAATGTTGCTAGTCAGAAAGTAGCAGAGAAATCAGATTTTGTTCTTTATCGTCGTTTTAAAGGTAGCGATCGTTATACCCGAAAGATGCGGGATTATCTAGAATTCCGTTATACAAAAGGAAATCTAAATGAGTAAACACCAAGAAATATTAGCCTACTTGGAAGAATTACCAGTTGGGAAGCGTGTCAGTGTTCGTAGTATTTCAAATCGGCTGGGAGTAAGTGATGGTACGGCATATCGGGCTATCAAAGAAGCTGAAAATAGGGGACTTGTTGAAACACGTCCTCGAAGTGGAACAGTACGTGTAAAGTCAAAAAAAGTAGCTATTGAGAAATTAACGTTCGCAGAAATTGCAGAAGTTACAGGCTCGGAAGTTTTAGCTGGTCAAGCTGGATTGGATAGAGAATTTAGTAAATTCTCCATTGGAGCGATGACTGAAAAGAATATTCTTTCATATCTTCATGATGGCGGCTTACTTATCGTAGGAGATCGAACACGTATTCAGTTATTAGCACTAGAAAATGAAAATGCTGTCTTGGTAACAGGTGGATTTGAAGTTCATGAAGATGTTTTGAACCATGCTAATAAAAAAAATATTCCAGTATTGCGCAGTAAACATGATACATTTACAATTGCAACTATGATCAACAGAGCTTTGTCTAATGTTCAGATTAAGACAGATATTTTAACGGTTGAAAAAATCTATCGTACCAGTCATGAATATGGATTTCTACAGGAAACGGATACTGTCAAAGATTATCTAGACTTGGTTCGTAAGAATAGAACGAGCCGTTTTCCTGTCATCAATCAGCATCAGGTCGTTGTTGGTGTAGTTACTATGCGTGATGCTGGGGATAAATCACCTGGTACAACGATAGATAAGGTCATGACAAGGACAGTCTACATGACTGGTTTATCGACGAATATCGCTAACGTTAGCCAGAGAATGATTGCTGAAGACTTTGAAATGGTACCTGTTGTGAGAAGTAATCAAACTTTACTTGGTGTTATTACTAGACGGGATGTCATGGAAAAGATGAGCCGCTCTCAAGTTTCAGCTTTGCCAACATTTTCAGAACAGGTTGGTCAGAAGTTATCTTACCACCATGATGAAGTTGTCATTACGGTTGAACCATTTATGTTGGAAAAAAATGGAGTCCTTGCAAATGGAGTTCTTTCAGAAATTTTGACCCATATGACGCAGGATCTGGTCGTGAATAGCGGACGTAACCTCATCATTGAACAGATGTTGATTTACTTTTTACAGGCTGTTCAGATCGATGATATCTTGCGAATTCAGGCTAGAATTATTCATCATACGAGAAGGTCAGCCATTATTGACTATGACATTTATATCAATCATCAAATCGTATCAAAAGCAAATGTTACTGTAAAAATTAATTAAAACTAGGAGAAAACATGATTACATTAAAATCAGCTAGAGAAATCGAAGCAATGGATAAGGCTGGCGATTTTCTTGCCAGTATTCACATCGGTTTGCGAGACATCATCAAACCAGGTGTAGATATGTGGGAAGTAGAAGAATATGTGCGTCGTCGTTGTAAAGAAGAAAATTTCCTCCCTCTTCAAATTGGTGTTGATGGGGCAATGATGGATTATCCATACGCAACTTGTTGTTCGCTTAATGACGAAGTAGCCCATGCTTTTCCACGCCACTATATTTTGAAGGAAGGCGATTTGCTGAAAGTTGATATGGTTCTTGGTGGGCCAATCGCTAAGTCTGACCTCAATGTTTCTAAACTTAATTTTAACAACGTTGAGCAGATGAAAAAATACACTCAAAACTTTACGGGCGGATTGGCAGATTCTTGTTGGGCTTACGCTGTTGGAAAACCGTCAGAAGAAGTTAAAAACTTGATGGATGTTACCAAAGAAGCTATGTATAAGGGAATTGAGCAGGCTGTTGTAGGAAATCGTATTGGAGATATTGGAGCTGCTATTCAGGAATATGCTGAAAGTCGTGGGTACGGAGTTGTTCGTGATCTTGTAGGACACGGTGTTGGTCCAACTATGCATGAAGAACCAATGGTGCCTAACTATGGTATCGCAGGTCGTGGTCTCCGCCTTCGTGAAGGCATGGTCTTAACCATTGAACCTATGATCAATACAGGTGATTGGGAAATCGATACAGATATGAAAACAGGCTGGGCACATAAAACAATCGATGGTGGACTATCATGTCAGTACGAGCATCAGTTTGTTATTACTAAAGATGGACCTGTAATCTTGACAAGTCAAGGTGAAGAGGGAACTTATTAATCAAAAAAGGAGCTGAGCTCCTTTTTTTGATTCTTTCAAGTTGAAAATAAATTTGCGTAGCAGATATCTTACAAACGTTTTCTTTTATAGTAAAATAAAAGATGACTATATGAAAGAAGGTTTTTAATTGGAAAGTATTTTATTTTTTATTTCTGTCTTTATTGCTGGGGTCTTGTCATTCTTTTCTCCCTGTATCTTTCCCTTGTTACCAGTCTACGCAGGTGTTCTGCTAGATGATCAAGAGAAGTCAAAGACATTTCGTTTTTTGGGTAAAGATGTTGACTGGTCAGGATTGATTCGTACCCTCTGTTTCATTGCGGGTATCTCTCTCATTTTCTTTATTCTTGGATTTGGAGCAGGATTCCTTGGGAATTTACTTTATGCTGTCTGGTTCCGTTATGTCATGGGAATCATGATTATCATACTGGGATTGCATCAGATGGAAATTCTTCATCTACAAAAATTAGAGGTACAAAAAACAGTAACATTTAAGCAAAAACAGTCTAGTAAATATCTCTCGGCTTTTTTACTGGGTATCAGCTTCAGCTTTGGCTGGACTCCATGTATAGGCCCAGTTTTAAGTTCTGTTTTAGCACTGGCTGCCTCAGGAGGAAATGGAGCTCTTCAGGGGGCCTTATTAACCCTCATTTACACTCTCGGAATGGCACTTCCATTTTTAGTTCTGGCCTTGGCATCAGGTCTTGTCATGCCTTATTTTAGTAGAATCAAATTCCACATACTTTTATTGAAGAAAATTGGTGGTTTATTGATCGTTCTCATGGGAATTTTATTAATGTTGGGACAGTTAAATGTCTTATCTGGAATATTAGGATAAAAGGAGTAATCTATGAAAAAAATTATCTATTTTGGACTTAGTTTCTTGTCTCTCTTTCTTCTGATTGCTTGTGGCAAGGAAGAGAAAAAATCAAGTCCACAAAATCAATCAAGTCAGACACAACAAGCGTATGTGAAGCAAGTAGCTATTGGAGCAGAAGCACCTGATTTCACCCTCCAATCGATGGATGGAAAAGAAGTGAAATTATCTGATTTTAAAGGTAAAAAAGTTTATCTTAAATTTTGGGCATCTTGGTGCGGACCATGTAAGAAGAGTATGCCAGAATTGATGGAACTTGCTGCTAAGGAAGATCGTGGTTTCGAAATTTTATCTGTCATTGCGCCAGGGCTTCAAGGTGAAAAAACGGTAGACCAATTTCCAAAGTGGTTTGAGGAACAAGGTTATAAAGACATCCCTGTTTTATATGATACAAAAGGAGCTGTTTTTCAAGCCTATCAAATTCGAAGTATCCCTACAGAGTATCTAATTGATTCACAAGGTAAAATTGCTAAGATGCAATTAGGTGCAATTAGTAACGCAGATGCAGAAGCAGCTTTTGCTCAAATGAAATAAAGTAATGAAATATAAAAATGTCTAGACAAATCGTCTAGACATTTTTTCTAACTTAAAATTTTTTCTAACTTAAATTAGTTTTTTGAAGCAGCTTGGAATTCAGGGTTTTTCCAAGCTTCATCAATAATAGCTTGCAATTCTTTTGCTGAAGCTTGCATTTTTTGAGTTTCAGCATCGTTCAATGGGATGTTTACTGGACGCACAATACCATGTGCTCCAACAACAGCTGGTTGACCGATGAAGACATCTTTGATTCCGTATTGACCTTCTTGGAATACAGAAAGTGGAAGTACTGCATTTTCATCGTCAAGGATTGCTTTAGTGATACGAGCAAGGGCAACTGCGATACCGTAGTATGTAGCACCTTTCTTGTTGATGATTGTGTAAGCAGCGTCACGAACACCTTCGAACAATTCGATCAATTCAGTTTCTTGAACGTTTTGAGTGTCTTTAAGGAATTCTTCAAGGTTAACACCTGCGATGTTAGCGTGTGACCAAACGGCAAATTCTGAGTCACCGTGTTCACCCATGATGTAAGCGTGAACTGAACGAGCGTCTACATCCAATTTTTCAGCAAGGGCTTGACGGAAACGAGCTGAGTCAAGTGAAGTACCTGAACCGATAACGCGTTCTTTAGGGAATCCTGAGAATTTCCATGTAGAGTATGTCAAAACGTCAACTGGGTTAGCAGCTACAAGGAAGATACCGTTAAATCCTGATTCAACAACTTGTGTTACGATAGATTTGTTGATTGCAAGGTTTTTACCAACAAGGTCAAGACGAGTTTCACCTGGTTTTTGAGGGGCACCTGCAGTAATTACAACAAGGTCAGCATCCGCACAGTCAGCGTACTCAGCTGCATAAATCTTCTTAGGTGAAGTGAAAGCAAGGGCGTGGCTAAGGTCAAGCGCATCACCAACAGCTTTTTCGTGCAATTGAGGAATTTCAATGATACCAAGTTCTTGGGCAATTCCTTGGTTAACAAGAGCGAAAGCGTAAGATGAACCTACGGCACCGTCACCAACGAGGATAACTTTTTTGTGTTGTTTAGTTGCTGTCATTAGTCTAAACATCTCCTTTGTTTTTTTAAGGGTAATACCCTGTTTAGTTTCATTCTATCACTTTTAAATAGCTTTGTCACGAATATAACATCCACTTAGCCATGTAAACGTTTTAGTCATACTGTAACACTGAAATAAGAGACAAACTATGGTATAATATATCTAGTTACTAATAGTGAAATGAGGCATTTGTTAATGCAAGATAAAAATTTAGTGAATGTCAATCTGACAAAGGAGATGAAGACCAGCTTTATCGACTACGCCATGAGTGTTATCGTATCGCGGGCCCTTCCTGATGTTCGAGATGGTTTGAAACCAGTTCATCGTCGTATTCTATACGGTATGAACGAATTGGGTGTGACACCAGATAAACCTCATAAGAAATCTGCTCGTATTACAGGGGATGTCATGGGTAAATACCACCCACACGGTGACTCATCTATCTACGAAGCTATGGTTCGTATGGCGCAATGGTGGAGTTATCGATACATGCTTGTAGATGGGCATGGGAATTTTGGTTCTATGGATGGTGATGGTGCCGCAGCTCAGCGTTATACTGAAGCACGTATGAGTAAGATTGCTCTTGAGATGCTTCGCGACATCAATAAAAATACCGTTGATTTTGTAGATAACTATGATGCCAATGAACGTGAACCTTTAGTTTTGCCAGCTCGTTTCCCAAATCTTTTGGTCAATGGAGCTACAGGTATCGCTGTTGGTATGGCGACTAATATTCCGCCACATAACTTGGGTGAAACCATTGATGCAGTGAAGTTGGTCATGGATAATCCAGAAGTTACAACCAAGGAATTAATGGAAGTTCTTCCTGGTCCAGATTTTCCAACTGGTGCCCTTGTTATGGGGAAATCAGGTATTCATAAGGCCTACGAAACTGGTAAAGGATCGATTGTGCTTCGTTCTCGTACTGAAATCGAAGAAACTAAGACTGGTCGCGAACGTATCGTTGTAACAGAATTTCCATATATGGTCAACAAGACCAAAGTCCATGAACATATTGTGCGTTTGGTTCAGGAAAAACGTATCGAAGGTATTACAGCTGTTCGTGACGAATCAAACCGTGAGGGAGTTCGCTTCGTAATTGAGGTGAAGCGTGATGCATCTGCTAATGTTATTTTGAACAACTTGTTCAAGATGACTCAAATGCAAACTAGCTTTGGATTTAACATGCTGGCTATCCAGAATGGTGTACCAAAGATTCTTTCTCTTCGTCAAATCTTGGATGCTTATATTGAGCACCAAAAAGAAGTGGTGACTCGTCGTACTCAATTTGACAAAGAGAAAGCTGAAGCGCGTGCACACATCTTAGAAGGTTTGTTGATTGCTCTGGACCACATCGACGAAGTCATTCGTATCATCCGTGCCAGTGAAACGGATGCAGAAGCCCAAGCTGAATTGATGAGCAAGTTCAAGTTATCTGAACGTCAAAGTCAAGCAATTCTTGATATGCGTCTTCGTCGTTTGACAGGTTTGGAACGTGACAAGATTCAGTCAGAATATGATGAGCTTATTGCTTTGATTGCTGACTTGGCAGACATTCTTGCAAAACCAGAACGCGTAGCGCAAATCATCAAGGAAGAACTGGATGAGGTCAAACGTAAGTTTGGTGATCCACGTCGTACTGAGTTGATGGTTGGTGAGGTCTTGACGCTTGAAGATGAAGACTTAATTGAAGAGTCTGATGTTCTCATCACTCTATCAAATAAAGGTTACATCAAACGTTTGGACCAAGATGAGTTCACAGCTCAAAAACGTGGTGGACGTGGTGTTCAAGGAACTGGAGTTAAGGACGATGACTTTGTGCGTGAATTGGTTTCAACCAGCACTCACGATCATTTGCTCTTCTTCACTAATAAAGGACGTGTTTATCGTCTTAAGGGGTATGAAATTCCAGAATACGGTCGCACAGCCAAAGGTTTGCCAGTTGTCAATCTTTTGAAATTGGATGAAGGTGAAAGCATTCAAACCATTATCAATGTTGAATCAGAGCGTAGTGATGATGCTTACCTCTTCTTTACAACTCGAGCTGGTATTGTTAAGAGAACCAGCGTTAAAGAATTCGCAAACATTCGTCAAAATGGTCTCAAAGCCTTAAATCTGAAAGATGAGGATGAGTTGATTAATGTCTTACTAACTGAAAAAGACACAGATATCATCATCGGAACCAGATTAGGTTATGCCGTTCGTTTCAATCAGTCTTCAGTTCGTAGTATGAGTCGTATCGCCACTGGTGTTAAAGGGGTAAATCTTCGTGAAGGTGATGCTGTAGTTGGAGCGAGAGTGATTACTGATCAAGATGAAGTCCTTATCATTACTGAAAAAGGATATGGTAAGCGCACAGTTGCGACTGAATACCCAACAAAAGGGCGTGCTGGTAAGGGAATGAAAACAGCCAATGTTACTGAAAAAAATGGTCCTCTGGCTGGTCTCTTAACAGTAAAAGGGGACGAAGATCTGATGATTATCACTGACACAGGTGTCATGATTCGAACAAATGTAGCCAATATTTCACAAACGGGACGTTCAACTATGGGAGTAAAAGTGATGCGTCTAGATCAAGATGCTAAGATTGTGACTTTTACAAGTGTTGCAGCAGCAGAAAAAGAAGAAGTTGGGGCAGAACAGGAAACAGAAAGTGAAGCATAATGTCTCAAAAAAAGAATCAAAGTAAAAAAAATAAACGTAAAAATCTACTGATTAACATACTGGCAGGATTCCTAATCTTGCTATCTATCGCTTTAATCTTCAATGCTAATATTCGTGATATGTTCATGATTTGGAATACTAATAAGTATCAGGTCAGTCAAGTGACCAAGGAAGAGATTGAAGAGAACAAAGAAACAGAAGGAAATTTCGATTTTGACTCTGTAAAATCACTTTCCTCGGAGGCAGTCCTATCAGCTCAATGGAATTCCCAGCAACTTCCGGTAATCGGAGGGATTGCCATTCCAGAGCTTGAAATGAATCTACCAATATTTAAGGGACTCGATAATGTTAACCTTTTTTATGGTGCTGGGACAATGAAAGCCAATCAAGTAATGGGGGAAGGAAATTATTCTCTAGCAAGTCACCGTATCTTTGCAGGTGAAAATGCAGATAAGAAATTATTTTCTCCTCTTGCTCGTGCTGAGAAAGGGATGAAAATTTATCTCACTGATAAAGAAAAAGTCTATACATACGAGATTGAAGAGGTTAAAATTGTAACTCCTGATCGCGTAGATGTAATTGACGATCGTGATGGGATTAAAGAGATTACCTTGGTAACCTGTGAAGATGCTAATGCAGTTGAGAGAATTATCGTTAAAGGGAATTTGACAGAGATAAAATCTTATGCAGAGACTCCATCAGATATCTTAGAAGCCTTTAATAAACCCTATAAACAATTTTATGAATAGTAGAAGAGGTTGGGACAAAAGAGCCCGACCTCATTTTTTATTAGCAATCAAACTTTGACGCGGTAGCTGATTGAACTTTTTGTTCGTCTTTTAGACTCCAAAAAGCTCCTAATCATACTCGCGGGGCTGGGACTACGAAATCGAGACTTTGTCTATCGATTTCTGTCCCACCGCCTTTTCTTGTCAATTTCAGAAAATAGATAGGAAAAAGACTTTTCAATTTTGGTAAAAAGTAGTATAATGTTTCTATTATAGAAATTTTTAGAAAATTCCGAAAGAGGTTTGTTATGGGATACACAGTTGCTGTTGTCGGCGCTACAGGTGCCGTTGGTGCTCAAATGATCAAAATGTTGGAAGAATCAACTCTTCCTATCGATAAGATTCGTTACCTTGCGTCTGCACGTTCTGCAGGAAAGGTCTTGCAATTCAAAGGTCAAGATGTGACCATCGAAGAAACAACAGAAGACGCTTTTGAAGGGGTTGATATTGCTCTCTTCTCAGCTGGTGGATCAACTTCTGCAAAATATGCACCTTATGCTGTTAAAGCAGGCGCAGTTGTCGTAGATAACACTTCTTACTTCCGTCAAAATCCAGATGTACCATTGGTTGTTCCTGAAGTGAATGCCCATGCCCTTGATGCTCACAACGGAATTATCTCTTGTCCTAACTGTTCAACAATTCAAATGATGGTGGCTCTTGAGCCCGTTCGTCAAAAATGGGGATTGGACCGTATCATCGTATCAACTTATCAAGCAGTTTCAGGTGCTGGTATGGGAGCAATTCTTGAAACCCAACGTGAGCTTCGTGAAGTCTTGAATGACGGTGTGAATCCACGTGATTTGCATGCGGAAATCCTGCCTTCAGGTGGAGATAAGAAACACTATCCAATCGCCTTCAACGCTCTTCCTCAAATTGACGTCTTCACTGACAATGACTACACTTACGAAGAGATGAAGATGACCAATGAAACCAAGAAAATCATGGAAGACGATAGCATTGCCGTATCAGCAACATGTGTACGTATTCCAGTTTTGTCAGCTCACTCTGAGTCAGTCTATATTGAAACAAAAGAAGTAGCACCAATCGAAGAAGTGAAAGCAGCTATTGCTGCATTCCCAGGTGCAGTTCTTGAAGATGATGTTGCTCACCAAATCTATCCTCAAGCAGTTAATGCTGTTGGTTCACGTGATACTTTCGTTGGACGTATCCGTAAAGATTTGGATGCAGAAAAAGGTATCCACATGTGGGTAGTATCTGATAACCTTCTTAAAGGTGCCGCTTGGAACTCAGTACAAATTGCAGAAACACTTCACGAACGTGGATTGGTTCGTCCAACAGCTGAATTAAAATTTGAATTGAAATAATGTGTAGGAGTTCTTTTGAACTCCTTCTTTAAAATAGAAAGGTGTTTCGTATGTCTTATCAAGATTTAAAAGATTGTAAAATTATCACGGCCTTTATTACTCCTTTTCATGAAGATGGGTCAATCAATTTCGATGCCATTCCAAAGTTGATTGAACATTTATTAGCACATCATACAGACGGAATCCTCCTAGCAGGAACAACGGCTGAGAGTCCGACTCTAACTCACGATGAGGAGTTGCAGTTGTTTGCAGCTGTTCAAAAGGTTGTCAACGGACGAGTTCCTTTAATCGCTGGTGTTGGTACCAATGATACACGTGACTCTATTGAGTTTGTCAAAGAGGTAGCAGAGTTTGGCGGTTTTGCGGCTGGTCTTGCGATTGTTCCTTACTATAACAAACCATCCCAAGAAGGTATGTATCAACACTTTAAAGCTATTGCAGATGCTTCTGATTTGCCAATTATTATTTATAACATTCCAGGTCGTGTAGTTGTCGAAATGACTCCTGATACTTTACTTCGTTTGGCGGAACATCCAAATATTATTGGTGTCAAAGAATGTACCAGTCTTGCCAATATGGCTTACTTGATTGAGCATAAACCAGAAGAATTCTTGGTGTACACTGGTGAGGATGGTGATGCTTTTCATGCTATGAACCTTGGTGCAGACGGAGTTATCTCTGTTGCTTCCCACACAAATGGAGATGAGATGAATGAAATGTTTACTGCAATCGAAGAAAGTGATATGAAGAAAGCGGCAGCTATTCAACGTAAATTTATTCCTAAAGTCAACGCTCTCTTCTCTTACCCAAGTCCGGCACCTGTTAAGGCGGTACTCAACTATATGGGATTTGAAGCTGGGCCAACTCGTCTACCTTTGGTTCCTACGCCTGAAGAGGATGCTAAACGCATTATCAAGGTTGTTATTGATGGGGATTACGAAGCAACTAAGGCGACTGTCACTGGAGTTCTTCGTCCTGATTACTAAGATAACTAATATAAAAAAACTTTCTAAACAAGTAAAATTGTTGGGAAGTTTTTTTCTTTTTCTACGAATAAATAGATAAAGAGAAAAACAAGGAGTCTATCATGAAAATTAAGATTGATAATTTTGAGATTTATAAGTTGAAACAAGCAGGTTTAAGTAATCAACAGGTTTTAAAGGTACTTCAATATGGAGAAATCTATGATCAAGAATTAACCCTAGAAACGATAGCAGAAGCATCTGAGTGTAGAAATCCAGTGGTTTTTATGGAACGTTACCATAAACTCACCTTTGAAAGCATGGAGCGATTAAGAAGGGACTTTGAAAAATTTCCCTCTTTTTCCATCCTAGACGATGTCTATCCCTTTGCTCTCAGTGAAATCTATGATGCTCCAGTATTGTTATTTTATAAGGGCGATTTAAATCTCTTAAAGTTACCTAAGATTGCGGTTGTAGGCAGTCGCTCTTGTAGTCAAACAGGGACAAAATCAGTCCGTAAGGTTATTGAAGAACTGGAGAATGAGCTGGTAATTGTGAGTGGGCTTGCTAGAGGGATTGATACTGCAGCGCATATGTCTATTCTTCAAGGTGGTGGTAAAACTATTGCAGTCATTGGGACTGGCTTGGATGTTTACTATCCACGTTCTAATAAACGACTGCAGGACTACATCGGTGAATATCATTTGATACTGAGTGAATATGGACCGGGTGAAGAACCTTTGAAATATCACTTTCCAGCAAGAAATCGGATTATTGCTGGCCTATGTATGGGTGTCATCGTTGCTGAGGCAAAGATGAGATCTGGTAGTTTGATTACTTGTGAGCGAGCTATGGAAGAAGGAAGAGATGTCTTTGCTATTCCAGGTAGCATTTTAGATGGTCGTTCCGATGGTTGTCATCACTTGGTTCAAGAAGGTGCAAAACTTGTTTCAAGTGGTCAGGATGTGCTAGCAGAATTTGAATTTTAAGAACTAGTAAGGCTTTATTGTTTAAACTTTTCTTCTATATATAGGAGTTAAGTCTTGACAGGTTTTTAAAAATGGTTTACACTTTATAAAGTTTATTACTTTGAAAAGGTGTGATACTGTGGCTACGGCAACAAAGAAGAAAAAATCAACAGTTAAAAAAAATCTAGTAATCGTGGAGTCGCCTGCAAAGGCTAAAACGATTGAAAAATACCTGGGTAGAAATTATAAGGTTTTAGCCAGTGTTGGTCATATTCGTGATTTGAAAAAATCCAGTATGTCAGTCGATGTAGAAAATAATTATGAACCCCAATATATCAATATTCGTGGGAAAGGTCCTCTGATCAATAACTTGAAAAAAGAAGCTAAAAAAGCCAATAAAGTCTTTCTCGCAAGTGACCCGGACCGCGAAGGAGAAGCAATTTCTTGGCATTTAGCTCATATTCTTAATCTAGATGAAAATGATGCTAACCGTGTTGTTTTCAACGAGATTACCAAGGATGCGGTAAAAAATGCCTTTAAAGAACCTCGTAAGATTGATATGGATTTGGTGGATGCCCAACAAGCCCGTCGTGTCTTGGACCGCTTGGTAGGTTATTCTATTTCACCGATTTTATGGAAAAAGGTCAAAAAGGGCTTGTCAGCTGGCCGTGTTCAGTCTGTTGCTCTCAAGTTAATCATTGACCGTGAAAATGAGATCAATGCTTTTCAACCGGAAGAATATTGGACTATTGATGGAGTCTTCAAAAAGGGGACTAAGCAATTCCAAGCATCCTTCTATGGAATGAATGGCAAGAAGATGAAATTGACAAGCAATGAAGAGGTCAAAGAAGTCTTGTCTCATCTATCCAGCAAAGACTTTACAGTTGATCAGGTAGATAAAAAAGAACGCAAGCGTAACGCTCCACTCCCTTATACTACCTCAACTATGCAGATGGATGCAGCTAATAAAATCAATTTCCGTACTCGAAAGACTATGATGGTTGCCCAGCAACTCTATGAAGGGATTAATATTGGTACGGGCGTCCAAGGTTTGATCACCTATATGCGTACAGACTCGACTCGTATCAGTCCAGTTGCTCAAAATGAAGCAGCAAACTACATTAACGAACGTTTTGGCAGTAAGTATTCTAAGCATGGCAGCAAGGTAAAGAATGCGACTGGTGCACAGGATGCCCATGAGGCTATCCGCCCATCAAGTGTCTTTAACACACCAGAAAAAATTGCTAAGTATTTGGATAAAGATCAACTTAAGCTTTATACCCTTATCTGGAATCGCTTTGTAGCGAGTCAGATGACGGGTGCTATCTTTGATACCATGGCTGTGAAGCTCTCTCAAAATGGAGTTCAGTTTGCAGCGAATGGTAGTCAGGTCAAATTTGACGGTTACTTGGCCATTTACAATGATTCAGATAAGAATAAGATGTTGCCGGATATGGTAGTTGGTGATGTCGTCAAGCAGGTCAATAGTAAGCCTGAGCAACACTTCACTCAACCGCCAGCACGTTATTCGGAAGCGACACTGATTAAAACTTTGGAAGAAAACGGAGTCGGTCGCCCATCAACTTATGCACCTACAATTGAAACCATTCAAAAGCGCTATTATGTGCGTTTGGCAGCCAAGCGTTTTGAACCGACAGAATTGGGAGAAATTGTTAACAAGCTCATCGTTGAATATTTCCCTGATATCGTCAATGTAACCTTTACAGCTGAAATGGAAGGTAAACTGGATGATGTCGAAGTTGGAAAAGAGCAGTGGCAACGAGTCATTGATGAATTTTATAAACCCTTCTCTAAAGAGGTTGCCAAAGCCGAAGAGGAAATGGAAAAAATCCAAATCAAGGATGAGCCAGCAGGATTTGATTGTGAAGAGTGTGGCAGTCCGATGGTCATTAAACTTGGTCGTTTTGGTAAGTTCTATGCTTGTAGCAATTTCCCAGATTGCCGTCATACACAGGCTATCGTGAAAGAGATTGGTGTTGAGTGTCCAAGCTGTCATCAAGGTCAAATTATTGAACGAAAAACTAAGCGTAATCGTATCTTTTATGGTTGCAATCGCTATCCAGAGTGTGAATTCACTTCTTGGGACAAGCCTGTTGGACGAGATTGTCCAAAATGTAGCAACTTCCTCATGGAGAAAAAAGTCCGTGGTGGCGGGAAGCAGATCGTTTGTAGCAATGGTGATTACGAAGAAGAAAAAATCAAATAAAATGAGTCCTGAAAGTAAATTTCAGGCTCTTTTTAGTAAAGGCTTGACAAAATTCATCATTGTATGCGAAACTAGAAGAGGATTATTTTATACTCAATGAAAATCAAAGAGCAAACTAGGAAGCTAGCCGCAGGATGCTCAAAGCACTGCTTTGAGGTTGTAGATAGAACTGACGAAGTCAGTAACATATATACGGTAAGGCGACGCTGACGTGGTTTGAAGAGATTTTCGAAGAGTATTAACTAGGAGAAGTTATGCGTATTGTTTATCTGATTATTGGATTTCTGTCATTAGCTTTGGCTATTGTTGGAGTTGTCTTGCCCTTGTTGCCCACGACTCCTTTTCTTTTGTTGTCTATTGCTTGTTTTTCGAGAAGTTCCAAGCGTTTTGAAGATTGGCTTTATCATACCAAACTTTATCAGACTTACGTGGCGGACTTTCGTGAGACCAAGTCTATTGCGCGTGAACGTAAGAAAAAAATTATTGTATCGATTTATATCCTGATGGGAATTTCCATTTATTTTGCGCCTCTTTTACCAGTCAAAATCGGTTTGGGATGTTTAACCATCTTTATTACCTACTATCTTTTTAAGGTGATTCCTGATAAAGAATAGCTTTAATAAGTAACGATTTTCCTTGATAAAAACAAAAACATATTCGAAATAATATGATATAATAAATTTAAACTAATCTTCAAGGAGAATCAAATGATTTACGAATTTTGTGCTGAAAATGTAACTTTGCTTGAAAAAGCTATGCAGGCAGGAGCTCGTCGCATCGAGCTTTGTGACAATCTAGCAGTTGGTGGAACAACTCCAAGCTACGGAGTGACAAAGGCAGCTGTGGAACTGGCGGCCGACTACGATACGACCATTATGACTATGATTCGCCCACGTGGTGGTGATTTTGTCTACAATGATTTAGAAATTGCCATTATGCTTGAGGACATTGCTCTAACTGCTCAAGCAGGAAGTCAGGGAGTTGTCTTTGGTGCCTTAACAGCTGATAAGAAGTTGGACAAGGCCAATCTTGAAAAGTTGATTGCTGCATCTAAAGGTATGGAAATTGTTTTCCATATGGCATTTGATGAATTGAGCGAACAAGATCAGTTAGAAGCTATTGATTGGCTCAGCCAAGCTGGAGTGACACGCATCCTGACTCGTGCTGGTGTATCTGGCGACTCGTTAGAGAAACGTTTTGCTCACTATCATAGAATTCTAGAACACGCTGCAGGAAAAATTGAAATTTTACCTGGTGGAGGGATTGACATGGATAACCGTCAAACCTTCATTGACCAACTGGGTGTGACACAATTACATGGAACTAAGGTTGTCTTTTAATAAATAGAAAGGAACTGCTAGCTTTTGGTAGCAGTTTTCGCTTATGTTTGAAATTTTTAAAGCTTATCAGTTTAATAGTAAAAAGGCTAAAGAGTACGGATTTGTAGAAAATCAAGGCGTATGGAACCATAGTTCGACTATCTTGCACGGAGATTTTCTCATGATAGTTATAGTTGTGGACGGAGACTTATCTTTTCAAGTTTTTGACAAGGAAACTGGTGATCTTTATCCTCAAGTTCATATGGAAAGTATGAGAGGTACGTTTGTTGGAACTGTTCGAGAGGCTTGTTTAGAAGTTCTTTATGAAATCCGAAAGTCTTGTTTTGATGTGCAGGAATTTATCTATCCTCAGACCAAGAGAATCATGGCAGTTGTTCAAGAAAAGTATGGAAATCAATTGGAATATCTATGGGAGAAATCCCCTGATACAGCTGTTTTGCGCCATGAGGACAATCAAAAGTGGTATGCTGTTTTGATGAGAATCTCTTGGGATAAGCTTGAAAAGGGGAGAGAAGGACTAGTGGAAGCAGTCAATCTCAAACATGATCAAGTATCTGATTTGTTGGTAAAAAAAGGGATTTATCCAGCCTTTCATATGAATAAGCGCTACTGGATAAGTGTGCCACTGGATGACAGTTTAGCAGATGAAGAGGTGCTTGAATTGATCGAAAAAAGTTGGAACTTGACCTTGAAAAAGTAATTAGATTTACTTGATTTTTCAAATACTTTCAATTAGCAAAATATTCTTTACTGAAGAAATTTTCAGAAAATATTGGATTTTTTCTTGACATGTGTTTTTTCCTATGCTAAAATACTAAACAAGATATCAAACGAAGGAGAAAGTCAAACATGAAAACAGCTAAGTTTAATCAATTTGCTTTGTTGTTGAGGTACTCGGGCTAGTGCAAAAGCATTAGTCCTGTTTGGCTTACCAAGCGGGAGTAAATCAACATCTCGCTTGGAACTCCGAGCGAGATGTTTTTTTAAAACCGAATTTAGAAAAGGGGAAATCTTATGAGAACAGTTGAATTTCTAGATACTAGCCTTCGAGATGGTGAGCAGACACCAGGTGTTAATTTTTCGATCAAGGAAAAGATTGCCATTGCAAGACAACTGGAAAAATGGGGAATTTCGGCAATTGAAGCTGGTTTTCCAGCAGCTAGTCCAGACTCATTTACTGCAGTTCAGGAAATCGCAAAAGTCTTGAAGAAAACAGCGGTGACTGGTTTAGCTCGCTCTGTTAAATCAGACATTGACGCTTGTTATGAAGCACTGAAGGATGCTAAGTATCCACAAATCCATGTTTTTATCGCTACTAGTCCTATTCATCGTGAATTTAAGTTGAATAAAAGCAAAGAGGAAATTTTGGAAGCTATTAAAGAGCATGTTTCCTATGCACGTAGTAAATTTGAAGTGGTAGAATTCTCTCCTGAAGATGCGACTAGAACTGAGCTGGATTTCCTCTTACAAGTCGTTCAAACAGCGGTAGACGCAGGTGCAACCTATATCAATATTCCTGACACGGTTGGTTTTACCACACCAGAGGAATATGGGAATATCTTCAAGTATCTGATTGATAATGTTAAAACCGACCGTCAGATTATCTATTCACCTCACTGTCACGATGACCTTGGAATGGCAGTTGCCAATAGCCTTGCTGCTGTTAAGAATGGTGCAGGACGTGTTGAAGGGACTATCAACGGTATTGGGGAGCGAGCTGGAAATGCTGCTTTGGAAGAAATTGCAGTAGCCCTCAATATTCGCCAAGATTATTACCAAGCAGAGACAAGTATTGTACTAAACGAAACGATTAATACGTCTGAAATGGTTTCTCGTTTCTCAGGAATTCCAGTTCCTAAAAATAAGGCAGTTGTCGGTGGGAATGCCTTCTCTCATGAATCAGGCATTCACCAAGACGGTGTTCTTAAAAATCCTCTCACTTATGAAATCATTACACCTGAATTGGTTGGTGCCAAGAGTAATAGTCTTCCACTCGGTAAATTGTCTGGTCGCCATGCTTTTGTTGAGAAACTAAGAGATTTGGCTCTAGACTTTACAGACGAAGATATCAAGCCACTCTTTACTAAGTTCAAGGCCTTGGCAGATAAGAAGCAAGAAATCACAGATGCTGATATTCGAGCTCTAGTAGCTGGCACCATAGTTGAAAATCCAGAAGGCTTCCACTTTGATGACTTGCAACTTCAAACTCATGCGGAAAATGATATTGAAGCGACTGTGAGCTTGACTAATTTAGATGGTGAAAAGGTTGAATTTAATGCAACAGGACAAGGTTCGGTTGAGGCTATTTTTAACGCTATCGACAAATTCTTTAATCAATCTGTTCGCTTGGTATCCTACACCATTGATGCGGTAACAGACGGGATTGATGCTCAGGCACGTGTCCTAGTTACTGTTGAAAACAGAGATACAGAAACTATCTTTAACGCAGCTGGACTTGATTTCGATGTGTTGAAGGCTTCGGCTATTGCCTACATTAATGCCAATACCTTTGTTCAAAAAGAGAATGCTGGTGAGATGGGAACAACAGTTTCCTATCGCGATATGCCTAGTGTTTAAAGGAGAATACTATGACAAGAAAAATAGTTGCCCTAGCAGGTGATGGTATCGGACCTGAAATCATGGAAGCTGGTTTAGAAGTTTTGAAGGCTCTAGCTGAAAAAACAGGTTTTGACTATGAGATTGATAGACGACCTTTTGGTGGTGCAGGTATCGATGCTGCAGGGCATCCCTTACCTGATGAAACTCTCAAGGTATGTCGTGAAGCAGATGCCATTCTCCTAGCGGCTATCGGTAGTCCCCAGTATGATGGGGTAGCGATTCGGCCTGAACAAGGCTTGCTGGCTCTCCGTAAGGAACTCAATCTTTATGCTAATATTCGCCCTGTAAAAATCTTTGAGAGTCTCAAGCATTTGTCACCTCTCAAACCAGAACGAATTGCTGGTGTAGACTTTGTCGTGGTGCGTGAGTTGACAGGCGGGATTTACTTTGGGAATCATATCCTTGAAGAGCGCAAAGCGCGTGATATCAACGACTATAGCTATGAGGAAGTAGAACGTATTATTCGCAAGGCCTTTGAAATCGCAAGAAATCGCAGAAAAATCGTTACTAGTATCGATAAGCAAAATGTGTTGGCAACTTCAAAACTCTGGCGGAAAGTAGCTGAGAAGGTCGCACAGGATTTCCCAGATGTAACCTTGGAGCACCAGCTAGTCGACTCAGCTGCCATGCTCATGATTACCAATCCTGCTAAGTTTGATGTCATCGTGACAGAAAATCTTTTCGGAGATATTCTCTCTGATGAATCGAGCGTTCTATCTGGTACACTTGGAGTCATGCCATCAGCCAGTCACTCCGAAAATGGCCCAAGTCTCTATGAGCCCATTCACGGTTCAGCTCCTGATATTGCAGGTCAAGGAATTGCCAATCCTATTTCCATGATTTTATCAGTGGCCATGATGTTGAGAGACAGTTTTGGACGTTATGAGGATGCAGAGCGCATTGAACGTGCTGTTGAGGCGAGTTTGGCAGCTGGAATTTTAACGAGAGATATAGGAGGACAGGCTTCGACAAAGGAAATGACGGAAGCTATTATCGCAAGGTTATGAAGTTAGACGAAAAAATTACTCTAGTCCTTTTGATTTGGAATGTCATGGTTTTCTTGATTTATGGTATTGACAAATCCAAGGCAAGGAGAAGAGCTTGGCGTATCCCTGAGAAAATCTTACTTATTTTAGCCTTTACTTGTGGTGGTTTTGGTGCCTGGCTAGCAGGAATCATCTTTCACCACAAGACTCGAAAATGGTATTTTAAAACAGTTTGGTTTCTCGGGATGGTGTCCACACTAGTAGCCTTATATTTTATTTGGAGGTAATGGATGGCAGGAAAATCGATTTTTGATAAATTATGGGACCGTCATGTCATCACAGGAGAAGAGGGGCAGCCCCAACTCATGTATGTGGACCAGCACTATATTCATGAAGTGACAAGTCCTCAGGCTTTTCAAGGATTACGAGATGCAGGGCGCAGATTGAGACGACCAGACTTGACATTTGGAACCTTTGACCACAATGTCCCGACGGTCAATATCTATGATATTCGAGATGTCATTTCCAAGGCTCAAATTGATAAGCTGGCTGAAAATGTTGAGGAGTTTGGAATTGAACATGCGGCCCACGGTTCTGAAAAGCAGGGAATCGTTCACATGGTAGGTCCAGAAACAGGAAGAACTCAACCAGGAAAATTCATCGTCTGTGGAGACAGTCACACAGCAACCCACGGGGCTTTCGGAGCTATCGCCTTTGGGATTGGGACCAGTGAGGTCGAACATGTCTTTGCGACACAGACCCTCTGGCAGGTCAAACCCAAGAAAATGCTGGTGGAATTCACTGGTGTTCCTCAAAAAGGAGTTTATTCTAAGGATTACATTCTCGCCCTGATTGCCAAGTACGGAGTTGCCTGTGGAGTTGGCTATGTGGTGGAATATCGAGGGCAGGCTATTGATGCACTGAGCATGGAAGAGCGAATGACCATCTGCAATATGTCCATCGAGTTTGGATCCAAGATGGGAATCATGAATCCGGATCAAACCACCTATGATTATCTCAAGGGACGGGAATGTGTTCCAGAGGACTTTGAAGAGGCTGTGGCGGATTGGAAAACAATTGTCAGTGATGAGGATGCTGTTTATGATAAGATTATCCAGATGGATGTTTCAGACTTGGCTCCTATGGTGACCTGGGGAACCAACCCTGCTATGGGGGTTGACTTTGACAGTAGCTTCCCAGAAATTAAAGATATGAATGATGAGCGAGCTTACAACTACATGGACTTAGAGCCAGGTCAAAAGCCGGCTGATATTGAACTAGGCTATATCTTTATCGGTTCATGTACTAATGCTCGTCTCAGCGACTTGCAACTGGCTGCGCGATTTGTTAAAGGAAAGAAAATAGCCCCCAATCTAACTGCTATCGTGGTTCCAGGCTCTCGTCCTGTCAAACGAGCTGCGGAGAAATTGGGCTTGGATAAAGTTTTCTTAGATGCTGGCTTTGAGTGGAGAGACCCAGGTTGTTCCATGTGCCTAGGGATGAATCCTGACAAGGTACCTGATGGTGTTCACTGTGCCTCAACCAGCAATCGTAACTTTGAAGACAGACAGGGCTTTGGCGCTAAGACCCATCTTTGCAGTCCAGCCATGGCAGCAGCAGCAGCTATCGCAGGGCGTTTCGTAGATGTTCGGCAAATGCCAGAAGCCCAGTAAGGAGAGGATATGGAAAAATTCACAGTTTATACGGGAACGACTGTTCCTCTCATGAATGATAACATCGACACTGACCAAATCCTACCCAAGCAGTTTCTCAAGTTAATTGATAAAAAAGGCTTTGGTAAGTACCTTATGTATGCTTGGCGTTATCTAGATGACAAGTATACTGAGGATCCAGACTTTGTCTTTAACCGACCTGAATATCGCAAAGCCAGTATTCTCATTTCAGGGGATAACTTCGGCTCAGGGTCTTCGAGGGAACATGCAGCTTGGGCCTTAGCAGACTATGGTTTTAAGGTCGTGATTGCAGGATCTTTCGGTGACATTCATTACAATAATGAACTCAATAATGGCATGTTGCCTATTGTACAGCCTAGAGAGGTTAGAGAGAAACTAGCCCAGCTACAACCAAGTGACCAGGTAACTGTGGACTTGGAACAACAAAAAATCATCTCACCAGTTGGAGAATTCTCCTTTGAAATCGATAGCGAATGGAAACACAAGCTCTTAAATGGTTTGGATGATATCGGTATTACTTTGCAGTATGAAGACTTGATTGCTGCTTATGAAAAACAACGACCAGCCTACTGGCAGGATTAGAAAAAATAGAAAAGGAAATAGAACTATGACAAAACACATTCAATGGAAGGGAACACTTTCACAAGAAGGTTATGACATTTTAAAAGGTGAGGGCGGATGTATCGTTTGCCCTACAAAAGTTGGTTACATCATCATGACTAGCGATAAGGCAGGTCTTGAACGCAAGTTTGAAGCCAAGGAACGCAACCGTAACAAACCAGGTGTTGTTCTCTGCGGTAGCATGGACGAGCTTCGCGCTTTAGCACAACTCAACCCAGAAATTGAAGCCTTCTACCAAAAACATTGGGACGAAGACATTCTACTTGGTTGTATCCTTCCATGGAAACCAGAAGCTTTTGAAAAACTTAAAGCATATGGTGATGGCCGTGAAGAACTCATGACAGACGTGCGTGGTACAAGCTGTTTTGTTATCAAATTTGGGAAAGCTGGTGAACAACTAGCTGCCAAACTTTGGGAAGAAGGCAAGATGGTTTATGCCTCATCAGCAAACCCGTCTGGTAAAGGAAATCGTGGTAAGGTTGAAGGAATCGGAGAGCGTATCGAAGGAGCAGTGGACCTTGTTATTGAAGCAGACGACTATGTTGCATCTATCCAGCCAGATAAAACAGTTGAAACACGCTACGAACAAGGTGTGATGGTGTCTATGGTAGATAAAGACGGCAAACTCATTCCAGAACAAGGTGGAGCACGTTCAACTTCTCCGGCACCAGTTGTGATCCGTAAAGGTCTCGACATTGATAAAATCATGATGCATCTATCAGATACCTTTAACTCATGGGATTATCGTCAAGGTGAGTATTATTAGGATGTAGAAGAAGTGAGGTTTATACTCTTCGAAAATCTCTTCAAACCACGTCAGCGTCGCCTTACCGTAGATATATGTAACTGACTTCGTCAGTCTTATCTACAACCTCAAAGCAGTGCTTTGAGCAGCCTGCGGCTAGCTTCCTAGTTTGCTCTTTGATTTTCATTGAGTATTAGTCATTATTGTAATAAGAGTGTGACATCTTTAAATTACTGAATAAGTTAGTAAGAAAGACGTTTTAGTTTAAGTCTCAATTTTAGAGAATGACTTTGGTTAATCTGACTAAGGCGATAAAGTTTCTAAATTTATTTCTTTTATCAATCGTAACTAAAAATAACAGAGAACTTCTGAATCGATAAAAACAGATTTTTTAAAAGTATTCATACACAATTAAAATCAAAGTTCATTTTTTGTTGATAGGTGGCTTAAGAAATATCGTAATACAAGTATAAACTTTGAAATTTACCAGCCAATCAATGAACCATACTCTATTCAGGGAAAGCAAGTAATGAGTTTCTAACAATATAATAGACTGAATCTAGAACAGCACATTCTGACTGCTAAAAATATTTCTAGAAATTAGTTTAACTTTGCTAATTGATTTGTTCATACCCTATTTCAATCTACTATAACTTTAATATGTTTGTTTATACAGTAACATTTCTCCCCTTTTTGATTTTAAATGAGTATTAAATTGTGATAAGTTGAGTTAATTGGATTAAGAACCTCAAAAAAACAAAAAGGAAAGCATCTCATGAAAAGATGTTTTCCTTTTATTGTATAAGTTATCGAATAGAGTTATCCTAAATTCAGAAAGGTTCAAAATGATATTTGATGAATAATGATACTCTATATTTTAACTATTTTATTAGTTATTTTCAACTTGTTCACTATATTTTGGTCTTAGTGTGGTTCCTGAATTGATAATAGTGCGTTTTTGAACTAAAGGTAATTCTGTACGATTATAAACTGTTCTCCAAGGTTCCCAAGCAAGACCTGTTTTTTCTTGAATTTTTACGCGAAGATTGCGAACATTTCCTCTAAATTGTAGTTCAGTTTGGAAACCAGCAGTTCTATTTTTTCCATTATCTTCCCATTCACGAGAGCGGATGCTTTCAATTCCATTTTCGTCATATGTGACTTCGTCCCAGTAAACGTAGTAACGAGCGACATATCCACCCTTATGTTGCAAATTGAGATAGCCATTCTTGTAAGAGGTAATTTTAGTTTCAATATAATCAGTACTGTTTTGGATTGTTGCAACTTGATTATCTCTTAAAAAGGCAGTTTTATAAGAAATAGGGACTGCAGGATTTTGTGTACTAAAATTAGCTCCTTCTTGAATTAATTTCTTGAGATCTTCAGGTGTTCCAGTAACTACTCGAGCAGCGCCATCAGCGTTGCCGCCAACAATAACAGCTGTTACAGAAGTATTTTTCAAAACACGAGCCCATTCAGATTCAGGGTTAATAGGCACACCTTTAATGACAGCATTTATAGCTGCTTTAAGTTCTGTACTTGTACTTGTTGTTTCAAATTTAACATACATTTGACGGCCATAAGACATACTAGAAACATAAACAGGAGGTGTTTGTTCATCCAAGCCACGATCTTGTAAATCGTTGACTGTTACATTATCACCAAAGACATCTCCAGGATTTTTTGGTGCATCAAAGTTAGCGGTAAAGTAAATTTGTTTAAAGTCGACAACTTCAATTTGTTTTTCACCTTTTTGTGCAGCTTCAAAGTCAATTTTTAAATCAACCCCAATTTTTTCAAAGTTGCTACCAAATTTTGCTTTTAGTTGATTCATACTATATGCTGAAGTAGAATCGTATTGCATACGAGCAGGTGCAGGATTACTTGATGCATAATTTGCATTCCATCTATTTACCAGAGTGTTAATTCCTTCCTGCATACCACTGACTGTTGTGTTTGCATCAGTATAGCTATCTGCTCCAGCCATTCCTGGAAGGTCCACGCTGATTCTACCCTGTTTTCTATCAATACTAACAAGTTGAGGTTTATTTTCTAATAACCCTTGATCTGCTCGGAACAAAGCGCCTAAGAAGATGTCGCTATTACCGTTAATTGAAACATCAGCTGAATTATTAGAAATACTCTTTTTCACTTTTTCAATTACAACAAACTCATTCCCTTGTTGTTTTGAAGATGTATTTGAATAATTTTCGATTGCTTCACCTCTACGAGTTAAAATATCAATTTTATTGTAGTTTAATCCGAAAAGATATTTATTCAAGTCCTTATCTGCCTGATTAGTAGATCTCATGAGGTTTTCCATAACATCTGCTTTTGGCGCTTCAGTTACAGTAGTGGCGTCTTTTTCTTCAGGTTTTGAATTGAGGTTTGGAGTATTTTCTTGTTCGTTTACTGTAGGTTCTGTTTTTGAGTTAGAACTACTTGAAATTGGGGTTTCAGTAGCTTTTACAGTATTATTTTGAATAATCGAAGCTGTACTTAATAAAAAAGTTGCAATAACTACACCACAGACACCAATGCTACGTTTTCGGATAGAATAACGAAAACCTTTGTCAAGATTATTTTGAATCATATAAAGCTCCTAGTTTATTATTTCATTTTATCATCTCTTGAATGCGCTTTCTAGGGATAAAGATATTCTAGCAGAAATAAAAATCTTATGCAATCGTTTTCTGTAAAAATTAGACATATCTTTATATATGTTTAATTTCGAAGATTTTAGCTTTGAAGATTTTAGCTTTTTAGTGTAATTTTTCTTTACTTGAGAGTTCACTTATGATAATTCCCTCATGCAGCTGATTCGTCATACGATTGAGTACATGAAGAATCAGAGAAGCATAGGGGGAGGAGTTCTTGATAATTTATTAACAAGTCGTGAAAATGTCTCTGAAATTATTCGAGTAACCCCATCTTATAAACTAGCTGATCGAGCCAAGATTATCCGACTAAATCAAACCAAACCGCTTCGTCATGCCTACTTTCGGGAATACAGAAAGTTGCAAGAGCTGTGTCTGATGATATTAAACAGAGAAAAGCACGGTTTAGGATACCAAGAGCAAAAAATCCATGGTATTCTTTTTGATGTTGCCTGGCTTTGGGAAGAGTATGTAAATACCGTGTTGCCAAAAGATTTCATCCATCCAAGAAATAAGGATAAGACGGACGGTATTTCGGTATTTTCTGATAGTAAACGAAAAGTGTTCCCAGATTTTTATAACAGAGAACTAAGGACAGTTTTAGATGCTAAATATAAAAGACTAGAATTTACTGAAAAAGGAATTAACCGTGAGGACTTGTTCCAGCTGATTTCTTATTCTTATATTTTAAAAGCTAAGCAGGCTGGGCTTATTTTTCCAAGCAAGGAAATGGTAGTTGATAATGAGATAGGAAAGCTAGCAGGTTATGGAGCCCTGTTGAAGAAATGGTCTATCCAAATACCTGGACAAGTCGAAAGTTTTGAAGATTTTGTCAGGAGGATTGAGTCCTCTGAAAAAGTCTTTATCGAAAATCTAGGTAAGTGTTTGAAAGGTAAGACAAATACAGGGTGAATGTCTACTTATTATCTAAATCAAGAATTATAAACACGAACATTATTTGTTTTCGGTCATTACAATTGACAAAAAACGGACATTATTGTAAACTTGTTAGAGTAATTGTCTGGAAAAGACGAGGCTATTCCTAACTTTAGGAAGGTCTAAACAAGAGAAATGAGAGAAATATGTTAAACGAATTTCCGATCTTTGACTATGAAGATATTCAGCTAATCCCTAACAAGTGTGTTCTTAAAAGTCGTGCAGAGGCTGACACGCAGGTAACTTTAGGGAAGCATACCTTTAAATTACCAGTTGTTCCTTCCAATATGCAAACAATCTTAGATGAAAATGTTGCTGAACAACTTGCTAAGGGTGGATATTTCTATATTATGCATCGTTTTGATGAAGAAGGACGCATTCCTTTTGTCAAACGTATGCACGATCAGGGCTTGATTGCTTCTATTTCAGTTGGTGTTAAAGACTACGAGTATGATTTTGTGAGTCAATTAAAGGCTGATGCACCAGAGTATATCACCATTGATATTGCTCATGGTCATGCTGATAGCGTGATTTCAATGATTCAGCACATCAAGAAAGAATTACCTGATACTTTTGTCATCGCTGGTAATGTTGGTACTCCAGAAGCCGTTCGTGAACTTGAAAATGCTGGAGCAGATGCTACTAAGGTCGGAATCGGTCCAGGTAAAGTATGTATTACTAAGGTTAAAACTGGTTTTGGTACTGGTGGTTGGCAGTTAGCCGCCCTCCGCTGGTGTGCGAAAGCTGCTCGTAAACCGATTATTGCTGATGGTGGTATCCGTACACATGGTGATATTGCCAAGTCAATCCGCTTTGGTGCAAGTATGGTCATGATTGGTTCACTGTTTGCAGGGCATATCGAAAGTCCTGGAAAAACAGTTGAAGTGGACGGTAAACAATTCAAAGAATACTATGGTTCAGCTTCAGAATACCAAAAAGGTGCTTATAAGAATGTCGAAGGTAAGAAAATTCTTCTTCCTGCCAAAGGACATTTACAAGATACCTTGACTGAGATGGAACAGGATTTGCAAAGTTCGATTTCTTATGCTGGAGGTCGTAAAGTAGCTGATCTTAGACATGTAGATTATGTGATTGTGAAGAACTCTATCTGGAATGGAGATGCTCACTAAAAATATGATTACTTATTTATGCCGCGAATTGGCGTGGCGTTTCTACAAGGTACCGTAAATACCTAACAATGAGTAAGTCGAAGAGAGATAAAAGAAGCAGTACTATTTGTTTCTATGTTTCCGAGGGACTTGCTTTGTGAGTCCCTTTTTATTTCGGAGGTTATTGTGAAATTACTAGAGGAACGTATTTTAAAAGATGGGAATATTTTAGGTGAGAATATTCTTAAGGTGGATTCTTTCTTGACTCACCAAGTTGATTACAAGTTGATGCGCGAAATTGGTCGCACCTTTGCAGAGCATTTTAAAAATGCTGGTATTACAAAAGTTGTAACCATTGAAGCATCTGGGATTGCCCCAGCCTTATATGTTGCAGAACAGTTAGATGTACCTATGATTTTTGCTAAGAAGGCAAAAAATATTACGATGAATGAAGGGATTTTAACTGCTGAAGTTTATTCTTTCACTAAACAAGTAACAAGTACCGTATCCATTGCAGGGAAGTTCTTATCTCCTCAAGATAAAGTATTGATTATTGATGATTTCTTGGCTAATGGTCAAGCAGCTAAAGGTTTGATTCAGATTATTGAACAGGCTGGTGCTACAGTTGAAGCTATCGGAATTGTGATTGAAAAATCCTTCCAAGATGGTCGTGAACTGCTAGAAAAATCAGGTCATCAAGTAGTATCACTTGCGCGATTAGAGCGTTTTGAAAATGGAAAAGTTATCTTTAAGGAGGCAGATATCTAATGAAACAACAGGAAAACCACTCACAGGCAGCCGTTCTTGGTTTGCAACACTTGCTAGCCATGTACTCAGGTTCAATCCTGGTACCAATCATGATTGCAAGTGCTTTAGGGTATTCAGCTCAACAGTTGACCTACCTTATTTCAACAGATATCTTTATGTGTGGGGTTGCAACTCTTTTACAATTGCAACTCAATAAACATTTTGGTGTCGGTTTGCCTATTGTTCTTGGGGTAGCCTTCCAGTCTGTTGCTCCACTGATCATGATCGGTCAGAGTCATGGTAGTGGTGCTATGTTCGGAGCTTTGATTGCTTCAGGGATTTATGTTATCCTGATTTCAGGTATCTTCTCTAAGGTTGCCAATCTTTTCCCTGCAATCGTAACTGGTTCTGTTATCACAACTATCGGATTGACCTTGATTCCAGTTGCCATCGGAAATATGGGTAATAATGTTGAAAAACCTACTGGACAAAGTTTAGCTTTGGCAATGATTACAGTTCTCATTATTCTTTTAGTTAATATCTTTACCAAAGGATTTATCAAATCTATTTCCATTTTGATCGGTTTGATTGCAGGTACTATTATCGCTGCAACTATGGGCTTGGTTGATTTCTCTCCAGTAGCAGAAGCTCCACTCGTTCATATCCCAACTCCATTCTACTTCGGTGCTCCACAATTTGAGATTTCTTCTATTGTAATGATGTGTATCATCGCTACTGTATCAATGGTAGAATCAACTGGTGTGTATCTTGCCCTTTCTGATATTACTAAAGATCCAATCGATAGCACTCGTCTTCGTAATGGTTATCGCGCTGAAGGTCTTGCTGTCTTACTTGGTGGACTTTTCAATACCTTCCCTTATACAGGGTTCTCTCAAAACGTAGGTTTGGTGAAACTTTCAGGTATTCGTACTCGTTTGCCAATCTATTACGCAGCTGGTTTCCTTATCTTGCTCGGTCTCTTGCCTAAGTTTGGTGCCTTGGCTCAGATTATTCCAAGCCCTGTTCTTGGTGGAGCTATGCTCGTCATGTTTGGTTTTGTTTCGCTACAAGGGATGCAAATCTTGGCGCGTGTAGACTTCGAACACAATGAACACAACTTCCTCATTGCAGCAGTTTCTATTTCTGCTGGGGTGGGATTAAACGGAAGCAATCTCTTCAATACTTTACCGACTGAATTACAAATGTTCTTCTCAAATGGTATTGTCATTGCAAGTACAGTAGCCATCGTCTTGAATGCTATTTTGAATCGTAAAAAATAAAAATAAATGAGAAGCGATAGAAATATCCTTCTCATTTTCTTTTTTAGAGCTTGAGTATTGTTTATAGAGTCCTTTTTATGGTAAAATGGTTCTATGAATGAAAGAATGAAAGAGCTCGTTGAACTGCTCAATCGCTATGCGACAGAGTATTATACAAGTGATAATCCATCTGTATCTGATAGTGAGTATGACCGTCTTTATCGTGAATTGGTAGAGTTAGAAAAAGCTCATCCTGACCAAGTTTTGCCAGAAAGTCCGACACATCGTGTTGGTGGAAAGATTCTTGATGGGTTTGAGAAATATAGTCATCAGTATCCTCTCTATAGTTTGCAGGATGCTTTTTCACGTGAAGAACTTGATGCCTTTGATGCGCGTGTTCGTAAGGAATTGGATGATGTTACTTATATTTGTGAGTTGAAGATTGATGGTTTATCGATTTCCTTGACTTATGAGCAGGGAATTTTTGTTGCTGGGGTAACTCGCGGTGATGGTTCCATCGGGGAAAACATCACTGAAAATCTTAAACGAGTGAAAGACATTCCTTTATCATTACCAGAAAAATTAGATATTACTGTTCGTGGGGAATGTTATATGCCGAGAGCTTCTTTTGACCAGGTCAATCAATCTCGTCAAGAAAATGGGGAGCCAGAATTTGCCAATCCACGAAATGCTGCTGCAGGAACCCTTCGCCAGTTAGATACAGGAGTAGTAGCTAAGCGTAATCTTGCAACCTTCCTTTATCAGGAAGCTAGTCCTTCAACTCGGGATAATCAAGAGAAGGTTTTGAAACATTTAGAACAATTAGGCTTTGTAGTTAATCAAAGACGTCTATTAGCTCATAGTATGGATGAGGTTTGGGCGTTTATTCAAGAAGTAGGTCAAGAAAGAGACCAATTGCCTTATGATATCGACGGTGTCGTGATTAAGGTCAACGACCTAGCTGGTCAAGAACAGCTTGGTTTTACGGTTAAAGCGCCTAAGTGGGCAGTCGCTTATAAGTTTCCTGCAGAAGAAAAAGAAGCAAAATTGCTTTCTGTTGACTGGACAGTAGGGCGTACAGGAGTTGTGACTCCGACTGCTAATCTTACTCCAGTGCAACTTGCAGGTACAACTGTAAGTCGTGCAACTCTTCATAATGTCGACTATATCGCTGAAAAGGATATCCGTAAGGATGACACAGTCATTGTCTACAAAGCGGGTGATATCATACCAGCTGTTCTACGAGTGGTAGAATCCAAGCGAGTGTCAGAGGAAAGACTAGATATTCCAACAAACTGTCCAAGTTGTGAGAGTAAGTTGTTACACTTTGAAGATGAGGTGGCTCTTCGTTGTATAAACCCACGTTGTCCAGCTCAAATCAAGGAAGGGTTGATTCACTTTGCATCTCGTGACGCCATGAATATCTCTGGCCTTGGTCCATCAATCGTTGAGAAACTATTTGCAGCCAATTTGGTTAAGGATGTTTCAGATATTTATCGTTTGACTGTTGAAGATTTGCTCTTGCTGGATGGCGTCAAGGAAAAATCTGCTCAAAAGCTCTACCAGGCTATTCAAGCATCCAAAGAAAATTCTGCTGAAAAACTCTTGTTTGGTTTGGGGATTCGTCATGTAGGAAGTAAGACAAGTCAGTTGCTTTTACAAAACTTCCACTCAATCGAATCGCTAGCACAAGTCAATCCTGAAGAAATTGCAAGTATCGAAAGTTTGGGAAGTGTCATTGCCCAAAGCTTACAGACCTATTTTGCTACAGAGGGTTCTGAAATCCTTTTAAGGGAATTGAAAGAATCAGGTGTTAATCTAGACTACAAAGGACAGACAGTTGCAGCAAATGCAGCCTTGTCTGGTCTAACTGTCGTATTGACAGGAAAGCTAGAGCGTCTTAATCGCTCAGAAGCTAAAAATAAATTAGAAAGTCTAGGAGCCAAGGTTACTGGTAGTGTGTCGAAAAAAACAGACCTTGTTGTAGCAGGAGCAGATGCAGGAAGCAAGCTCCAAAAAGCACAAGAACTGGGAATAGAGATTCGTGATGAAGCTTGGCTTGAGAGTTTGTAAGCTATGAAAGAAGAAAAAAAACGCGCACGTCTCATTTATAATCCGACATCAGGCCAGGAAATGATCAAGCAAAATATCGCAGAAGTCCTAGAAGTGTTAGAGAGCATAGGCTATGAAACCAGTGCTTTTCAAACCAAACCTGAACACCTGTCAGCCCAGAAAGAAGCAGAAAGAGCTGCAAAAGCTGGCTTTGATTTGGTTTTAGTAGCTGGTGGCGATGGCACCATCAATGAAGTGGTTAATGGAATTGCACCTCTGGAACATCGTCCAAAGATAGCCATCATTCCTACTGGGACTACCAATGACTATGCAAGAGCATTGAAAATCCCTATGGGGGATCCAGTTGCTGCAGCGAAGATCATTGCTAAAAATGAAACCAAGAAAATTGATATTGGTCGTGCCTTTGGCGATAAGTATTTTATCAATATTGCTGCGGCAGGAGCTCTTACAGAGCTAACCTATAGTGTTCCGAGTGAACTGAAGACGCGTCTGGGTTATCTGGCCTATGTTGCTAAAGGCATCGAGATGTTCCCAAAATCCAAAGCCCGTCCTGTTCGTATTTACCATGATTGGGGAATTTTTACAGGAGAAGTTTCTCTTGTCTTTGTTGCCTTGACCAATTCTATCGGTGGATTTGAGCAATTCGCACCTGATACCAAGCTGGATGATGGCAATTTCACGCTTATTCTAGTAAAGACGGATAAAATACTAGATATGTTGAGTTTGCTAGTTCAGGCCATGAACGGAGGCCAACACGTATCAGATGTCAATGTTGAATATCTGAAAACTAGTAAACTCCGAATTGAAACTTTGGATCAGGAAGAGCCGTTTATGCTTAATCTTGATGGAGAATACGGTGGTGACACACCAGTAGATTTGGAAGTGTGCCATAATCACATTGAGTTTTTTGTGAATTGTGAGGCGATTGATCAAGAAATTATTAGTAACATATAAAATCAAATTTAATTTAGAAATTAGGGAGAACTATGTACAATTATCCTGTACTTATTCATTATCATCGTAAGGATGAAGCCTACGAGGCTTGCAGTTTCAGTAAAAAAACAGTAGATTCAGTAGAGCTTATCAAAGAAGAAGAATATTTTGGTGCCAAATTTTCACTGACTCAATCGAGTGAAGTAGCCCTTGAGACCATGACTTTTAGCGTTGAAAAAGATGGTGTCAGCAAAGAATATCCCATTCGCTTCAATTACTATCCACTTTTGACAGAGGTTTGGATTTTGGATGGAGATGATACAGTTTATTATTCTGAAAATCCAGCCATTGCCAGTCCCCACTATAAAGACCAAAATCCTTTTGCCTTCGACAAGGCAATCAATAGTGCTAGTTTTGACCACCACTGGGGTTATCAAGGAGAGTTGGGATGTCAAGTTTCTGAAACTGAAACAAGATTTAGCCTATGGGCACCAACAGCTACATCTGTCCAAGTAGTAGTCTATGAATCTGCAAGTAACGACGCACCTATCCTTAAAACCTTTGAAATGGAGCGAGGAAATAGTTATTCCTATAGCCACAAGTATAATACAATTGGAGTTTGGAGTTTATCAGTTCCAGAAAGCTTAGCAGGTTGTGCTTACCACTACCAAATTGACTTTCCTCATCACCAGTCATTAACTCGTGATCCATATACAATAGCGACAAGTCCTGATGGAAAACGTTCAGCCATTGTCTCAAATCAAGATCGTCAGGTCGAAGGTTTTGAGGTTAAGCATGGTACAGAAGCAATTTGGCGCTTGGAAAATCCTTGCCAGGCAGTTGTGTATGAAATGCATATCCGTGATTTGACTAAGTCTGAAACATCTGGTGTTGCGCCAGAATTAAGAGGAACCTTCTTAGGTGCAGCGCAAACTGGAACAGTTAACCAATATGGTCAATCGACTGCGTTTGACTATATCAAAGAACTTGGTGTCAACTATGTTCAGCTACAACCAATTGCTGACCGTCATAAAGAATACGACGCTGATGGAAATGTGACTTATAACTGGGGATATGATCCACAAAACTACAATGCTCCAGAAACTAGCATGTCTACAAATCCAAATGATCCAGGTCAAGCTATCCGTGATTTGAAGGCTATGGTCCAAGCTTATCACGATGCTGGTATCGGTGTTATTATGGATGTTGTTTACAATCATACCTTCTCAACGGTGGATGCGCCATTCCAAACAACGGTTCCCGATTATTATTATCGAATGAACCATGACGGAACCTACCAAAATGGAACAGGAGTCGGGAACGAAACTGCCAGTGAGCATGAAATGTTCCGTAAATATATGATTGATTCTCTTCTCTACTGGGTAAAAGAATTCAATATTGACGGTTTCCGCTTTGACTTGATGGGAATCCATGATGTCAAAACTATGCAGATGATTCGTTGGGCTATGGACGAAGTCGATCCTAAAATCATCCTTTATGGAGAAGGATGGGATATGGGAACTGGTCTTGCTCCTTATGATAAGGCTAAGAAAGATAATGCCTACCAGTTGCCAAACATTGGATTCTTTAATGATAATCAACGTGATGCGGTTAAAGGTTGTGAAGTCTATGGTTCTATCAAATCTGGTTTTGTCAGTGGTGCAGGTACTGAGCCGATCGTCGCAAAGGCTATCCTTGGAAGCCGAGAGCTGGGTTCTTATCTCAGTCCCAATCAGGTTCTTAACTATGTAGAAGCCCACGATAACTACAATTTGCATGATTTGCTTAAAACCCTTCATCCAGCGGAGAGTGAAAAACGTATCATGAAGAAAGTAGAAACAGCGACAGCCATGAACCTTCTCATGCAAGGGATGGCCTTCATGGAGTTGGGGCAAGAGTTTGGCCGTACCAAGCTTGTAGCTACAGGAGAAAATGGCGAGTTGACTCACGCAGATCGTGAGCGAGCAATGAATAGTTACAATGCTCCAGATAGCGTCAACCAAGTCAACTGGGATTTGATCAATGACCGTCAAGATAGCATCGAGTTTGTCCGTCAAATTATACGACTCAAAACACAAACCAATGCCTTTTCATACCCTACCTATGAAGAAGTTTACCGTCATGTCTTTGTTCACACAGCCATTGAAAATAGTGGTTGGATTGTCTACGAGATTCATGGTGGTGAAGAGCACTTCTTGGTTGTTTTCAATGCCAAAGGGGCTTCCTATTACTATGAAAATGCAGGAAACCTTGAAATGCTAGTTACAAATAGCCGTTCTAATCAAGAAAATGCCATTGACGATGTTAGTGTGGCAGTTATGAATGTTTTATCCTAAAAAATGAACCAAAACTCAAGATTTATGCTTGAGTTTTTTTATATTCCTAGACCTAAAAATAAAAATGGAACTATTACTAAAAATGATTGAAAATTTCAGAAAATTTGGTAAAATTATATAAAAAGAGTTATCTACGAATATTATGTTACCGAAACCTAAAAATGTTCAGTTTTTAATCGAGTTATTTTATATATAGATAATGAGAGTTATTATTGTAATAGTAGCTAATAGAAAATTCCATCGCTTATTATCATTTATGAAAATTTTAGAAATGTTAAGATAACTATATGAAGATTTTCGAAAAAAATTTTAGGAGAATTCGGAAATTAGTTGAAAGTTTTCTTAAAAGGTAGTATAATAGAAATATAGAAAACGCTTACAATAAAAGGGGGATTCAATGGATAAATTTGAGGCTTTAAGAACTTTTACTAGTGGCGAAAATTTTCATCTTCAGCACTATTTGGGAGCGCATCGTGAAGAAAGAGACGGTGAGAATGGCTATACATTCCGTGTCTGGGCGCCAAATGCGCAGGCTGTCCATCTAGTTGGTGATTTTACTAACTGGGCTGAAAATCAAATCCCCATGGTTCGTAATGAATCTGGAGTTTGGGAAGTTTTTACAACTTTAGCTCAAGAGGGGCATATTTATAAATATCATATTACTCGTGCTAACGGGCATCAGCTTATGAAGATTGATCCCTTGGCTGTTCGCTATGAAGCTCGTCCAGGAACAGGGGCAGTTTTGACAGAAATTCCTGAGAAAAAATGGAAGGACGGCCTCTGGTTAGCTCGCAGAAAACGTTGGGGATTTTTCGAGAGACCGGTCAACATTTATGAGGTGCATGCAGGATCTTGGAAGAGAAATCCTGATGGAACCCCTTATAGTTTTGCTCAACTTAAAGAAGAGCTCATCCCATATCTCGTTGAGATGAACTATACTCACATCGAGTTTATGCCTTTGATGGCTCACCCACTTGGTTTGAGTTGGGGTTATCAGCTCATGGGTTACTTTGCTTTAGAGCATGCCTATGGACGTCCAGAAGAGTTTCAAGACTTTGTTGAGGAATGTCACATCAACAATATCGGTGTAGTTGTGGATTGGGTGCCAGGTCACTTTACAATCAATGATGACGCTTTGGCATACTACGACGGTACACCGACTTTCGAATACCAGGATCATAATAAGGCTAACAACTACGGTTGGGGAGCACTCAACTTTGACCTTGGTAAAAATGAAGTCCAATCTTTCTTGATTTCTAGCATTAAGTTCTGGATTGATTTCTATCACCTAGATGGTATTCGTGTTGATGCTGTAAGTAATATTCTCTATCTAGATTATGACAATGCTCCATGGACACCAAATAAAGACGGTGGCAATCTCAACTATGAAGGATATTATTTCCTACAACGTTTGAACGATGTTATTAAGCTAGCTCATCCGGATGTTATGATGATTGCAGAGGAGTCTTCTTCAGGTACCAAGATTACTGGCATGAAGGAAATGGGTGGACTTGGATTTGACTACAAGTGGAACATGGGTTGGATGAATGATATCCTACGTTTCTACGAAGAAGATCCCATTTATCGCAAGTATGACTTTAATCTTGTGACCTTCAGCTTCATGTATGTCTTTAATGAAAATTACCTCCTACCATTCTCACATGATGAGGTTGTCCACGGTAAGAAGAGTATGATGCATAAGATGTGGGGGGATCGTTACAATCAATTTGCAGGCCTGAGAAATCTCTACACCTATCAAATTTGTCACCCAGGTAAGAAATTACTCTTCATGGGTAGCGAATTTGGTCAATTTTTAGAGTGGAAGTCAGAAGAGCAATTAGAGTGGTCTAACCTAGAAGATCCAATGAATGCTAAGATGAAATATTTCACTTCACAGCTTAATCAATTCTACAAAGACCATCGTTGTCTCTGGGAAATAGATACAAGCTATGACGGTATTGAAATCATTGATGCAGATAATAGAGACCAAAGCGTCCTATCCTTTATCCGAAAAGGTAAGAAAGGCGAGATGCTAGTCTGTGTCTTCAATATGGCACCAGTTGAACGTCCTGATTTTACAATTGGTCTTCCAGTTGCAGGCATTTATGAAGAAATTTGGAATACAGAGTTAGAACAATGGGGTGGTGTGTGGAAAGAGCATAACCAAACAGTTCAAACTCAAGAAGGATTGTGGAAGGATTATGAGCAGACTTTGACATTTACCTTGCCAGCTATGGGAGCAAGTATTTGGAAAATCAAACGTCGCATCAAACCTACTAAAAAAGTCGCTAATAAAACTCAAAAAGGAGTAGAAAATGAAGAATGAAATGCTAGCTTTAATCCTTGCTGGTGGGCAAGGAACTCGTCTCGGTAAACTCACTCAAAGCATTGCTAAACCTGCCGTGCAATTTGGTGGGCGCTACCGTATCATTGACTTCGCTCTTTCAAACTGTGCTAACTCTGGTATCCATAATGTTGGGGTTATTACACAGTATCAACCACTAGCTCTCAACAGCCACATTGGTAATGGTTCTAGTTGGGGTCTAGACGGTATTGACACAGGTGTTTCTATCCTTCAACCCTACTCTGCAAGTGAAGGAAATCGTTGGTTTGAAGGTACAAGTCATGCCATTTACCAAAACATCGACTATATCGACAGTATCAATCCTGAGTATGTTTTGATCCTTTCAGGTGACCATATCTACAAGATGGACTATGATGATATGCTCCAATCACACAAGGACAATAATGCCAGCTTGACAGTTGCTGTCTTAGATGTGCCACTTAAAGAAGCTAGCCGTTTTGGTATCATGAATACAGATGCAAACAATCGCATTGTAGAATTTGAAGAAAAACCAGCTGAGCCAAAATCAACTAAGGCATCAATGGGGATTTATATCTTTGACTGGAAACGACTTCGCAATATGCTAGTTGCAGCTGAAAAGGCCAACCTAGATATGTCAGACTTCGGTAAAAATGTTATTCCAAATTATCTTGAAACAGGCGAGAGTGTCTATGCTTATGAATTCAATGGATACTGGAAGGACGTTGGTACTATCGAATCACTCTGGGAAGCAAATATGGAATACATCTCTCCAGAGAATGCTCTAGATAGCCGTAACCGTCAATGGAAAATTTATTCTCGTAACCTTATCGCTCCACCAAACTTCCTTGGAGAATTCGCTCAAGTAGAAGACTCTCTTGTAGTGGATGGCTGTTACGTAAATGGTACAGTGAAACACTCTATCCTTTCTACAGCTGCTCAAGTTCGTAAGGGGGCAGAAGTCGTTGATTCTGTCATCATGAGTGGAGCAGTTATTGGTAGAGGTGCTAAAATTACACGTGCAATCATCGGTGAAGGTGCAGTCATTGCCGATGGTGTAGAAATTGATGGTACAGAAGAAGTACAAGTAGTCGGATATAACGAAGTAGTGGGGGTAGCAACAGATGAAGATTGATAAATATTCAGCGATTTTAGGAAATACCGTTGGTTTCCATGATATGTCAACTTTGACAAGTAACCGTCCAGTGGCAACTTTACCATTTGGAGGAAAGTATCGTTTGATTGACTTCCCACTTTCAAGTTTAGCTAATGCAGGCGTTCGTAGTATCTTTGGAATTTTCCAACAAGATAACATCAGCTCTGTATTTGACCATATTCGTTCAGGACGTGAGTGGGGTTTGAATACCCTTCTTAGCCACTACTATCTTGGAATCTACAATACTCGTGTAGAAAGTAGCACTGTTGGTAAAGAGTACTATCAACAACTCTTAACTTACTTAAAACGTTCAGGTTCAGACCAAACAGTTTCCTTGAACTGTGATGTTTTGGTGAATATCGATCTCAATCAAGTTTTCCATTTGCATAATACAACAAAATCACCAATTACAGTTGTTTACAAGAAATTGCCTAAGAAGGACATTTCAGAAGTAAATGCAATCCTTGATATCGATGAAACTGACCATGTGCTTTCTCACAAACTCTTTGATAAAAAATCAAATCAAGATTTTTACAACATGTCAACAGATATCTTTGTTGTAGACACTCAATGGTTGATTAAACGTTTGGAAGAAGAAGCTCAAAAAGAATATCCAGAAAAATTACGTTATGTTCTTCGTGATTTGGCAGCCAAAGAAGGTGCTTTTGCATATGAATACACAGGATACCTAGCCAATATTCATTCAGTAGAAACATATTACCAAGCTAATTTAGATATGCTTGATCAGCATAAATTCTACTCATTGTTCTCTCCAAATCAAAAGATTCATACTAAAGTTAAAAACGAAGAACCTACCTACTACGCATCTGGTTCAAAAGTGAACACCTCTCAATTTGCTTCTGGTAGTATCATTGAAGGTGAAGTGGATAAATCTATTATTTCGCGTAATGTTCGTATCGATAAAGACAGCTTGGTTAAAGAGTCTCTTATCTTCCCTCGTGTTGTCGTTGGAAAAGGTGCACAAGTTGAGTATGCAATTATCGATAAGGGTGCTGAAATAGCTGAGGGAGTTGTTATTCGAGGTACAGCAGAAAACCCTGTTGTCATCAAAAAAGGCGAAAAAGTAACAGAGGATGTCCTTTCATGAAAATTTTATTTGTAGCAGCAGAGGGCGCTCCCTTTTCAAAAACAGGTGGATTGGGAGACGTTATCGGAGCACTTCCAAAATCATTAGTAAAAGCTGGGCATGAGGTTGCTGTTATCTTACCTTACTATGACATGGTAGAAGCCAAGTTTGGTGATCAGATTGAAGATGTCCTTCAATTCGAAGTCTATGTTGGTTGGCGGAGACAATTTTGTGGAATTAAGAAAACAGTTCTAAATGGTGTTACCTTCTACTTCATTGACAATCAATATTATTTCTTCCGTGGACATGTTTATGGAGACTTCGATGATGGTGAACGCTTTGCCTTCTTCCAACTTGCTGCCCTTGAAGCTATGGAGCGTATTGGATTCATACCTGACGTCCTCCATGCTCATGATTACCATACAGCAATGATTCCGTTCTTGTTAAAAGAAAAATACAGATGGATTCAAGCTTACCAAGGAATCAAGACTGTTTTGACCATTCATAACTTGGAATTTCAGGGTCAATTCTCTGAAAGCATGCTTTGGGACTTGTTCAGGGTTGGATTTGAGCGCTATGCTGATGGAACAGTTCGTTGGAATGATTGTCTTAACTGGATGAAGGCAGGTATTCTCTATGCAGATCGTGTATCAACCGTGTCACCGAGCTATGCTTATGAGATCATGACTACAGAATTTGGTTGCGGTATTGATCAGATTCTTCGTATGGAATCTGGTAAGGTTTCTGGTATTGTTAATGGTATTGATACTGATTTATACAATCCAGAGACGGATGCTTTACTTGAGTATCATTTTAATAAAACTGATTTGTCAGGAAAAGCTCAAAATAAAGCGAAACTTCAAGAAAGAGTTGGTCTTCCAGTACGTCAAGATGTTCCAATGATTGGTATCGTGTCACGTTTGACTCGTCAGAAGGGCTTTGATGTGGTGGTTGAAAGCCTGCATCGTATGCTTCAAGAGGATATTCAAATTGTTCTCTTGGGTACTGGAGATCCAGGATTTGAACAAGCCTTCTCTTGGTTTAGTCAAGTATTCCCAGAAAAACTTTCTGCCAATATTACTTTCGATGTGAAATTAGCTCAAGAGATTTATGCAGCGTGTGATATTTTCCTCATGCCGAGTCGCTTTGAACCGTGTGGACTTTCACAAATGATGGCCATGAGATATGGTACGCTTCCTTTAGTAAACGAGGTGGGTGGACTTAGAGATACTGTTCAAGCCTTTAATCCAATTGAAGGAACAGGTACAGGCTTTAGCTTTAACAACCTAACTCCATACTGGCTCAACTGGGCATTGCAAACTGCTTTGGACGTTTATCATAACCATCCTGACGTATGGAAAAACATGCAAGTTCAGGCTATGGAATGTGATTTCTCTTGGGATACAGCTTGCAAGTCATATCTTGATTTGTATCATAGCTTAGCAAACTAAATAGTTAAAATCGTATGATACCTTCATACGATTTTTTGAGATTATGAAAGTAAGGCAATTATATGAAAAAAATTAAAGGACTCTGTGTACTGGATGTTGATGGGACACTGATAGAAGAGGAAGTTATTGATTTGTTGGGGAAAGAAGCAGAATGTGAAGAAAAAGTAGCTCTACTGACTGTCCAAGCTATGAGAGGAGAACTTGATTTTGAAGAAAGCCTGAGAAAACGTGTTTCTTTATTAAAAGGACTATCTGTAGATACTTTTGATAAGATTTATCATGAACTACACCTTAGTAAAAATGCTGCGCAATTTATTAATACTCTGCAAAAAAATCAGATAGAAGTGGGTCTAGTTTCGGGTGGATTTACACCTGTGGTTGAAAGAATAGCAAAAGATTTAGGGATTTCATTATTTGCTGCTAATCAACTGGAAATCAGAGATGGTTATTTAACTGGAAATCTTGTTGGTCCTATTATCAGCAGAGAAGTTAAAAAAGAAACCCTAGTAAGATGGGCTGATGAATTAGAGGTACCAATTGATAGAACAATTGCTATTGGAGATGGAGCTAATGATTTAGCAATGTTGAAGAGAGCTGGAATCGGCATTGGCTTCTGTGCCAAAGAAATCGTGAAAGAGGAAATTCCCCTTCAAATTGAAGATAGAGATTTAACAAAAGTATTGAATCTGATAGATTTCCTTTGATTAGAAAGATGAGTGTATGAAAATTGTTATCGCGCCTGACTCTTTTAAGGAGAGTCTCTCTGCTAACCAAGTAGCTAAAGCTATTAAACGAGGCCTTAAAAAGGCTCTACCTGAATCGAAATGTTTGCTCTTACCTGTAGGCGATGGAGGGGAAGGAACAGTGGATGCCATTAAAAATTCACTTGGTCTTGTAGAAAAAACTGCTTTAGTGACAGGTCCCTTTGGAGATGAGATTCAAATGACTTATGTTCAAAAAGGAGAACTTGCTCTGTTCGAGGTGGCCGATTTAGTTGGGCTTGCTAAAATTCCTATTGAAAAACGAAATCCACTGAAGATTCAAACAAAGGGGATTGGTCAACTGATCCTATATTTAATCGAACAAGGAATGAAAGAGATCTATATCGGAGTTGGTGGGACATCCAGTAACGAAGGTGGAATTGGTATTGCTTCAGGACTTGGTTACCAGTTCTATGACAAAAATGGAGATGAACTTCTAGCTATTGGTCAGTCTTTGTTTGAAATTACTGATATCTCAAAGGAGAAAGTTATATCTATTCCTTCTGATGTGCATATCAAAATCTTAGCAGATGTTACCAATCCACTCTGTGGAACACACGGTGCTACCTATACATTTGGAAATCAAAAAGGATTGGATCCAGCTCAATTTCATGAAGTTGATTCTGCTATTGAAAACTTCTATCGTAAAGTTGCCCCTGAAATCTTAAAACTGGAAGGAGCTGGAGCAGGTGGTGGTATTGCAGCTGGCTTATGTGCTTATGCTGGAGCAACAATTGTGTCTGGTATTCAAACTTGTTTAGATCTAATCGGTTTTGATCAGAAGGTTGCGGATGCAGATCTTGTCATCGTTGGTGAAGGTAGGTTAGATTCTCAAAGTTTATCTGGTAAGGCTCCAATCGGAGTAGCAAAAAGAACACCAAATGGTGTTCCAGTTATTGCTATTTGTGGTAGTTTAGCTGAGGATTTACCTCCTTTACCATTTGAGAATGTCATAGCTGCTTTTTCAATACTAGAAAAAAGCGAACCATTAGAAGATAGTTTAAAAAATGCAGCTATCTATTTAGAAGATACAGCTGCAAACATTGGTCAAATTTTAGCTTTGAAGAAAAATTAACCAAACCATTTTTTCCAAAGAGAAGTAGGAGCTTTTTTCATCTCTTTTTCCTGCCATAAGTCTGAAAAGGCCTTTCTGAGGTCTTTTTCACTTGTTTGAACAGGGGCATCGCTATGGATAACTAGGCCAAAAGGAGAAGAGTTATGATCTTCAGAAACGATGGTCGCTTGGCAGTCAGCATCTTTGGATTGTTTTAGATAAAAAACTTGTTTATCAAACTCTACCTGAGGAGAAATTTTGACAAATAGAGGTTGAGTCTCTTTTTTAAAGGTTTCTATAATTGTTAAAAATCCATTTTTAAATTTATCATCATCAGCTGTTTCAAGGTCTGCGTAGCCAAGGACACGTTCTTCAAATGTTCCGAGAAAACGTCTTTGTTCATCAGGATTTAGTTTAAGACCACCATTGGCCTTTTCTAGGATTTGTTTAGATAGATCAGTCATAAAAATAGTATATCATAAAATAAAGGAGAAAACAGATAAAAGAAAGCGATTACTTTATAAACTTAAGGAAAATTTGCACAAAGATAACGTTTTTCCTTGAAAAAGGTGTCTTTTTAAGGTATCATAGAGGTGTAAAAAATTTAACTCAATAAGGAGAGTAAAAAATGTCAATTATTACTGATGTTTACGCTCGCGAAGTCCTAGACTCACGCGGTAACCCAACACTTGAAGTAGAAGTTTACACTGAATCAGGTGCTTTCGGACGTGGTATGGTTCCATCAGGAGCTTCTACTGGTGAACACGAAGCAGTTGAACTTCGTGATGGTGACAAATCTCGTTACGGTGGTCTTGGTACACAAAAAGCTGTTGACAACGTAAACAACATCATCGCTGAAGCAATCATCGGCTACGATGTACGTGACCAACAAGCTATCGACCGTGCTATGATCGCACTTGACGGAACTCCTAACAAAGGTAAATTGGGTGCTAACGCAATCCTTGGTGTGTCTATCGCTGTAGCTCGTGCTGCTGCTGACTACCTTGAAATCCCACTTTACAGCTACCTTGGTGGATTCAACACTAAAGTTCTTCCAACTCCAATGATGAACATCATCAACGGTGGTTCTCACTCAGATGCTCCAATCGCTTTCCAAGAATTCATGATCGTACCTGCTGGTGCACCAACATTCAAAGAAGCTCTTCGTTGGGGTGCTGAAATCTTCCACGCTCTTAAGAAAATCCTTAAATCTCGTGGTCTTGAAACAGCCGTAGGTGACGAAGGTGGATTCGCTCCTCGTTTCGAAGGAACTGAAGACGGAGTTGAAACTATCCTTGCTGCTATCGAAGCTGCTGGTTATGTTCCAGGTAAAGACGTATTTATCGGATTTGACTGTGCATCATCAGAATTCTACGATAAAGAACGTAAAGTATACGACTACACTAAATTCGAAGGTGAAGGAGCTGCTGTTCGTACTTCTGCAGAACAAATCGACTACCTTGAAGAATTGGTAAACAAATACCCAATCATCACTATCGAAGATGGTATGGATGAAAACGACTGGGATGGATGGAAAGCTCTTACTGAACGTCTTGGTGGTAAAGTTCAATTGGTTGGTGACGACTTCTTCGTTACAAACACTGCTTACCTTGAAAGAGGTATCGCTGAAGGCGCTGCTAACTCAATCCTTATCAAAGTTAACCAAATCGGTACTCTTACTGAAACATTCGACGCTATCGAAATGGCTAAAGAAGCTGGTTACACTGCCGTTGTATCACACCGTTCAGGTGAAACTGAAGATTCAACAATCGCTGACATCGCAGTTGCAACAAACGCAGGACAAATCAAGACTGGTTCACTTTCACGTACTGACCGTATCGCTAAATACAACCAATTGCTTCGTATCGAAGATCAACTTGGTGAAGTAGCTGAATACCGTGGATTGAAATCATTCTACAACTTGAAAAAATAAAATAGTTCAGTGAACTATTTTATCCCGAACCTTGAAACTCAAAAGTTCGGCTCTTGATTAAACAAGATTTAAGCCCCTCGGATTTTATCCGAAGGGCTTTTTTTCTGTTCAGGGGGCAAAAAAGGGGCAAAAATATTAAGAAATTAATTCACACATAAATTCCCTGTATTTTCACTATTCTAGGTGGAAATTCAAGATTTTTAAACGTTTTTTTGGTATAATAATACCCAGGAAAAACTAGAGAGAAGAAGGAGGTAGAGATGGAAAAGTATTTATCGGTTACAACTTTGACCAAGTATTTAAAAATGAAATTCGATAAAGACCCCTACTTGGAACGGGTCTATTTAACTGGTCAAGTCTCTAACTTCCGTAAGCGTCCAACGCATCAGTATTTTTCTCTTAAAGATGACCGAGCGGTTATTCAGGCAACCATTTGGTCAGGTATTTATCAGAAACTAGGTTTTGATTTGGAAGAAGGGATGAAGATCAATGTGGTTGGTCGTGTCCAAGTCTATGAGCCAAGTGGAAGTTATTCGATTATCATTGAAAAAGCTGAACCAGATGGTGTCGGTGTCTTAGCTATCCAATTTGAACAACTTAAGAAGAAACTGACAGAAGAAGGTTTGTTTCAAGAGCGATTTAAACAATCTTTACCACAATTTTCAAAAAAAATAGGTGTGGTGACCAGTCGAAGCGGTGCTGTTATCCAAGATATCATCACTACAGTCAGTAGACGCTTCCCTGGTGTGGAAATTGTCTTATATCCTACTAAAGTTCAAGGTGAGGGTGCTGAAGAGGAAATTGCTCGTAATATAACTCGAGCCAATGAACGCGCTGACTTAGATGTTCTGATTATTGGTCGTGGGGGAGGTTCCATTGAAGATCTTTGGGCCTTTAACGAAGAAATTGTAGTTCGAGCAATTTTTGAATCTCGTTTACCGATTATTTCGAGTGTAGGTCATGAAACAGATGTCACCTTGGCTGATTTTGTTGCTGATAAGAGAGCGGCAACGCCGACAGCTGCTGCTGAACTCGCTACACCAGTAACTAAGTTAGATCTTTTGACCTATCTTCAGAATCAAGAAAAACGCATGACTACAGCGGTTAAACATACCTTGTCAAAGAAAAAAGAAGCTTTGAGAATCCTCAGTCAATCGGTTATCTTCAGACAACCAGAGCGTTTATATGACGGTTATCTACAACGCTTGGATCAGTTACAGCTGCGACTGAAGCAAGGATTGAATGCTGAATTGGTTCGAAATCAACAAAAGGTGCAAGAACAAGTCCACCGTTTGGAACAATTATCACCAATCATCAAGATCCAGCGTTACCAGGATCGTATTTTCCAACTGCAAAAACTAATGCGTAGCCAGATGGCTGTGACCTATGATGCAAAAGTAGCAGAAGTAAAACGCCTATCAGAAGCTCTCCTTATGCTAGATACTAGTCGAATTGTAGCCAGAGGTTATGCAATTGTCAAAAAGGGAGAAGTCGTAGTGGCTTCTGCGAAAGATTTGAAAGAAAATGACCAAGTATCACTGTTGATGCGGGACGGTCAGGTAGAATTAGAGGTTAAAGATGTCAAAACAAAAGAAATTTGAGGAAAATCTAGCAGAACTTGAAACGATTGTTCAAAGCTTAGAAAATGGTGAAATTGCTTTGGAAGATGCTATTTCTGCTTTTCAAAAAGGAATGCTCTTATCCAAAGAATTGCAGGCAACACTTGATAAGGCTGAAAAGACCTTGGTCAAAGTTATGCAAGAAGATGGAACAGAAAGTGAACTGGTATGAACAAGCAGGAAAAACTAGCTTTGGTCGAGTCAGCTCTTGAAGACTTTTATGGCAACCAACAATTTGCGTCCAGTTTAAGAGAAGCTGTTCTTTATTCCATACATGCTGGAGGTAAACGGATTCGTCCATATTTACTTTTAGAAGTTTTGGACTCCTTGCAAGTGCCTATCACTCAGGAACATGCTCAAGTTGCAGCGGCACTAGAAATGATTCATACAGGAAGTTTGATCCATGATGATCTACCTGCTATGGATAATGATGATTATCGCCGAGGACGTTTGACCAATCATAAGGTGTATGGTGAAGCTCTAGCTATTTTAGCAGGGGATGCGCTTTTTTTGGATCCCTATGCCTTGATTGCCCAAGCAGATTTACCGAGCCAAACTAAGGTAGATTTAATAGCAAATCTATCACTTGCTTCTGGTAGTATGGGAATGGTAGCTGGTCAAGTATTAGATATGGAAGGTGAAGGAAAACACTTGAATTTAGAGGAACTTCAGACCATTCATGCTAATAAAACGGGTAAACTTTTAGCCTTTCCTTTCCAAGCGGCTGGCATCATTGCTGGATTGGATGAAAATCTTCAGAAACAGCTTAAAACAGTTGGCGAGTTGATTGGCCTGGCTTTCCAAGTGAGAGATGATGTGCTTGATGTTACAGCAAGTTTTGAGGAAATCGGCAAGACACCCCAGAAGGATTTGCAAGCCGAAAAGTCAACCTACCCTGCTTTGTTGGGATTAGATCAGGCGATAGCATTTTGCAATCAAACTTTGGATCAAGCTAATGCGAAACTTGAAGAGATTAGCCAAGTTGTGAGTTTTGATAAGGAGCCAATTGTGAAAATAGTAGAAAGTTTGAGAATCAATGGCTAAGGAAAGAGTAGATGTACTAGCTTACAAACAAGGTTTATTTGAAACGAGAGAACAAGCCAAACGAGGTGTTATGGCAGGTTTGGTAGTCGCTGTTTTAAATGGCGAACGATTTGATAAACCAGGAGAAAAAATTCCTGACGATACAGAGTTGAAACTCAAGGGCGAGAAACTTAAGTATGTCAGTCGTGGTGGCTTGAAACTTGAGAAGGCGCTAGATATTTTTGATCTATCAGTTGAGGGACAAACGACCATTGATATCGGAGCTTCAACTGGAGGTTTTACGGATGTCATGTTGCAAAATGGTGCTAAACTAGTTTTTGCAGTCGATGTTGGTACTAACCAACTGGCATGGAAATTACGCCAAGACCCTCGTGTTGTAAGTATGGAGCAGTTTAATTTTCGATATGCTGAAAAGACTGACTTTGAAGAAGAGCCGAGTTTTGCCAGTATTGATGTTAGTTTTATTTCCCTAGGCCTTATTTTGCCAGCTTTGCACCGAGTTTTAGCTGATCAAGGTCAGGTTGTAGCTTTAGTTAAGCCTCAATTTGAGGCTGGTCGAGAACAGATTGGTAAAAATGGAATTATCAGAGATGCCAAAGTTCACCAAAATGTTTTAGAATCAGTTAATAAAATGGCGGTTGATGAAGGATTTTCAGTTTTAGGATTGGACTATTCTCCTATTCAAGGTGGTCATGGGAATATCGAGTTTTTAGCCTATTTGCGAAAAGAAGATCACGCAATCAATCAGGTTACTTCTGAAATAGAAAAAATAGTGGAGAAAGCACATAGAGAATTTAAAGATGAATAAAAAAGAGAGACTTGAGAAGATTAGAAGATTTGTTACAGATTATCAAATCGGAACACAGGAAGAAATCGTTGAACACTTGAGAGAAGCGGGTATCTCTGCTACTCAAGCAACAGTCTCCCGAGATATTAAAGAATTAGGTATTGTAAAAATTCCATTGAAAGACAATACTTACATTTATGAATTACCAAAATCAATCGTTAGAAGCTTGCAGTTGGCAGAAAATAATATTATTCATGCTGAACGCATGGGGCATATGATTAATTTGCAAGTTATTCCAGGGAATACTATTTTCGTCAAGAGTCAGTTGATGACTGTTTTTTCTGACCAAATTTTTAGCTGTATTGCTGATGATAATTCCATCTTGATGGTATTGAGAAGTGAAGAAACAGCCAAAGATATTTTTGAGCAAGTTAAAAATTGGTAGGATTATATGTTACTGGAAATTTCGATTAAAAATTTTGCTATCATCGAATCAATTTCTTTGAACTTTGAACAAGGGATGACAGTTTTAACTGGTGAAACAGGTGCGGGTAAATCAATCATTATTGATGCTATGAATATGATGTTAGGAGCTCGAGCTACAACAGAAGTTATTCGTTATGGGGCTCCAAAAGCGGAAATTGAAGGTCTTTTTTCAATTGAAAGTAATCGCGCGCTAGAAGAAATTTTTGATGAACAAGGATTAGAATTGAGTGATGAAATCATTATTCGTCGCGAAATTTTACAAAACGGCCGAAGCATCAGTCGTGTCAATGGACAGATGGTTAATCTTTCAGTACTAAGGACGATTGGTCAACAGCTAGTTGATATCCATGGTCAACATGACCAAGAGGAGTTAATGCGCCCACATCGACATATTCAGATGTTGGATGAGTTTGGGAATGCTTCTTTCTTTGAATTAAAAGAAGCCTATCAGATGAGCTTCGATAACTACCGCCGTATGCGCAAGCAAGTGCTTGACATCAAAAAAAATCAGCAGGAACACAAGGCTCGTATTGAAATGTTGGAATTTCAGATGGCTGAGATTGAAGCAGCTAATTTGAAAGCGGGTGAAGATATTGCACTTAATCAAGAAAGAGACAAACTTCTTAACCATAAACATATCGCCGATACTTTAACAAATGCTTATATTATGCTTGATAATGAAGAATTTTCAAGCCTTGCAAATGTTCGTTCGGCCATGAATGATATGGAAAGTCTTGAAGAGTTCGATCCAGAGTATCGTGAGATCTCAAGCTCCCTTTCTGAATCCTATTATGTTCTAGAAGATATCACCAAGCGCTTGGAATCCATTATTGATGATTTAGATTTTGATGGGAATCGTCTGATGCAGGTTGAAAGCCGACTAGATTTAATTCATACCATCACACGTAAATACGGTGGTAGTGTAGATGATGTCCTTGAATACTTTGCCAAGATTACAGACGAATACAATCTTCTAACCGGAAATAATCTATCTTCTGAAGATATGGAAATCGAACTCAAGAAACTTGAAAAAAATCTTGTGGATTTAGCAGGTCAAGTTGCTCAAGCTCGCCATAAAATAGCGCAGGACTTAGAAGCTGAAATCAAGCAAGAATTGCAAGACCTTTACATGGAAAAAGCTGAATTTCAAGTTCGTTTTAGTCAAGGAAAATTCAGTCGTGAAGGTAATGAGAGTGTTGAATTTTACATTTCAACCAACCCTGGAGAAGATTTTAAACCATTAGTAAAAGTAGCTTCTGGAGGAGAATTGTCTCGTTTGATGTTAGCTATCAAGTCCGCTTTTTCTCGAAAGGAAGGCAAGACCAGTATCGTCTTTGATGAGGTGGATACGGGAGTTTCAGGTCGTGTAGCTCAAGCCATCGCGCAAAAAATTCATAAAATTGGGCAGCATGGTCAAGTATTAGCTATTTCTCACCTTCCTCAAGTCATTGCGATTGCAGATTATCAGTTCTTCATCGAAAAGATTAGCAATGAACATTCAACCGTTTCAACAGTTCGCTTGTTAACAGTTGAAGAAAGGATTGAAGAAGTCGCTAAGATGTTGGCTGGGGAGAATGTGACAGAAGCAGCATTGACTCAAGCGAGAGAATTATTACAAAGTAAGGAGAAATAAATGACAGACTATTATGTAATTGGTGATGTCCACGGAAAAGCTGGAATGTTAGAAGATTTACTTAAAACATGGGATGGCAAGACTCAATTACTTTTTCTTGGAGATCTGATTGATAGAGGAGAAGATAGCCGCCGTGTTCTTGAAATGGTCAAGGATTTGGTAGATAACCAAGGAGCTATCTGCTTATCAGGGAACCACGAGTATATGTTTTTAACTTGGTTAGATAATCCTGAAGAAAGTTATGACCACTATCGTCGTAATGGTGGGGATACAACCATTAATTCCATTTTAGGCCGTCCATTAGATGCACCAGTAGATGGAGTAGCAGATGCTAAGCGTGTTGAGACAGAAGCAGCCGACTTAGTGGAGTTTATCCGTCAGATGCCTTTTATCATTGAAACAGATAAGTATATTTTTGTTCATGCAGGTATTGATTTGACCTTGGAAGATTGGCATGATACCACAGATTATAAGAAAGTCTGGCTCAGAAAACCCTTCCATGAGGCAGAAAATCATACTGGGAAAACAATTGTCTTTGGGCATACTCCTGTTTATGGTTTGTTGGATCAAAAACCTGGCACATCTGAACTCTGGATAACAGAAGATGGTAAAGTTGGTATGGATGGGGGAGCTGTCTATGGCGGTGTTCTTCATGGTATTATCTTTACAGATCAAGGCATGACTGAACGTCATTATATTGAAAATGACGGTTTTATTGCTGAAGATTAGTACTCCTAACAGGGTATGGTCTTGTCAAAATGTTAAAAACAATTTATAATTAATAGATACCCTGAAAGGAAGAGAATGATGAACTTAGAAGAATTGAAAAAACGACAGGAGAAGATTCGTAACTTCTCTATCATTGCCCATATTGACCATGGAAAGTCAACACTAGCAGACCGTATTTTGGAGGCTACAGAGACGGTTTCTAGTCGTGAAATGCAAGCTCAGCTTCTTGATAGCATGGATTTGGAGCGTGAGCGTGGAATTACTATCAAACTCAATGCTATCGAGCTGAATTATACTGCTAAAGATGGTGAGACCTATATTTTCCACTTGATTGACACACCAGGGCACGTAGACTTTACTTATGAAGTATCGCGTTCGCTTGCTGCCTGTGAAGGAGCTATTTTAGTGGTCGATGCAGCCCAAGGGATTGAAGCTCAAACCCTGGCAAACGTCTACCTAGCTTTGGATAATGATTTGGAAATTATGCCAGTCATTAACAAGATTGACCTTCCAGCAGCAGATCCAGAGCGCGTGCGTACAGAAATAGAGGATGTTATCGGTTTGGATGCCAGCGAAGCAGTATTGGCTTCTGCCAAGGCGGGTATCGGTATCGAAGAAATTCTAGAGCAAATCGTTGAAAAAGTACCAGCCCCAACTGGTGATGTTACTGCACCACTTAAGGCTTTGATTTTTGACTCAGTTTACGATGCTTACCGTGGGGTTATACTCCAAGTTCGTGTCATGGATGGAGTTGTTAAGCCAGGTGATAAGATTCAGCTCATGAGCAATGGTAAAACCTTTGATGTGACTGAGGTCGGAATATTCACACCCAAAGCAGTAGGACGTGACTTCCTTGCGACAGGTGACGTTGGTTATATTGCAGCATCTATCAAGACAGTTCAAGACACTCGTGTCGGTGATACAGTTACCTTGGCGGCAAACCCTGCTTCAGAGCCACTAGATGGATACAAGCAGATGAATCCTATGGTTTTTGCTGGTCTTTATCCAATCGAGTCAAACAAGTACAACGATCTTCGTGAAGCCCTTGAAAAATTGCAGTTGAACGATGCTAGTCTTCAGTTTGAACCTGAAACATCGCAAGCTCTTGGATTCGGTTTCCGTTGTGGCTTCCTCGGCCTTCTTCATATGGATGTTATTCAGGAACGTTTGGAACGTGAGTTCAACATTGACTTGATCATGACTGCACCATCCGTTATATACAAGGTCAATCAGACTGATGGTGAGTCTATGGATGTGTCAAATCCATCAGAATTCCCAGACCCAACTAAGATTGCGACCATTGAAGAACCTTATGTCAAGGCTCAGATTATGGTACCACAGGAGTTTGTCGGAGCAGTAATGGAATTAGCTCAACGCAAGCGTGGGGACTTTGTGACTATGGATTATATTGATGACAATCGTGTTAACGTTATTTATCAAATTCCATTGGCTGAAATTGTCTTCGATTTCTTTGATAAGCTCAAATCTTCAACACGTGGCTATGCGAGCTTTGACTATGAGTTGTCAGAGTACCGCCCATCTAAGCTGGTGAAAATGGATATCCTTCTTAATGGTGATAAGGTGGATGCTCTTAGCTTTATTGTTCACAAAGACTTTGCTTATGAACGTGGGAAACTCATTGTTGATAAGCTCAAGAAAATCATTCCTCGTCAACAGTTTGAGGTACCGATTCAGGCAGCTATTGGACATAAGATTGTGGCTCGTACAGATATTAAAGCGCTTCGTAAGAATGTTCTTGCCAAGTGTTATGGTGGTGACGTTTCTCGTAAACGTAAACTTCTCGAAAAACAAAAAGCTGGTAAGAAACGTATGAAAGCCATCGGATCAGTAGAAGTCCCACAAGAAGCCTTCCTCAGCGTTTTGAGCATGGATGAAGAATAGTTGAGATCTCAAGAAAAAATAAGATAAATATAAAATAATGATTTTTTAAGAGGCTGGGTAAAAAGTCAATTTTCTCCGAAAATGAAAAAATATAACGCATAGTATCAAGGTTTTCAACATCTGATATTATGCGTTTTTCTGATTTTAAAGATTTTTTGCTCAGCCTCTTTTCTTAATGTTTGACAAACGCGCCAACCTCAAGTATAGCAGATTGAACTTGGAATAGCACACTACAGATTCTAAAACATTTTTAGAAATTGATTTGACTTTCCTAATCTCTTTGTTCATATCTTATTTCAATCAACTATACAAGTTTGGGAATCGACATTTCTGGGCGAAAGGTTATTATGTGAGTACAGTAGGGCTTAATGAAGCCACAATTAAGAAATGTATTCAAGATTAAAGAAATTATCCAGTGGATGATTTCTTCACGAGTATAAAAAATTTGAGAACGAGTATGGGATGATATAGCACTAGATAAATTAAGTGTGAAAGAATATGAGGATCCCTTTAGGGATAGTGGTAAGTAATACTTACGCCTTTTTAAGAGGTAAGTGACGAGTCAAGAGCGATGAGGCTTGAACAAGGTGAAAGCCAGCGTCTTTAGGCGCTGGCTGGTAATGTGGACTTATAGCCCTAGTGCAAACCACCAGTTAGATGGGTGGTTATGTATTTTTGATTTTTTTCAACTTTTATTATACAATAAAACCAAATAAAAAGAAAGCGGTAACAATATGCTTAATGCGAAAATTTTTTATATATTTTTATGTTTGATCGTTGTCGAAACTACAGGCTTGTTGTTGTTGAAAAACGGTCTTGAAAGAGGTTATTTAGATACAGGAGCTATCATCCTTGCAGTTTTTTCATTTGCTTTCTACAACCTATGTTCATTCGGTTGGGTCTGCTCTACAATAAAAAACAATAAAAAATAAATAGACGTATTTTTAGTCAGAACCTCTCAAAAAACGCATTTTCTTGAACCTGCTCTGTAAATGTGTTATACGGATTCTGCGAAAAAGTGATAGTTTTCTAAGCCATGAGCAATGGAAAAGCACCAGCAGTACGAATGGAGCCCACTGAAAAAGTCATCCAATAGATGGCTTTTTTGTTATACTAGAGATGAGGTGAAATGATGCTTGATAATCAGTTAACTATGGATGTCAGTCCTTATTCTAGTTTGTATAATATCGTGG
>NZ_JASGZS010000002.1:0-126260 GCF_047465525.1 Streptococcus infantis | reverse complement strand
TAATTGGATATCATTACGGTCTGAAAGGGTAAGGTGTTTATGTTTGGTCATAGTAGGCCTCATTTCTATCACAAACGTCTCACACTTAATTCCACCATAAAAATCCGTTTTAGACTAATTTCCACTTCAGTCAGGAAAGTGGAAGTTACTTTGAGAAATTACCCTGAACAATCAAGATTTAAAATCAGAAAATGAAATTGACATCGTTTCTTCTTTATGATATATTTGCGTTATTAAAGAAAATGAATATTTTTTTAGAAAATCAAAAATAATGGTTTAACTTTGAAGAAACTTGATAAAACAATTTTATTATTCCAAGAAGCAGATATGATTGTTAACAAGGTTGTTTTAGATAAAGATAATATGAGATTTTCTGTAGTTGAAAAAATTTTGGTGATTTTAAAAGTAAAAAATCTTAAAAATATCACTGTAAATGATAATTGAGTGAAATTAACAAAGGAATAAATTATGGAACTAAACAAAAACATCATGCTTGCGATTATTTTCGGTGAGTTACTAATCATATTTTTGTGGGCACTTATCGCTAATCTGACAACACCAAAAATAGAAATCATCGAAAACGTGAAATATGTTCAAAAATTACCTAAAGAATTTTACAAAATAGACCTTACCGACAATGTTATCATCGGTAAACATTATCATTCTGGCAACTACTATTTGGTCGTTTATAACAAATCCAAAAACAAAGGTGAAGATCGTATGGTGGAATACGATATCTGGAGTACAAAAGAAATTGGCTCACAATTTTAGAAAAAGAGGGACATTATGAAAGCATTGCAAGCATTTATTTATTCAACAATCGGTTTTATGTTCTTTGTTATGGTGAGCGTCAATTTTATTGGTATTTTGATGCCCACACCACCTAAAGAAATAAGAACCGTTCAAAAGATAGATGAAACCATTTATTATTTCACACCGAGAAATGATATCGTCACAAGCAAATTTTATAATGACGAGGGATATTTCTTGGTAGTTTACAACGAAGATTCAAAGGATTTTGACATCAAAGAAGTTGAAGAAGAAGATTGGGAACAACAAGAAATCAATCAATATGAAATATAGCGAATTTAAAGAGGCTGGGTAAAAAGCGCATAGTGTCAGGCATTGAAAAAACTTGATACTATGCGTTTTATTTTGGAGATATTTACTTCATTTATCTTGAATTTTAGTTTTTGCTCACCCTCGATTTTTTATTAGTTGAATAATTAAGATGAGGAAAAAGAAATGCTCAAATCAGATTTGATAAACATTATAACTAAGATAGACAAAGTAAAAAATTTCAAAGTACATTTATCTTTCAGAAAAATTTATATTTTCTCGAAACTTATTAAAATAAAATCTATACTTCCGAGAATAACTCATATATTCTAAATTATTTATATAAATTGTTATAAATAAGAACAATCAAATATAACCTTATCTTCATTTATTGTTTCAATTTATTTAAAAATAAACTAAGACTCCTCTAAAATAGAGTCTACATCAGAAAAACAATCAAAGATTAAAAGGTTTTTCATTTTCAGATAACTCTACTAGTATATTATCTCCATGGATAAATTCCTTGCCTGATATTTTCTCTTTCAAAACTGCAACTATATATTGGCACTCAATGCCACTGACAATATCAGCTATTGCCTTAAAAGCTTGATAGTCGATTGATTCAATTACATCATGTATTACAAAATTCGGAACATTTTTGTTAATTTTTTTAGCAAATTTTTGATACGCTAAGTCAAATGCTGTAATAATCGACTTTCGAGTACCCGTACTCAATACTCCATTCACATGATTAATACCAAAAGGGAAGGCTCCATCTGTTTTGTATAACATGAAAGACTGATCATTAGTTTTTCTGCTAAAATCTGAAAAAAATTCATTGAATATTGAAATCATTTCATATGAAGATTCTGAACTTTCTTCTAAAGTTCTTAGCTCTTCTTTTAACCTATGTAAACTTTTTAACAAAAAACAATAGGTTTCACTGATATTTTTATTTTTACCTAACTCTTCTAAATAATTAGCTAGATCATTTTTTAAAACTGTATATTCTTCTATTTTATTATCTTCTACCAACATCGTAATATTTTTATAACTAGAAAATAGCCTATTTTTATTTATCTCCAATTGTTTTATTTGACATTCTTTTTTCTCAAGTTGATAGTTAAAATAATTCAACTTATTCTCTACTAATTCAGTATTAAATTTAATTAAATCCTTAAACTCTTTGTCTAATTTGTCAGTTAGACATGAAACCTCCTTATAAAGCGTCTCTAGTATCTCTTCACTTACTAAGTTATTCCTATCAATTTCAGTCCTTTCAATAATGTCTTTAATACGTTCTTTCTGAAAATATAATTTATCCAAATTATCTTTTATTTGAGCATATTCAATCCTTATTTCGGAAATTTTATTTTCATTTTCCTTAAATTTTTGGGAATCGATTAAAATATCAATTTGATAATTTATATCTTCTACTCTTTTCTCTAGCAAATTAATCTTTTGTGTAATTATATCAATTGAATCAAAATTACTAGATTTCATATAATTTTTTAATTCTTTTTCTTTTTCTCCTATTTTTTCTTTATAAGCTAAAATATCATTTGCAAGTTCTTGTTCTTGTAAGTTAAATAAATAAGAATAAACATTATTATAAACTTTATCGGATGTACGTGTGAGAAATTTCAAAAACTTATCATTATCAGCTTTTTGATCAATTCTAACAAACATTTTTATAAGTTGTCTAAATGTAGGTTTATCTTGGCAATTTGAAAAGAAAATAAAATTCAAGTGTCTAGTATAATCGCTAATACTAACAGATCCCCCATTAATATAGCGTTTCCCATTTGGAAATAAATCAACAGCTAGTTCCTGACAATCTGTGCAATCGGTAAAGGATTTTGCTACTTCCAATACTACTTGAACCTTACTATCAATAATATAATTCTTTAACTTTTCATTTGATTTTTTTGTTTCTTCATTAAAATAAATGTATTTACGTTCCCTTGCCCCTAAAGCAATATCTATCAATTTTAAGATAGTAGTTTTTCCAACACTGTTACTCTTTTCCTGATTTTTTCCAGCATCTACAATTAAGTTTAAGCCTAGTTTAAAATTTATTTCCCTAATTATTTTTTCTGAGGGACTTGTTTCTTTTAAAGTTAATCTTCTAATATACATCTAATTACACCCCTTTGAGAAACTTCAACTTTATTTAAAAGATACAAAACATCGAGTGATAGTAACAATTTTGTAAAATCGATAGATTCATTATATTCTTTATGGATTTCTTCTAATAAATCATCGATATTAAGGTTGCCTTCCTTTAATATTGATAGAATGCATCCAGATAAATAATAAATCGTGTCTTTTGGTTTTAAATCTCTTTCAATTATTAAATCATCATTCATTTTAGTCTACTACCTCCAATATTTTACACTTAGAAAAAGCATATAACATAATTAAATAGATCGCATAGTCAACTTGTTCATCATATAAATTAGTAGGGTTAACAAAATCTTCATTACAAATCTCTTCTTTTAATTTATTGAATATCTGTTCAAGAATAAAATCTCCATCGATATTATCATTATTATCATTTGGTTTTATTTTCAAATACAACGTTTTCATTTTTTTCATTATAGAAGTTGGATCTGGGATAGTTTTTAAAACATTTTCAATAGAATCATATCCTTCCGAATATTCATCGAAAATTTCAATATACTTTTTTACATTATTATATTCAAACTTTTGGAGCCAGTCAGAATTTTTTCGTATTGAGTAGTCACTTTCCTCGATATCTATATTTGAGATTTTTATACATATTTCTCTTAATAAGGATCTTGGAATAGTGCGATTATTAATATTATCTAGTTTATTTACGTTAACTGTATTACCATCCCCTGAAATGCTTATTCCATTTTCTCCTGAACTTACATTTGTATTCAAAACCATTATCTTCCACCATTAATAGTATTGCTATCTCCAACAACACTTATCCCACTTTCTCCTGAATTTGCTTTTCTATTAGTAAATACCTCATTTTTTGATTGCTTACTCTTAAAATTTAACTCAGTATTTATATTCTTTTCAATTTCTTTTACCTTTTTAACTGAATTAACTGATGCAACGAAAGCTATAATTGATAAAAGTGATGCTATAATTCCTAAAAAATTATTTAAATTATCCATTAATTTCAACCCCTATATCTATTTTTTGTTTATATTTTAACATATTTTCCTGTATATGATTATATTTTTTGCTTCAGTAGTGTATCGAGTAATTACATAATAAAATCAAAATTAATAATTCATATCTTCTAAATTAATATTTATATTTATATTTTTTGAGTCATTAAAGTTGCTTAAATACTAAGTGTTTTTAACTATAAAATGTTAAAATATAATAGACTAATAGAAAAGTTGTTTAATAAAAAATCTCGGGAGAAATAAAGATGGCATATCCTCAATTTATAGATAACTCTAGAAAAAAATTATCTGATGTACTAAATGAAATTGCTCCAAATTACTCTGTACTTCGAATAGCAACTGGATATTGGGATCTAGCTGGCACTATTGAACTAATTGACGATTTTGAGCAATATTCGAAAATTCAATTATTGATTGGTAAAGAGCCTATTGCTCACAGGCTGCAAATACAATATAACATTGATATAAATGCCCCTGAGAACCTATTCCCAGAATCTGATATAACTCATGATCTACAAGAATATGGAAAAGGAGGAGATAATACGAAAATACTCGAACAACTCCGCATGACCGCCAAAAAACTTGTAAATCTAATTGAAAACAACAAACTTGAAGTAAAAATATATAGAGAACCTCGGCTTCATGCTAAAGCTTATATATTTGGAGAACTAGGAGATGCTGACTCAGTTGGTATTATTGGTTCTTCAAATTTTACAAAGGCAGGACTCACCTCCAATGCAGAGCTAAATTTTCTTACAGAAAACTACCAAATTGTTGAATTCAAACCAACCAGTGATAAACAACAAAATGGACATATCGTATGGTTTGATGAACTATGGAAAGACGCTGAAGACTGGACTGGAGAATTCAGTAACATCATTGTGGATAGCCCTGTTGGTGATAAAACATATGGTGCTTATGATGTTTACATCAAAACTCTTATGGAGGTCTTCCCAGAGGAACTGCAGCCTGTTGATCCTTTTGACAAAGATATTGAGGATATTCTTCACCCATTCCAAAATCAAAATGCACTCGATTTAAGGCGGAAACTGTCACGTTATGGCGTTGCAATGCTTTCAGATTCTGTCGGTCTAGGAAAAACCATCACAGCTGCTGCTATCATTAAACAATATATCGAGGATGGAAACAACAATATTGTTATTATTCCACCAGCATCGCTTAAACAACAATGGATTGACGAGTTAGAAGGAGAAAGATGGAATCTTCGTGAGGGAAAAGATTTCAGATTGATCTCCCAACAAGATTCTGGAACAATACAAGAACAAATTGATTACTTTAAACATCATAAAAACTCTCGAAATACTATTGACTTATTCGTAGTTGATGAGGCTCACAATTTAAGAAATCAAGGAAGTACTCGCTATCAAAAAATTTTACAACTATTCCAGGAAAATCCTCAATCGAAAGTTCTTTTACTCACTGCTACACCTATTAATAACTCTTTGATTGATTTTGCAAATCAAATACAACTAGGTGCAAAAGGTGATCTGGTTTCCATCAATGTTCCGTATAAAAGTAATAAAGGTAAAACTCTTGAATACATTGACTTCTTTGAAGCATTAAGGCGAATTCAATCAGAAGCAACTCGTGCTGAAAAACGAGGAGAAGAATTTGATTGGGATTTCCATAAAAATACTATCATTGCTGGAATAAGGCATTATCTTGTTAGATCAACAAGACAAGGTGTTATCAAAAATGAGCAGATGAATTCTACAAATGGACGAACCAATCCTTTCCCAACGTCAACAATCGAACAGTTCCCCTATACTTATCTCAGTGAGGATAATGAATTTATCCATCAAGTCCTAGATGAAGTAAAAGATTCAACTTTCGAAAATCTAACTCCTGCAACTCTAAACCTAAATTTAATTAGTGAATTAACACAACGCACTTCTCATCCACTTGATTTATATAAGGAAATCCATAAAGAACAACAATCTGGAATTAATATTTCTGAAAAATATAACCTCTCAATAAAGTCGAATAGAGAAGCTATTTTTATTAATGAAGATGAAGTTTCAAGTATTATTCCAACATTATTTAAAGTGATAAACTTTCTGGGCTTTGCACCATATAAACCAGATTCCTATTCTCATAATATTTACAATAAAACAATTAATGAAATTCGTGCATTAGATCTAAAAGGAAATGAAGCTAATAAATTAAGGACTCAACTTGCCATTCACAATATGCTTCATGTAACTTGGCTCAAGCGCTTGGAATCATCTACAGCCACCCTACTAAGATCTGTGCAGAATTACCAAGATAGGATTGCATTGTTTGAAAAATGGTTGGATAGGGGATATATAGTTAGTCTGACCGATGCTGTAACTCTTGATAGTGAATATGGTGAAGATATTGATAAAGCTTTTGAAGATTATGAAAAATACTTGTCAGATTTAGACGAGGCTATGTCTCAAGGTAACGAACAAGACATTAAAAAACGTGGTGTAGAAAGAAAAGAAGCTGATGAAAAACTATTTAATATTGCTCAATTAAAAAAAGATCTCCAACGAGATAAAGACATATGTAAATTTTTAACTTCTGTATTAACAAGATTAAGTAAAAAAGGCCATGACGGAAAGCTAAATGCATTTGCAGATAAAATAGTAGAACGATTAGAAGAAAACAAATATGGAAAAAAACTATTAGTTTTTAGTTTCTTTTCTGATACAATTGATTATCTGAAAGAAAGCCTCCCACAAATATTAGAAAATAGGATTCCTAACTTCTCAAAACGTGCGGAATTTATTTCAGGTAATAGTGTCTATGTTGAAGAAATTACTAAACGCTTTTCTCCGATTAGTAAAAAAGCAACGATTAAGAAGCAGGACGAACTCGATTTCTTATTTGCTACTGATGTACTTTCTGAAGGTCAAAACTTACAAGATGCTGGTTTCTTAGTGAATTATGATTTACATTGGAATCCTGTGAGAATGATTCAAAGAAATGGTCGAATCAATCGTTTAGGATCAACATATGAAAACATCCTTATTGCAAACGTAAAGCCTCATGATGACTTAGAGTTCTATCTAAACTTAATTAGACGTCTAGAACACAAAATTGCAACAATCAACTTTACCGTTGGTAACGATCAAAGTATATTAGGTGAAAGTGAAAATCCAATAGAATTTCATGAAATATTGGAATCTGATAACATTTTTGATGATGATATTGACAAAGCTTCAAAAGCAATGGAACGATTTGAAAATACCGAAGATATATTAGATTGGGTTGATAATTATTCCACTGAATTACGGAAATTTATTGATGCTCACAAAGAAGATGGAGCAATTAAGAGGATTCAAAGTATCCCTGATGGAAAATGGAATTACCTTCCGAAATCAACTGAAAATTTTGAGAATCTAGACTATGTTATCGGACTATATAGAGCCAAAGGTAAAATCTCTGCTACTGGTGCACTGATAAAAGATATTGGTTTCGTAAGCATCGAAAAAAGCTCAGAAAAAAGAGGGCCATTCAGCTCGCTTCAAGCAAAATACATTCAAGAAAAGGATGCTTTGAAACAAATTCAAACGACTCCCCAAGATAATAAACGTATGATAGATAAAATACCAGTCGATAGATCGGAATATATCAAAAAAGGTAATACTGAAATTTGTGTGCAATTTGAATCAGCTAATCCAGTTTATAGTATAAAGCAACAAGGGATGCACGCTCTTGAAATTTTAAAAACTTATTTTGGTTCAAGTTACAATCTTGTTGGAATTATTGAAAAAGGAATACGTTATTCAAATGATAAACGAGCTTTTGAACAAATTGTTCGAGAAGTAAATAAACAAAACAAAGAAAATGGTGAATTAACACCACGAGTAATCAAGAATTTTGAGAACTTACTAACTAAGCTTTTACAAGCTGAATCGGACGTAAAAAGAATAGAGAAAGTCGAAGGTGTATTATTCTATGCAAAACCATAATGGCATTCATACAATAGACAAATTAGTCAAACAACTATCGAGTGAAAAGAATGAGTGGATATCCCTCGCTATAGCAATTGACTTAGCTGATGAAATAATGAGAGGGATCCTTCCAAATCAAGATAGATGGACTAGTATGTTGGAACACGATAGTCAAAATACTGGAAATCTCCCCTCTCCTCTTCCAATGGATATTTTCCATAATCAAAAACAAAGAACATGGTTTCGTGAACACCCAGAATCTAATTCTGCACGTTCAGCCTTTCAACACTTCAAACAGGATGACTGTGTAGTTGAAAGTAAGTTATTCTGGTTTAGTGAAAGTGCAACTAAACAAAAGATTTCAGCTTCAACAGAATTTACATCTAACTGGGAAGACTCTGACTTAACAAGAATTCCAAGCAACAAGATTGGAATCGATTTTTTCCTGACATCTGATGCCAATTCTCTCCTAATTGTACTTTCAAATAGAAAAAAAATTCGTGTTATGGAGTTACATGATCATTTGAGTAATACTCAAAAACAAATTTTTGACAATCTATTTAAAGCAGCAAATGGTGATGATTCAAAAATTAATAATGGTCAAAATCTCGAACCTCAACAGACTATTCATAAAAAACTATGGGATGCGTTGCAACTGAAAGAAGTTAATAAACAATTCTATTCAATTATTGCAAAATTCTTTGAAGATCTAGTTGAAACTATGGAAAATCAAGGAAAGAACTCAGAAGATGCAAAACAATTTTCTTCCCGACTTCTAGGACGAATGCTTTTCATTTGGTTCTTACGGAAAATGAGTATTATTTATGAGGACTTTGGATACTTTGAAATAGATGGTTTATCAGCTACTGAATATTATGAAAAGAAAATAAAACTTCTATTTTTTAGTACCCTAAACACTGATATTTCCGATCGTAAACACCTAGATTATATAACACCGTATTTAAATGGTGGGTTATTTGAACCCAAGGAAAATGATTTTATTGGTGAAACAATCAATTTCCCACAAGATTATTTTAAAAATCTTTTTGATAGGTTTAACGAGTTCAATTTTACTACTGATGAATCTAGTGCTGATTTTGAAGTGATTGCAGTCGATCCTGAAATGTTAGGACAAGTATTTGAAAATCTATTGGCTTCCCAAAATGAAGATACTGGACAGAGCGCACGGAAATTAAGTGGAGCATTCTACACTCCGAGAGATATTGTAGCATTTATTTGTAAAGAATCTTTAAGGGAATATTTATATAACAAGGTGGGAAATAGAGTCTTCAATCAAGGAATAGACTTACTAATTGACTATTCAGATGCTGAATTTTTAGCAAGAAAAAGTACATCTGGTGCTGATTTATGGGGAATCAATAGTAAAAATATAACAAAAACTATCCTTGAGGCACTAGATAGCTATAAGGTTTTAGATCCCGCTTGTGGTTCTGGTGCTTTTCCAATGGGGATGATTCAACTACTTGTTAGAACATATGAAAGATTACTAAAATCCTTTGATGCATATGAACTTAAACTTTCTATTATTGAAAACAACATCTTTGGAGTAGATATCGAACCGATGGCAATTGAGATTTCTCGTTTAAGAGCTTGGCTTTCAGTAATTATTGACGAACCCGATAAAAGTAAAATCCAGCCTTTACCTAACCTAGATTTTAAGTTTGTTTGTGCTAATAGTTTAATCTCTTTATCTCAAGATGACGATAATATTTTTGACGACCAAGATTTAGACCTAAAACTTTCGGACATTCGACAAAAATATTTTAATGCTCGTATAAAGAGTTCCAAAGATAACTGGCAAAAAAAGTATTATGAATTAACAACAGGAAAAATTCAACTTTGGGAATCGGTACGTTCCGAACAATTAAAATCCTTCGACCCTTTTATTGTAAAGAAACCAGCAAGCTTTTTTGACAGTTATTTTATGTTTGGAGTTCACAAATTTGATGCAATTATTGGAAATCCTCCCTACGTTGGAACCAAAAAGCGGAGCACGGCTGATAAAATAGCTCTAGAAAATGAATTTGGATTTGCAGATGATCTATACAGCCACTTCTTCTTCAAAGGAATTGAACTACTTGAAGAAGGAGGAAGTCTTACATATATCACTTCTAAATCTTTTTGGACGATTCAATCGAAGAAAAACTTAAGAGATTTACTACTTTCTAACACAATAAATTATATCTTTGACACTGCTAATCCATTTGAATCCGCGATGGTAGATACTGCGATTACATCCGTTAATAAGAATAAATATGAGTTAGAAAACACGATTATGTTTATTGACGGAAGTAAAAATATATTAGAACCTATATATTTTAAAGTTGAACAATCTACTTATGTAAATACTCAAAATACTGTTATTTTTAAACCAACTAAGCACAACCTAAAAATTTATCAATTATATAGAGATAAGATTAAAGAACTAAATAATATGTGGTGGGATAAAATTTCCACCAGTAGCAAAATTGAACAGAATAAAAAAGAACTCAATGAATATCGAAGCAATTTAAAACCTGGAGACATTGCTTTATTAGGCTGTTTATCAGTAGGAGGTGTTGGTTTACAAACTGGTAATAATGGTAAGTATATTGCTGTTAGGAAATCAACTAAATGGGCTGAAAATATTATGAACACACGCCCTAGAAAATTAAAAAATGCGATCAATAAATATAACATTACATCTAATGACTTAAATGATTATTCAGATCCGAACCAGCTATTGATTGATTTGGATGAATATCAAATCGCTGAACTCTTTGATTCAATAAAAGAAAAATATGGTCGAGATGTTTTCGGACAAGGATATCTTTATCGAATTATAGAGGACAATGAAATTACTGATGTAGATTCCCTCACTGATGACGAAAAATTACACGGAATTTCTACCGAAAAAAATTATTACGTTCCATATGACAAAGGAGATAAAGACGGAAACAGATGGTACCTAGAAACACCATTTGCCATTGCGTGGTCAAAAGAAAACGTAAGCTATCTGAAAACTGATCCTCGGGCAAGATATCAAGGATATTCCTACTTTTTTAAAGAAGGTTTCTGTTGGTCTGATATAAATACTACTTATTTGAAATGTCGCTTGAAACAAAAAAGTATTAATGATGTTAAAAGTATGAGTTTATATGGATTGTCTCAGAAAGTACCAGAATACTATATCATAAGTATCATTAATTCAAAATTCATGAGCGAGTATGTTAATGATTTTGTAAATAATACTCAGACATTCCAAATAAACGATGCACGCCAATTGCCAATAGTTGTACCATCTCCTGAAAAACTTCAAGAGTTACTTCCACTCTTCCATGAGGTGATTCAAATAAAGAAATCTGATTATAGCTCCCAAGAAGATAAGGCTAGGGCATTAAAACTAATCGAAGATAAAATCGAAGATATTATTCTTGAAATATATCAAATAAAATAGGTATAAATATTTTAAAAGAGAGAACGTATCTCGTACAATGTCATAAGGTTAAGAAATTCAAATACAATTCTGTATTTGGATTTCTTTTTTATTTGATAAATTATAGTTAAGGAGATGTTTTCCATGATGAAACAGATAAAAGCCCTCTTGAAAAAATATAACAGATATATCAGTTAGAAACAATAAGGCTTTATTTAACAAGACTCATTAAATTAATTCTTTATCTATCTGATTTTCCTTTGCAACGACAAATTCTTTAATCAATTGATAGATAACAGCAAATATCGCTTTAAAGAATATCATTCCAAGTATGCCAAAGAGTTTACCTCCGATACTAGCTGCTGCAATCATAAAAACAGCTGCTAAAGCAATGGACTGATTTACAGCTGTATAACTTGATAAAGAAAAATAGAAAATAAGGCTTGAGTTGAACTGACTGTTAACTACCAGATTAAATTCCATCTATTGTGAAATAAAATGAAACAAGACTAAAAAAATTTCATCTCTTAGCCTAAAGGGGGATGGGGATTCCCCAAAATTCAAATCACCTCAAAAGTACATACACTATGTGTATACAAATTTTGGGTGTGATTTTGGGAGTATGTGTATACAGACTCTGAGCTCGCAAAGTCATATTATGAGAAATCTATCCCCTTCGATAAAATAATCCAAAAAATCAATTTGACTGTCATTTGTGTGTACAAATATTTTAAGAAGATATATAAAAAACGCTGCGAATTGTACTGACCCCAAAAAGTTAGACAATTAATTTATCCAAAGGATTTAGTTCTGTATTGCACAGGACTGAGTCCTTTTAGTTTTACCTTAATTCTCTTGTTGTTGTAATAATCAATATAGTCTACAATAGCTTGTTCCAATTGGTTAAGTGATTGGAAGGTCTTCTCATAGCCATAAAACATTTCGGATTTCAAAATGCCAAAGAAAGATTCCATCATGCCATTGTCTGTGCTATTACCCTTACGTGACATGGACGGCTGAATCCCCCTACTCTCTAAGAATTGATGATAAGAATTGTGTTGATATTGCCATCCTTGATCACTATGGAGAATAGTATTCTCGTAGTATTCCTCTGAGAAAGCTTGTTCTAACATCGTCTTTACTTGTGCTAAGTTCGGAGACCTAGAAAGATTATAGGCGATAATTTCGCTATTAAAGCCATCTAAAACTGGCGACAAATAGAGCTTTTGACTGCTTGATGGAATGGCAAACTCTGTCACATCTGTGTAGCACTTTTCCATTGGTTTAGAACCTTCAAATTGACGTTGAATGAGGTTATCTGCTTTCTTGCCAACGTCTCCTTTATGAGAAGAATACTTGCGTTTCTGTCGCATTTTAGCCTGTAAATTGAGCACTTTCATCAAGCGTTGAACTCTTTTATGATTGATCAAAAAACCACGATTTCTTAATTCTAAATGAATCCGACGATAACCATAATTTCCCTTATGTTCGATAAAAATGGATTGAATTTCAGCTTTAAGCTCTTGGTCCTTATCTGGTTTGTCTAGCTGTTTCAAGTGATAGTAGTAGGTCGAACGAGCTAGTTTAATGGCTTTTAGAAGAATATCTAACGAAAACTCAGTAATTAATTCTTGAACAATTTCTGTCTTTCTTCTTTCTCTTTTTCCTCCTTCAATCGGAGTTCTCTCAACTTTTTTAGGATGGCATTCTCCGCTCTCAGATACTCATTTTCTGCTTGAAGACGTTCTAATTCTGTCCTCTCTTCAGGTCTCTTTTTTGGCTTACGTCCCATTTTAGGTATTCTCCCTCTTGTTTTCTCAACAATAGTATACCCGTTTTTCTTGTATTGTGCTAGCCAATTAAGAAGTATCGTACGACTTGGGAGGCCGTATTCAAGTGAAACTCTATCTTTAGTCCAGCCTTCATGTAAGACTTTATTAATCATTTCTTGTTTTAAATCAGGAGAATAGTAACGATTTTTTCCTTTTTTGACGAACTCTATTCCGTAACGATCAATCAATTTAATCATGTACCTAATATTAGAATTGTTTATCCCAAATTTATTTGAAAGCTTCTCTAAGCTATAGCCTTGTTTTCTAAGTTCATAGATCTGAACTTTATCATCATAAGTTAATTTCATAATAAAAATACCCCAAAAGTTAGATTTTTTCTGTCTAACTTTTGGGGTGCAGTTCAAAATGGGCATTCCTATTCTATAAGGAAAGTGCCCCAGAAAATTATTTAGAAATTCTCGAAGAGTTACACATTCCATTTGTTCTTAGCCCTTGGCATGATAAGGACATTAACAGGGAAACTGGGGAATTTAAAAAATCGCACAAGCACGGAGTCTTATTTTTTGAATCGCTAAAAAGTTATTCCCAAGTATCAGAGCTTCTTACTGAGAAACTCAATACACCTTCCCACGTTGAAGTTGTCATGTCACCAAAAGGTATGTACGATTATTTCATACATGCAGAAAACCCTGAAAAAACTTTATACAATATAGAAGATATTGAATCAGGTTGCGGATTCGAACTTGATAAGTTCTTGATAGAGCAAAATTCAAATTTATTTCTAGAAACTGTTATCGATGTAATCACCGATAACGATTTTACCGAGTTCGAAGACTTAGTTCACTACGCTAGAAATAAAGATATTTCACTACTGGGATTAATAATTGAACGAACCTACTTTTTTACAAAATTTTTAGATTCTAGACGTTATAATCCCCAAAACAACAAAAAAACCTCATCAGAAGATACTTTGGCGAGCAATACTGATGAGGCAAATACAGATGATTAAAAATCAACTGATACTTCAATTATAGCACAATAGGGAGAAATAACTTATGCAAGTAATTCTACCAGACGAACAAGTTCAACAAATTCAGCACCTACTCGCTGAACTAATCGAAAAAGAAATTGAAAAGAAGCTGCACCATAGTAACCTTGGAAGCCCATTTTTAAACAAACAGCAGGCTTGCCACTACTTGGGTATCTCAAACAATACTCTAGACAGTTGGATCAAACGAGGACTGCCTACAATAAAAATAGGCAAGACTATACGATTTAATAAAGAGGCCATTAATTCATGGCTTTACTCACAAAACTAGAAATATCAAGATTTTTGTTTTATAATAGTCATGATATTTTCTGGTTCGATACACAAGGAGAATATCATGAGTATCACTAAGACACAAAATGGTACTTATCGTTTAAAAATCTACATTCCAATAGATGCACGAATGCCACTTGGTATTGTTAATAGCAATTATTACGATAAGAGATTCAAAACGAGAAAGGAGGCAAGGCAAGCTGAGATAGACTTGCTTACCAAGTTAAATCAAATAGAAGATAATGAGTTTACAGAACTAGCAAAAGGAGATATTCTTTTCTCAGACTTCTATAACAATATCTGGTGGGACTCTTATAAAGCAGGACAAACTACATCCACTTCTAAGCCACCAAGCAGGTCAACAGTTGCTAATACCAAAACATGTTTTGAAAAACATATACTACCACTTCTTGGAAACTATACGATACAGTTTCTAAATCAAAATAAGCAAGTTATCCTAAATCTAATGACATCTAAGGCTAATGAATATGCGAACTTCAAATCCTTACGTAGCTATGTGATTTCCATTTTTGATTGGGCAGAAGAACTTGAGTATATCGAAGCTAATAAAGTTGCAAAAATATTAAGAAGAATAAAGGCCACTAAAAAGATTCAACTTGCAGAGTCAAAGAGAGAGGAAGATTTATATCTAACTCATGAACAACTCCAAGAATGGTTCTCAGCATTTCAAGAAGATTTAGAGAATGATAAAATAACCCTTAAAGATTATGTCCTATTTTATCTCACTTTTTTTTTAGGCGATAGAAAATCTGAAACCTATGCTCTTCAATGGAAACATATCGATCTTTCAAAAAAACAGATTCAGCTAATTCAAGCTTTAGATAGATATGGACAAGTAAAATCTACTAAGGGAAATAAGAAAACTATTTTCTCTATTTCTAATGACTTACTTCAGCTTCTTACCTCTTGGAAAGAGCAACAAAAACATGAACTAGCAAAGTTTGGCATCATCATTAACCCAGAACAATTTGTTTTTACATATATCGACACAAGAGGAAACATCAACAAGCCTTTACATGCTGACTATCTAAACAATAAAATGAAAAGCATCAGAAAGCGACATAAAGAGTTGGCACATGCTACACCTCATAAACTGCGACATACAGGAGCAACACTTGCTAAACAAGCAGGAATGAGCTTAGAAGCTATTTCTGAGGCTCTAACACACAGTGACACAGGAACAACTCAGATTTATGTAAATACTTCTAATGTAGTTCCTATGGCAGTTGGTGAATTTGCTTTAAAGTCTCTAAAACAATAAGGTGAAAATAAGGTAAACTTTGAGGTGAACTTTTCAAAAAAGGCTCTATAATATTTGTAGTGGGTAAATCCCCTATGGATATTATGGAGCCTATTTTTGTGTAGAAAAAAAGTCCCATATGACCTATAATGAAAAGCGACTAAACAACTCATTAGAAAGATTCATATGGAACAATTACATTTTATCACAAAACTACTCGATATCAAAGACCCAAACATCAAAATTCTAGATATTATCAATATGGATACTCACAAAGAAATCATCGCTAAACTGGATTATGAGGCTCCATCTTGTCCTGATTGCGGAAGTCAAATGAAGAAATATGACTTCCAAAAACCGTCGAAAATTCCTTACCTCGAAACGACTGGTATGCCTACTAGAATCCTCCTTAGAAAACGCCGTTTCAAGTGCTATCAGTGCTCGAAAATGATGGTCGCCGTGACCTCTCTCGTCAAGAAAAATCACCAAATTCCTCGTATTATCAATCAAAAAATTGCGCAAAAATTGATTGAAAAGACTTCTATGACTGATATTGCCCATCAGCTTTCCATTTCAACTTCAACTGTCGTTCGCAAGCTCAATGACTTCCGTTTTAAACATGACTTTAGCCGACTTCCTGAGATTATGTCTTGGGACGAGTATTCTTTTACCAAGGGAAAGATGAGTTTCATTGCACAAGATTTTGACAATCTCAACATTATCACCGTGCTTGAAGGTAGAACCCAGACTATCATCCGAAATCACTTTCTGCGCTACGATAGAGCCGTTCGCTGTCAGGTGAAAATAATTACTATGGATATGTTTAGTCCTTACTATAACTTGGCTAAACAGCTTTTTCCATGTGCTAAAATCGTTCTAGATCGTTTTCACATTGTTCAACATCTTAGCCGTGCTATGAGTCGTGTCCGTGTTCAAATCATGAATCAATTTGAGCGAAAATCTCATGAATACAAGGCTATCAAGCGCTATTGGAAACTCATCCAACAAGATAGCCGTAAACTGAGTGATAAACGTTTTTATCGCCCTACTTTTCGCATGCACTTAACGAATAAAGAGATTCTAGACAAGCTTTTGAGCTATTCAGAAGACTTGAAACACCACTATAATCTCTATCAACTCTTGCTTTTTCACTTCCAGAATAAAGAAGCTGACAAATTTTTCGGACTTATTGAGGACAATCTGAAGCAGGTTCATCCTCTTTTTCAGACTGTCTTTAAGACATTTCTCAAGGACAAAGAGAAAATTGTCAACGCCCTTCAATTGCCCTATTCCAACGCTAAATTGGAAGCGACTAATAATCTCATTAAACTCATCAAACGAAATGCTTTTGGTTTTAGGAACTTTGACAACTTTAAGAAACGAATTTTCATCGCTCTGAATATAAAAATGGAGAGGACAACGATTGTCCTCTCCAGATGTTAGCTTTTATTCAACCCACTACAGTTGACAAAGAGCCTCAAAAAAACACGAAAAAAGCACCCATAAGGTAAACTTTTGAGTGCTTTGAAACGTTGATATAATCGTATTGATTAACGTTTTGAGAATTGTGATGCTTTACGAGCTTTCTTAAGACCTGGTTGGAAAAACTATTCTTTGAATAAGTTTCAATTTCCTTTTAAAATCAGTGTTTTCCCACGTTTTCAGAAAATAGATTTTCATCTAATTTGAATAAATTTCATTTGAATGGTGTGAATTTTACCCTAAAAATACACGAATTGAGCTAGATTTTATCAGAAAGTTCACACCATTGACATATATCGGTTTATATGGTAACGTTAACTTAGAAGGAGGAATATCTCATGCATGATTATAGTTATTTTATCAATAAAATCAGCAGTTTAACTAACATTAGTGATACCATTATCGTAAATGCGTACTCTGAAATTCTCCAAGAATTAAAACAAGCCTTTAAAAGTGGGAAAATCTCAGAATATGAATACGACAAATTACAAAAGAAACTAAAGAGATTACAACAGGAACTAAACATTCGTATTCTTACAGATGATGATTTACGTGATTTAAATTCACCTGGTAACCTTTCTCGCTAAGGAACAGTACAATTCGTTACTGTTCTTTTTCTTTATTCTTTTGTTTCACATAAAAACATAGTGGTTTTTTTAATCTCATATTTGATAATGCTAAACTATCTGACAATAACGCCTTTTCATCATCTAAAAAAAGATTGTAATTAGTGTAATCATCCTTCCATCTCTTTTCATCTAACTCAAAATATCTTGAAAACAAAGCCTCGATCATCACATACATTTTTTCATCCCTAGGAATATCAAAAATATACGCTGATTTGTCATCTTTATTACTAAAATGATAGTAACTATCTAGATTCTTGACTCTAATAGAATTTTCCTTTTTTTCTCGTTCAAAATCATTTTGATCAATTCCTGATATTTTTAAAAAATATGGCTTCATAGCAATCGTTAGGGCATTTTCCATATCTTCTGTTAGAACAAATGCTGAAGTTTTCGCAACTTTTGTTTTTTTATCAAGTTCAAACCACGAATCCATTTTTTGCAATTCTCTTGATACTTTAACTTTTATCTTTGCAAACGTATCCGGTGGCAAATTATAAATTTGCTGCTGTAATTCAATAAACTCTCGTATTGTCATATTTTAAAATACCTTCCTTTTTTAACTTTTACAAAATGTAACTATTACACTAATAATTGTAACACGTTTTGTTTTTTTGTCAATCTTTTTCTTGTTGCTTTATCCGCGTTTATGTGTTTTAATGTAACTGTAAGCAAGAAGTCACTATTGATTACAGATTTAAAAATAGAAAAGGGAGTACAATGAAACAACTCAAACAAACTTTACTAACTTTGCGCACACATCGATTGGAAAATTTCGGAATATTTGGATATCAAATAACAAGTGATGATTGGCAACTTGAAAACGTTCCTTCTGAATTGAATGAACTCTGGAATAATCCAAATTTACTTTCATTCCAAGCTCAATCAATTCATTATCTTTCAGACATCGATCAAATGTCACGTCAAGAATTAGTACAGCGAATAGACGATGAATATCGTCTCATCATCAGTCTTGAAAAAATCTTTTCAGATCTCAAAAGCAGAAAGTAGAAAATATATATGGCAAAAACTAATTGGAATCGAACTCTTGATGAAGTTCTCAAACACAAAACTCAACCTAAAATTATGGTTAGCGAAAAGACCAAAAACGAATACACAACCGATGTTATCCCAATTCTCAACGTTGTATCCATCGGTTCCATTGAAGAAATTGATGGTAAGTTCAAATATTCAATTGTAGATACAAACAACGACCTTGAATATAGTATCAAAACATCAAATAAGGTTGATGTTAAGTTTGGTACAATTCTTCAATTCAAGAACGTACGTGGCGGTGCAACAACTAACGGTGTTGGGTGGTATGCTGCTGACTCAGTAGCAGTGGTTCAACGGAATGCGTAACCGTAGATATCGTAGAATCAAACCTACTACTAATTGTAAACCTCAAGGCTATCAACTCTCTCTGATAGCCTTTACGGTTACAATTAGTATGACTGGATTGCTACTCTACATAAGCTATTCAATAGAACTATTGAAATCATATCTGACTAAGCCGTTGCTATTCTTTGCTATTATAGACTTAATTAGCTTCTTATGTTTAGTGTATACTTGGTCGCTACGTGAAGAGGTATCAACTATTTCGATACCAGTCATGTCTAATCAAGCCAATAGGTTATCTCAAAAATTGAAGCGATTATTCAATGACAAACAAATCACAGATGTCCTAAAACTTTCAAACTCAACACGCTATGGCGATGAAATGCCAGAACTACATGTTTGGATTAACGATGATTTGAATGAGGGATATATTGCTATTGAGAATATTGCAAACTGGGAACGTGCTGACCGTGAAAAATTTGAGCAACGAGTGTCAGGGATATTATCAGGTAAATATCAAAGGTTTACAGTCGTTAATTCTGAATTAACCGCTGGAGATAGTTATATTATCTTCCGTTTAGAAGATACATTAACTTCTCAAAGATTGCATGTCAAAGATGAATCCGATTCATTAAAAGAGTTTATCAATGACAATAAACATACTATTCGTTTATCTAACGACCTTGTTTGGCATTCCGATATTGTACCACATTTGAGTGTCATTGCTCGCACTCGAGCGGGGAAATCCGTGCTTGCTGGTCGTTATATGGCACGTTTAATGTTGTTACAAGGTTGGGATGTCGAATATAATTCTGCTAAGTATGATAGATACGTTAAAGAGTTTCATGGTCAATCAGACCCTATAAAAATAGTAGAACGTGCTGAATACTGGTGTACCGTGATGGATGAACGACTAGCCAAAATAAATGAGGCTGATAAAGAGAAGTACCTTGAAATGGAACATATGCCGAACATCGGACTGTTCTTTGATGAGCTAGGGAATCTAAACGCTTCTCTTGAATCTCTTGATAAAGTTGACAAAAGCTTAAAAATCACTTCTCGCTGGACTACTGCGATTAACCGTTTATCTGCGACTGGTGGCTCTGCTGGTATTCATATCATTGCTATTAGCCAGTTTGCAACAAAAGAAGGGTTTTTACCCTCCCTAGCCCGTGTAAATTGCTCCGATGCTGTAATCATGTTAGGTGGTGCTGCCGATTCTGCCGAAGAACGAAAATATCTCATGTCTGGTTTCGCTGACATGCCGAAGCGTAGTTATGGAAAAGGTCAGGGAATCGCTCGTATTATTAGTTCTGGTAAAAAGTGGGAAGTTCCACACTTTTATGAAACACCGTGGTTTGATGAATAGTGGTAAACAATCCATTTGTGTTCCAACTAGAGAATTCTATTGGAACAACAAATGGATTCATGACGAAGCCGACGAGTCACAAGGTCGGTCATCTTTGAAAAAGATGAAACAAAACTAATTCTAACTATTTCTAACGCATGCACGGCAGTGGGCTTGTCAACTGCCGTGCATAACACAAAACACTAGATAGAACACGGGTTTGAAGCAATATACCAAATTTCAAATCCTTGATTTATCAAAGGAATAGTTAGATGAATAATTAAAACAAGGAATTCTTAATAATGAACAAAAATAAAAAAGAAGCAAACCTAACTGCTATCATGCTAGTCCAACAACTGGAAGATGAACACTGGAAAACTTGGCAAGATAAAACAACTTTAAAGCAGGCTAGAGATGAAAGTAATATCCGCCCACTACTTGAGACAATCACTGATAAGCTAAATAAAGCTGATATTACTGTTAAAGAGGCTTACGGAATCAAACATGATAAAGACGAGATAAACATTTGGAATCAAGAATTGATGAAAAATGTAATCGAAAAGAAAGCTGAACATATCCATTTTCTCTTTAAGTTTGAAAAAGGAGCTTCACTAAACAGAATAGCTCTAGCTGTCGGAGTTGAACCCCAATATCTTGAAAAGCTAAAATCGGGTCGCTATGGCTATGATAATTGTCTTGCCTATCTAGTCCATGCCAAAGACGAGACCAAGTATCAATATCAGCCAGAGGAGGTTGCAACAGTCTTAGGAGAGGATTACAAAAGCATTTATCATCGTAGTATGGCAACGTGGGTCAAAGGACGAGCCACTAAGAAAGCTAAAGAAACTAATCTCAGCGTTGACTGGTTGGTTGAAAAAATACTAGCTGGAGGCATCACGAAAGAAAACATTATGCTGACAAGTGAATATTATGCTATCTACGGTAGACATAAGCAAAAAATAAATGAAGCCATTGAAACCGCTGGAGAGCAAAAAAGCTATCAGGCTGTATCCGAGATAAAAGAGGGGAAATTTAAAAAGACTATCTTCTTCATTTCTGCTCCAAGTGGTGCTGGAAAAACTAGATTTGCAAAAGAGTTGATAGATATACTTCAGAAGGTGGCTTTGAAATTTAATCAGCGATGGGATTGTAGTTTAACTGCTTCTACTAATGCCTTTGATGACTACAACGGGCAAGAGATTCTATTCCTAGACGATATGCGAGGTAGTAGCATGACTGCATCAGACTGGTTAAAACTCCTCGACCCGTATATGATAAGCCCCATATCTGCTCGGTATCGCAACAAGATAGGCTCTGCTAAAGTTATCATCATCACGAGTACAAAAAAACCTATTCCTTTTTTTGACACTGCTAAAGAAAATGATAACGAGGACTCTGGACAATTCGTTCGTAGAATAGATTATCTTGTAACAATAGATAAGTCTTATGACCTATCACAACCCCAACATTCGACATACCAGATTGATGACTTTATAGATACGTGGCAAAAGAGAAAATTCCATTCTTTTGAATTTGCCAAACCTAAATCATATACTAAAAATAAAACGATAGATATTTTGGTTAAGAAAGTCATCAAAAATATGCAATGGGAAAAACCAAAAAAGGTTATCAATGCCAGCGACCAAACTAACAATGATAACCCTCTCCTTTAACAACAAAAATAGCAATAGCTACTTCTATTATTGCTATTATCTCACACTATTACTAAATAATCAAGCGAGGTAAGCAAAGTGCAAGTTATTCTGCCAGATGAACAGATTCATCAAATTCAGCTTTTGATAGCTGACTTAATCAAACGAGAAGTTGAAAATCTACAAGATAATAGAAATATTGAAAGTCCATTTTTGAACAAACAACAAACCTGCGACTATCTAGGAATTTCCAACAATACACTTGATAGTTGGATTCAGAAAGGTTTCCCTGTCATTCGTATTGGTAAAACAGTTCGATTCGATAAAACCGAAATCAATCGCTGGTTACAAAATCAGTAGCATTCTAACCGTGGTTTGTTATAATAAAATCACGGTATTTTTCTAGCTCAATTCAAAAAGGAGAATACTATGTCAATTTCAAAAACTAAAAATGGAACTTATCGCTTACGAATCTACATTCCTGAGGAAGTTAAGTCTTCACTAGGTGTTGATAAGAAAGTGATTGAAAAACGGTTCAAAACAAGGAGTGAAGCAAAAAAATACGAACTAGAACTTCAAAACAAAATTGACAAAATTCTTAGTGGAGAATCAGCCTTACTAGAAAATAATTGTTCTATACTCTTTTCTGACTTCTATAAAAACGTTTGGTGGGAATTCTACAAAGCAGGTCAGACTACTTCTGCTACTAAACCACCTTCACAAGCTACTATTGACGGTACTGAGATTGTCTTCAGAAAACATATCCTACCTATATTGGGAAATTATTCCATAGACTTTCTCAACCAAAACAAACAAGTCGTCTTAAACCTATTGACCCAAAAAGCTGAAGAATATGCAAACTTTAAGGTCATTAGAAGCTATGTCAATTCTATCTTTGATTGGGCTGAAGAATTGGAATATATCGAGACGAACCGACTATCAAAAACAATAAGTCGTATCAAAGCCACTAAGAAAATCAAGTTGCAAGAATCTAAAAAAGATGAAGATTTATACCTATCTCAAGAAGAACTTCAAGCATGGTTTACAGCTTTTGAAAAAGATCTAGAGGCTGAAAAGATTCTTTTCAAGGATTATGTTTTGTTCTATACTACCTTCTTCCTAGGAGATAGAAAATCAGAGAGCTACGCTTTGCAGTGGAAGCATATCAATACAAGTGATCAGGAAATTCAGTTAGTACAAGCTTTAGATAAATATAAAAATCCAAAGTCTACCAAAGGGAATAAAAAGACAACTTTCCGAATTCCCATTGAATTGACTAACTTACTTAAAGAATGGAAAAAACAGCAAAAAGATGAACTAGCAAAATTTGGAATTATCCAATCCAATGAACAGTATGTCTTTACTTATATCGATATGAAGGGTAATGTTAATAGCCCTCTACACTCTGACTATCTTAATAATAAAATGAAATCTGTCAAACGTCGTCATCCTGAACTTAAGCATGCTACACCTCATAAATTACGACATACAGGGGCAACATTAGCAAAACAGGCTGGAACATCTATTGAAGCTATATCTGAGGCTCTAACTCATAGTGACACGATTACAACAAAGACTTATGTCAATACTTCGAATATCATTCCAATGGCTGTTGGAGAGATTGCTTATCGCAATCTTAAAAAGTAATGGTGTGAATTTGGTGTGAAAAATGGTGTGAATTTTGCTAAAAATCGTCAAAAAAACACCCCATGGTGTGAACCATGAAGTGTTGTAAATGCTGTATTGTAGCTGATTCTTAACGTTTTGAGAACTGGCTAGCTTTACGAGCTTTCTTAAGACCTGGTTTTTTCTACATCATGATATTTATGGTAAATCATCACTAAAATCAAGTAATTTTAAGAGATAAATCCTCAATTTTTACATATATCACCCTTTTAAAAATCGAGAGGTTATCAAAGGGTTATCACTTTTTAGTTTTCGGAGCTTATGTAATTGAGAAATCAGAATAACAATACTAATTATGGGAACCTCTAAAAACTCTAAAATGCGATAAGTTTTAACTCTAGAAACCTTACTAAATCAACATTCTTAGTTTTAGAGGTGCCCTTATAAAAATCAATTTGATAGACTAGATTTTTTGTCTCTTAACAATTTTTTAATTTTATCAACATAATATTTCCAATACAATAAACCAATAATTGTAATAGGTATTCCTAACAAAACAAAATGGATTGCTATAGTAAAACTCAAGCCAGTGACTAGCATATATGCTATTTCAACCATACTAGATACTAAAAATATGGTAAGTAATTGAATATAGACGTTTTTCTGAAATTTAATGGAGTATTTAAATAATAACTCTAAAGTAAATACTTCAGCATATCCGAATATTATGAATAGAATAATATTGACCCAAGATGTTAAACTTGAATTTATAAGAGTAAAATATAGATTATAGATTGCGCCAATGCAAAGCACGAGTAGAAGTTTTTTTAAGTATTTCACCACTAATCCTCCAAGTACTCTAAAAATTGTTTTTTATATTTTCGAGAAACCGTTAAGTTTTGACCATCTGTTAATTCAATGATAAATTTTCCATTCAGAGAAGGATAAATTTTTTCTACAACTAATATATTAACAATAAAAGATTTACTAATTCTCACATAGAATTTACTGAACTCTTCAATCTCATATAACTTATTTTTTAGACTCAAAGTGAGATTATCAGCATAAGCATATACCTTATCGCCAATACCTTCAAAATACAACACATCCTGATAGTTGCATTTTCCTAAAATATCTCCATAAATATCATCTTGTCTATAACCCACAACGGCATGTTCAGGATGTTGAATATTATCTTTGAAAAAGCTAACAATCTCTTCCTCACTAAAATTTTCAAAAAGAAATGTTACATTTTTCACCCCTGCTAAGCGCACGTGTAAAGAGACTGGTAAATCAATCCAATCAGACAACATTTTCTCTAATTGAGATATATTTCCAAAGTACTCGTTTATTTTCACAAAAACCTCCTAATGAGCCTGCTCCTTCCTCTGGAATAGGATATAGATTCCCAAGAAGCATATAATATAAATAAAGAGAATAGCTAAAGATCTAACATCAATATCTTTATTTTCCAACAATCGCCACCCCAGGCGAGCATAGTTATATGATGGCAAGAAAGTTGCAAGCTGAGAAAGAAATTTAGGCATAGCAGCCACTGGCATCCATAAACCACCCAAGAAAGAAAGTACTAAATACGTTATGGTTCCGATTGGTTGAGACAAACTATCTAATCTACCGATTAACAAGGCCATAATTAAAAATACAATGCTTCCGATATTTAGTGTAATTCCTATATTAATCATTTCAAGTACTCCTAAATTGATTCCCTTATAGAGGTATGCAACTACAAACATAAGAAACGTAAAAGCAACTGAAATCAACAAATATGAAAACACATGACTTATTACATAATAAGTAGAATTAACTGGAGATACCTTCAAATAAGTATACCATTTTTTTTTTCGTTCATCTGCAATTTTAGTACCAAGTAGATTGATTGCATTCCCCATAATACCAAAAGCAATCATAGAAATCAAACAATACTCTGACCACGGAACGCCGTTAACATTAGCATTCTCAGGAAAAATCGCTGTATATATAATATAAAAAATAACTGGCAAAGCAATAATAAATAATACATATTTGGTGTCCCTGAAAACCCTTTTTATATCTAGCCATATTAAAAAGAAAAGACTACTCACTTGGTTCATTTTCTAATACCTCCATAAAATATTGACGTAGATTACTTTGATTCTTTTTTATAATCGAAATAGGAATTTTTCCTACAGATACCACTTCATCTATCATTTGATACTTAAATTTTATTTCAGAATCAGTCTCTTCAAAACTAAACTTTGTTACTACTTCTAATTGTTCTTGAGTTATTTGACTCTTATCTATTGAATATGATGAGTTTTTTTCGATTCTATCCTGAACATCAGTCATTTTACTATCTGAAACTAGCAGCCCCTTTGACAAAATTAGTAATCTGTTACAGAATTCAGCAACTTCCTCCATATCATGACTAATTAAGATTATTGTCAAATCTTTACTGAACGAAAATGTGTTTAACGTCTCCCAAAATGCTTTTTTTGATACTACATCCATACCTACTGTTGGTTCATCCAATATCAATACTTTAGGATTATTAATAATCGCAGTAGCAAATTGAACTCGTCTTTGTTGTCCACCTGATAAAGAATCACAATATTTATTACTAACTGTTCTTAAGTTAACACTATCTAAAACACTTTCGACTGATTTAGAGTTTGTTGAAAAGCATTTCACCATATCTAGCCATTCGTATACCTTCATCTTCTCAGGCATAGAAATTTCCTGTAACATAACACCAACATCAGATTTAATCTCGAAATTCCTCTTAACCTCCCCAGAATCTTGAGAAAGTATACCTAAAATTATTTTTATTAAAGTGGACTTTCCTTCACCATTCAAACCTAAAAGTCCAATGATATCACCTCTATTCACAATCAAGTCAACACCTTTTAAAATTTGTTTATTCTTGAATGATTTAGTAATATTTGATATTTCAAAAACATTATTCACTTTAGCCACCACCCAGCATCAAAATTATTTTATTAATAAAACCTCTTTGAACAGAAGTACATTCAGGAACATTACTCTCAATAAATGTATCTGTCAAATATATTGCGCACAGGTCTTCCTTAAAGTCCTGTACTCCAGTATTCTGATTTTCATGATAATCATAAGCTCCATAGATAGAACCTAGTTCGTCAATAATATAGTCACAGCAATTTGGAACTGTTTTGTTTATTGAAATAACTATAAAAAACTCTACATATTCTCTATGATATTTACAAAAGCAAAATGCATAATAAATACCTGAATCCCTCAACTTCTTCAAACTTTTATTAATATGATTCGAAAAATTTTGTAAGAAATAAAAACTAGAAAAATTGGGAATATCTAAAAGTGCTAATTGTAGATATGAGTAGAAAAAATCAACATCATTATAATTAAGGACACCACTATTTGAACTGCTTTTTAACTTAGAAAAATCGACAAAATCTCTAGGCAAATCATTACTTTTTTTATTTTGATTAGAGATTGTCATACAACTCATTGAAGATAATACTTTAAAAAACCACTCCTTATAATTTTCAAACGTAACATTCTCTCCTCGTTTATGGTTTGTACAAATAATTTTGCTCAACAAATTACTGATGTTAGAGCTGATTAAAGCCTTCTCTTGTTCTATTTCTGACAAAGCAAAATAATATGACTCTTCTGAAAACCACAATTTAGAATCAATAATTTTAATAAGTTCTTGTAAGTCTATAAACGGATTAAAAATTTTAAACTTTATGAAGTCTTCTGTTGTCACTGCATCTACATCTTGGATATCTTTTTTTGAGATAAAACTCATAATCATATGTTCCATGATATGAAATCTATCCTTTTCAAAATTAGAACATACAATATATATCGTACTGTGAGAACTTTTGTCACCTCTTTTTATAGTATAGTAATTCATTTTATTGCCAACTCCCGTCTCTAGTAAGGAGTAAACAATTAACTAAACTCTCCTTAATCCCATCAATTCCTAGTAATTCTTCAACTTTATTATCATCAGTTCCACCAATGCATGTGCTAACTAGTTTGTATTTAGTAGCCACTAGGGAAATATTTTGTAACATCGCCCCTGCTTCTAATAGCAAATACCTATATGCTCTTGCATCGTATTTAAAAGTCATCCTACTAAAAATAGCAGTAGTAAATAGAACTAAAGAAGTATTCTCAAGATTTTGTAACATCATAATGTAGGAAGTGATATCAAAAACATCTTCCTCTTCGGAAATTAGTTCCAACGCATTAAAAGATGGACTATAGTGATATAATCCTTTTTTTATCTTTCCAACGTCTTGCATAATAACCCCATATAATTCAAGTGGAAATAACGCTCCTCCAGAAGGAACTACCCTTGTGTGTTTATAATTCAATCCATAACCCGACCAAAAAATATCCGAAATAATTTCTTCTGTCAGAATATAATTTGTAACAGGTTCTTTTACTTGTGAGCGTCTATTATACATACAATCCATCAATAGATCTTTTGTTCGATTCTGTAGTTGAACTTTTTCACTGAGGGGGTATTGCTTCTCTTTAATAGAGCTAGCCATTAAAAAATTTTTATTATTCAGCAAAGTTCTAGATTGGAACATATTCCTCATCAAGTACTGATTCCCATGTTTTGTATTCTGATGAAATAATTGCAGTAAATAGTCATCATCAGATAATTTACAAGCATGATAGTTACTAATCATCGTAAATTTAAAATCGTCCATCTTAACCTCCAATCACGGAAATGGATGAGGAACAGTTGGTTGAGGATTGCCCAGTTCTTTTTCTGTTCGTAATCCTAAATCAATCAGATTCTTATCAATCTCAGCCAAGCGATTAGCTTCTAAATATTTAATAAAATTCGGTTCAATATCTAACATACCTGGTATGACCGTTTTACCAACCAACCAATTGAATGAACTAAGCTCTTTAGAAGTCACATCTACAAAATAAGCTTCTTTGCCAATCCGTCTTACCGCATCCATAAAATATTCTGCAATCTCTTTATCATTTTCAACAATTAATTCATCCGGTAAAGAGAATCGTTCCCCATTATCTAAAAAAGTCAAATGTGTGGACATCCCATCTGATAGATACAATAATGAATGATCTTGATATTCGTTAATCAATGAATAATCCACAATATTTTCACGTTTGTGATCAAAAATCAATGCTGCATATCCGATGACACTCTGAGAAAGTTCTACTAATGTTTTCTTACAAGCTTCAATCCACGTCCGCCTTACACTAGCTCCAACTACACATCCACCATTAGAAAATTTTGCTACACCAAAAACTGCTGGTACATTCCAGTCTAACTCCATTTTATAAATAGAAAACTCAACATTTGGAGATTTTATATATTTATCAAAAAATACTTTTAATTCATAATTTTCATCAATATCTATTTTAGGACAAGAAAGTTGCCTACGCCATATGTATTGAAAAGCATCCCTTTCAAAAATCTCTGCAATCCCTTTCCACATACACTGTTCTAAACTTTCTCCACAGGCTGCACCAGTAGAAGTCGTAATCCACGAATTTCCTTTGCTTCTATACGCCAAATACACACAATCAATTGGTATTTGAACTTGAGTTGAATCAATAACATTGATAGCCTTTATCCAATCATAATTTTCTAATACATCATCAGCTCCTGCATTAAATACTGATGGTAATATTTTTCTATCTGATTCGCAAGTGACTATTTCTGCTCTAGGGTGTAGACAAGAATATCTCTCAATATATTCTCCAATTGCAGAATTTTCCGCTGACCGCTCAGTAATACCAGCTCCACTGGCATTAAAACCCGCTGTGAAATAATTTCCTCCAAAAGCCATCTTCACATGTACTCTAGGTAAACCTGCAAAAGTTGGTAAATTATAAATATTTTTTATTAGACCATATCTCTCATCTACAAATATCGATTTGTGAGCTTTTCTAATTACCATTTACATTCACCTCAAAAATCTGTTTATTTACCATTTCTCTTGGAAAACAACAACTACAATTTGGATGTTTTAACAAATTATGCTCTTCCCAAATTCCTTCTAACAATTGATAAGATAAAACTTTCTGAGAATTTTCAACCTCTACAGCATCTTTTCTATCACTTAAGATTTGTTTCAATACTTGTATTTCATAAAAAGAAATCCCTAAATTCAACATTAGTTCAGGAACAAACTCTTGGCTATCAATGTCATTCTTATCAAATTCGGTTAAAATATTTCCATAAAAATTATTATCAACTTCATGGAGACGCATACACTCAATACAAGAAGTATATTTCGGAATAGTATGTGGACCAATAATAAAACTGAATTGTGAAAACAATAAGCTATCAAATACCTTTCCTGTAAAATATAATTTTTTATTGTATTGTAAATACTGTTTTACATTACTATCCCTAGATAAAATCAAACCAAAATCAAAGTTTTCTGTAAATGTTTTTATCTCAATGGTATTATAAGTCGTATTATACTGTTCACAATAATATTTAACAAGATCCTGATCACCACATACACCAACAGTAAAATTACTAAATTTACCAGACCCATTTAACCCAACATTATTTAGTTGTTCTTCAATACTACAAACTACATTAAAGGCACCTATAGAATTCAAAAATTTTATTAAACTTCCCCTTAAAGGAATTAAACTATTATCAATATCTCCTGGAATTCTGTTTTGTAAACTTTTCCAACACAATTCAAATTCTTTCTGTGGAAAATCTTTCAATTCATAAATATTTGTTCCATCCTTGATATAAATTTTTCCCTCTGACGACATATAATAAGTGATATTTGTTCTCATACTCACAACTCCCTAATTTATGGATAAAAAGCACTATAGAATCCAATTGAAAAGCAATGAATCACTATAGTGCTTTATTGACAGGTTAATAAACTAACAACAACAGCAACATGGACAGCAGCATAATGTTATACTCCAGTTCATTTGGTCACTAGATAAGAAATCATCTGTATCTAGTTTTTTGACTTCAAAACCTTGTGTTTGAAATTCTGAAATTTCTAGTTGTTCCATAACTTTTTATCCTTTCCAAAACAAGAAAACAAGCCCATACATTAAACCAGATAGCAATCCATAAAGTGCAAATGTTTGTTTACTAGGTTTCATTTAAGTTTCCTCCTTGTTTAAAATTTGTCACACTTGACATCATTTAGTATAGCTCATTAATAAGTTTTGTGAGCTTTTTGCCTATAAGTTGCAAAAATCAGCCTATAAGATGCATAGGGGTTTGGGGATTCCCCAAAATTCAAATCACCTCAAAAGTACATACACTATGTGTATACAAACTTTGGAGGTGATTTTGGGAGTGTGTGTATACAGACTCTGAGCTCGCAAAGTCATAATATGAGAAATTTCTCCCCTTCGATAAAATAATCCAAAAAATCACTTTAGCTGTCATTTGTGTGTACAAATATTTTAAGAAGATATATAAAAACGCTGCAAAAATGTACTGCCCCCAAAAAAGTTAGATTTTTTCTGTCTAACTTCTTGGGGGCAGTTCAAAATTAACAGCGTTTCCTTATTTTAAAATCCTCATATATCTTTCTTTTTTATGGTTAGCATCATAGTATTCCAGCATCGCATGATATAAACGAGCCTTCGTTTTATCTTGTTGTTTAATTCCATGAAGAAATAATTCTGCTCGCTTTAATTTCAATATGTATTCGCATATCTGATCAAAATCCTTATCCATATTACTTTTGAAAATAAACATCTTTTTCCTCCATCACATCAACTATTTTTTGCATGAAAATAGACATATCCATTTTGTTTTCATAGCTTATTCTGCCCACTACAGTTGCAAGACGGGCTATAGAATTAATATTCTTTCCTACCTGTTCCAACTCTTCTGTTAGAGGAACTAAACCTTCAAAAGAAACTTTTTGGATATTCAAATCTGTTCGTATTAATTTTTTTCTAGCAAACTCAGAAAAATTATGAATATTTTCTTTCCTCATACAATCATTTAATTTTTTATTTTCTTCTTCCGTCAAAAACACCTGTTTCAACACCGATTTTATCCTCATAATCTTATCACCTCGTTTTCTTATTTAGTCGTTTTACAAGTTCTTTCACTTGTTTACTTGTCTTCTTTTCATATTCTATCATCAGCTCAACGCAGTAGTGAAATATCCTTACATTATCCAAATCCTCACTTTGTTCTGCTATTCTTTCTAACTGACGTAAGTTATTGATAATTCTTCTAACTTGAAATATAAAGTCATGATAAGATTCAAAATCAAATTGAAGATAAATAGGCGAGCTCTTAAATAACATTTTTCTGGCATAAGAGGAAAAACTTAGATGATTTGTCATTTCAATCAAGTTATTCACTATTTCATTTTGCTCCTCAGTGATGTAACATTTCTTTAGAACAGTCCTATATCTACTCATTTATCATATACTTCTTTCGGGCATTTTCATGGGCAATAGCTTTGCACTCCAGCATACGTTCCTGCTTTAAATTCTCCATAGACTTAAATAAATACGCCAAAGGAGACGTCGCATCCTCAGGAATCCGTTCAATCATGCTAATGACTTCATCACTAGTTACATACCCACTAGCCAAATACTCGCCTATCTTCATCTTCTGAGCATGTGTTAAAGTGTAATTGTTAGGATACAAAAATCTATCATTGTACTTATAAGAAATGGATTCTAACAAAGAATAATATTTGGGTGGAATATAAGTTTCAGGCTTTCTAGAACTATTATCCAGTATATTCTCAATCTCTTTCTTATTCTTACTCTTGTTCTTAATCTCTTGCGTTACATTATCATTTTCATCCGTTACTGTAACGTTACAGTCTAAAACGAGTTGTGGCTCGCCTGTAATTAGTGCTTTTTGTTTTTGTCTATGACGAGCAACACGTTCCCTAGTTTGTTTCCTAATCTTTTCTAGTCCATCTATATTCTGATGTTTCTCCCATTTTGGAATGGTAATAGCGCCATCTATTATTTCTATCATGCCAAATTCTTCAAACATACTGAGAGCTAATTTTACAGATGTAGCCTTTCGTCTAAACACTGTTGAAAGCATCTCTTCTGTGTAATAAACCTTGTTCCCTAGACTTAATATGCCACTATTATTTTGCTTTCCTGCAAGTACCAGAATTTTAAACCATATTACAATAAGAGTATCTCCTTCTGGCATTGATTCTATTAGCTGAATTTTTTCATCATCAAATATATCTGTTGTTATCTTGATCCACTGAACACCATTCATACGAGTACCTATCTTTCATATTGCTTCAACCATCGTGTTACTGCTCTTTTATCGTATAAAGTCACTCCATCAATCACCATGGTTGGCATTCCTTCTTTCGTCCATTTTTGGATTGTTGTCGTAGATACATCTAACCACCTAGACAAACCTGACATACGAACCATAGGTTTATAAAGTTCTTTATCTTCAAATACTCTTGCTACAGCATTTGAAATCATCTCATCATAGTGAGCACGTAATTGCTTCTCTAATTCTTTAGGAAGCTGGACAACTAAAGTAGTTTCCGACATAAATTCACACCTCATTTCTAAATTAAATAAGCTCCGAAACCATTTAATTTGTTATTCATTTTGAATTATATATCCTTTTTGAATTTTTGTCAAGCTTTTTTATTCAAAAAGAATAAAATGTGTTATAATGATAAAAAGGAGGTTCTTATGACGAATCATATTACTAAACTGATAGAAAATAGCGGAAAAAAATTGACAGAAATTAGCGAAGCTACAAATATAGCCTATCCTACACTTTCTGGATACAATCAAGGAATCCGCAAACCTAAAAAAGATAATGCTGAAAAATTGGCAAAATACTTTAATGTTTCCGTCGCTTACATTATGGGACTTGATAGCAACCCACACGCTCCATCAAATCTTAAAATTGTTACAGATAGTTTCAAAACATCTAAAATTGGTTCTGTGACACCTTTTAAAAGCGATATGGAGAAGTTAAAGAAGAGTATCGAATTTGGCGAAAGGGCATTAACACTACCACTTGATGATAGTTTTTCAGATGAATTTCGTCATATATTCTCAGAATACCTAGCTGAGAAAAACAAACGTTTTATGTCTGAGTTTATAGATTATATGAATCACCAAAATAAAGATTCTAAAGTTTGGCAGAGCTGGATTAAAACAGACGAATACGCTATCCGCCAAGAAGATAGAAAAAATAGATAGACACTCATTTCTCAATTACATAAGCTCCGAAAACTTAGATACGGAGAAAAAATGTCTATACACAAATACAAAACAAAAAAAGGAATCCTATACTATGTCAGCTTTTACATTGGCTTAGATGCTTATGGAAAGAAAAAAAGGCACTTAAAGAGAGGGTTCAAAACCAAAAAAGAGGCAAAATTGTACGAAGCTCGTTTAGAAGCTGGTGTCGTCGCCCCCACAGTAAATACCGACAAAGCTAACCCAAAATTCACTTATAAAGAACTTTATCAAGAATGGTTTAAGGCTTATGTTGGTACCGTTGAAGAAACAACTTCTTCCCAAACAAAGAATATCTATCGAATACATATTCTACCAGTATTTGGAGATAAATTTGTTGACCAAATCAGTTCTTTAGACTGTCAAAATTTTATTACACAAAAATCTCAGACTTTCAAAAATATCAAGCAGATAAAATCCTATACCTCAAAAATTTTTGATTTTGCAATCAACATAAACTACATTGATCGAAATCCAATGAAGAATGTTATCATGCCTAAAATCAAAAAAACTAGATCAGATAATTTTTGGTCTCTGGAGGAATTACATCATTTCCTTGATATAGTGAAAGAAACTGAGCCATTTAAACATTTTGCTTTATTTAGACTGCTTGCATTTAGTGGACTACGAAAAGGGGAGTTATACGCTTTAAAATGGGCTGATATTAACTTTAACAGCAATCTATTGAACATAGATAAAAGTCTAGGAAGAATTGACGGTAAAGCGATTGAAAAGAGCACAAAGAATGAATCTTCAGTTCGAACAATCTATCTTGATGATGAGACAATCGATATTATTAAGCAATGGAGAAATTTCTATCTGAAAGAACAATCTCAGTTTCCTCTAACAAAGCTGAATATTAGTAACGAATATATGTTCTCTTACATATCAAGTAATGACAAAATTGAACCTTTGCATGCTGATTACATTAATAACGTACTGAATCGAATTATTAAAAAGCATAAATTAAAACCAATTAGCCCACATGGGTTTAGACATACACATGCAACACTTATGTCTGAAATTGGAATCGATCCTTCTAATACATCAAAACGTCTCGGTCATGCAAGCAGTCAGGTGACATTAGATGTCTATACTCACACCACAAAAACTGTGGAGAAAAACTCTATTGACAAATTTGCAGATTATCTCAATAAAGCAAAATAGAATTATGATTTTTAAAATTTTGAAGAGGTTATCAGAAGGTTATCACAAAGCTATTCTAGCTCAAAATTCGACAAAAAAGCACTTTGCAAAATCTTTGCAAAGTGCTTTGAAACGTTGATATAATCGTATTGATTAACGTTTACTAAATTGTGATGCTTTACGAGCTTTCTTAAGACCTGGTTTCTTACGTTCAACTTTACGTGAGTCACGTGTAAGAAGTCCTGCGCGTTTCAATGAATCGCGGAAGTCTGGGTCTACTTGAAGAAGGGCACGAGCGATACCGTGACGGATAGCTCCTGATTGACCAGCGTATCCACCACCTACAACGTTAACGAAAACGTCGTATGAACCTACAGTTGAAGTGACTGCGAATGGTTGGTTGATTACAAGACGAAGGTCAGCGTGTGGGATGTACTCTTCAACATCTTTTTTGTTAACAGTGATTTTACCAGTTCCTGGAACAAGGCGAACGCGTGCAACAGCGTTTTTACGACGTCCAGTACCTGCATATTGTGCTTGTGACATACTTTATTGTTCCTTTCCTTAGATAAGTCCTGAAATATCAAGAACTTCTGGTTGTTGTGCAGCGTGAGTGTGCTCAGCTCCAACGAATACTTTCAATTTCATACCTTGAGCGCGGCCAAGAGTATTGTGTGGAAGCATACCTTTAACTGATTTCTCGATCAAACGAACTGCATTTTTAGAACGAAGTTCACCAGCAGAGATTGATTTCAATCCACCTGGGTGGTTTGAGTGAGTGTAGTAGATCTTATCAGATGCTTTTTTACCAGTCAATTTAACTTTTTCAGCATTGATAACGATTACGAAGTCACCTGTATCAGTGTGTGGTGTGAATGTTGGTTTATTTTTTCCGCGAAGTACGCTAGCAACAACTGCTGAAAGGCGTCCAAGAGGTACATCAGTTGCGTCAACAACGTACCATTTGCGTTCTACTTGGCCTGGTTTAGCCATGAATGTAGTTTTGTTCATGATTTCTCCTATATGAATATCGTTTTTGTTTACAGGGCGGATGTTCCGGTCCGCGGGGTATTTGAAAGGTTCCGGGGCCTTACAAATGGGGTAAACAATACCGTCTACTATTGTATCAAAATTCTCAGATAAAAGTCAAGAGATTGGGAAAATATTTTTTTATTTCTGCCAGATTCTCAACCTTTTTTCTCCCTGTTCCTGAAGGATTGTCTGAAAAATTTTAGAGACTAAGTAAATGGCGCAAGTCAAGAATAGCGTTACCACTAGATAATTGATCAGACGACCGTGGTCTCCAACCAATGGTGGTCTTGTCAAAAATCCATAATCTCCACCTGTTACTAAATTAACCACGAAAATCAAGGCATTGAGCGAAGATGTGATGATTAGGGTTCGTTTGAAGTCCAATAAGCTAGCATCGTAATCCTTCAAGAGATAAATCAAGGAATTTCCAAAGAGGGCTAAATGTCCGAAAATAAAGGACAGAATAGCGATGTGGGGGAAGGGATAGGGATCTGGCACTGGATAAACAAAGGCTGCCAATGTCCCAAAGGTTCCAAGCACAGCAAAGTACTGTTTGACTCTAGAGACACCCGGGGTCAAAAGCACTACAAACATAGCCAAACGGCAATGATAAAGGGGTAGACTTTCAGTTAGAGGCATCTGATTTACTAAATACCATCCGTAGAGCAGGATTAGCTGTACCGCCTGTAAAATCTGGAAAAATCGCTGACAGGCCTTTTTCTCACCATAACGATAGGCAAGAAACACAGTCAATGCTAATAAGGTAAATAGACTTCCATACCAAAGAAGGTCAAACTGGGGTGGCTCCGTCGGCTGCGTACTAAATAAAGCTTCCCAAAAATTCATGTAACTTTCCTCATTTTCATATAAGCCAATCTCTTACTGATTTTTATAGAGCCTAGCTTACATTTATTTCTTATAATTTTGTGTAAAAGAAACTGTCGATCTTAATATAAAACAAAGCTTCTAATCGACATATTGTTCCCGCTCACCCTGATAGACCTGCCATAGAATTTCCATTTGTTCTTGGGTTATTCGTTTTTCAGATAGGGGTGGGAGATTCTTGATATCAAAAAATTCAAGTTCTGCAATTTCTTGATTTTCTTGAAATTGTCCATCCAATAACTGACAGTCAAAGACGAACTTGGCATACTGTTTGTTCTGAAGTTGAAAGCGATTGGTATCAAAAACCGCTAATAAAGAGCCTACTTCTGCCGAAAAGCCTGTTTCTTCCTGAACTTCTTTTCGGATATTTTCCTTGGGAGAATATCCTACCTCGCCAAAACCACCAGGTAATGCCCAAGTATCCTCTCCTTGCCCTCTAACCAGGCAAACCTTCTGATTTTGAACAATCCATGCCCTTACATCCATCAAGGGAGTTGCATAGCTACCTGTTGGTTTTAAAATTGCAGTCAATTCCTCTTGATCAAGCTCTGTTTGATCCTGCAAGACACTCCATAAAATCTGACGTAAATCCTCATAACGTTCACGGTCATAAGGATCCTTTGTATAGGTCAAACCAGTATCAGTGATGGCCAACATTCTCTGAATAGCTTTGGCGAAATCAGTTGTGCTCATTTTCTAGACTTTCTACTAGCTTGGCTAGATTCATAGAATTCGAACCTTTAAGCAAAATCTGGTCATGTGCTCCAAGACTCTCCTTAACCTGCTTGACCATGGCTTCAAACTGGTCTTCTTCAACTGTTTTCTTGAAGTAGTAAACATGACCGATTGGGAACATTTGACTGGCTAATTGAGCCAATTCAGCGATATCTTCACCGTAGAAAATAACGGTATCAAGGACATCGGGTGTAATGCTCAAAATCATCTGATTATGAAGTTGAACAGACTGGTCTCCAAGTTCTTTCATGTCCGCCAGAACTGCGAGTTTCTTGCCACCTTCATTGGCTGGGATGGCTGAGAAAGTCTCCAAAATCAACTTCATAGCTGTTGGATTTGCATTGTAGACATCTGATAGGATATCCGCACCGTTGGCTGCTTTTTTCCACTCGGTACGATTGCGGGTCAATTCTAGATTTTGGAAGGCTTGACCAATCTGCTCTTCAGATACTCCTTCTTGCAGGGCAACATAAGATGCAATCATAGCATTAGTCGCATTGTACTTACCTGTTACTGGCAAGTCAAGAGCCTGCTCTAAGAAATTGGCCTTGAAGGTTAAGCTATCCTTACGCTCTATTAAGTCTGTAATTTCTAGTTCTGCACCTGGACCAAAACGAACTACTTTTTGATCAGCAGGTAGATAATCCTCTACAATGGGATCAGCCGGTGCCAAAAGTAAGGAACCCTTTTCCATTCCATCAGCGATTTGTAATTTCCCTTTTGCAATTTCAGAACGGTCCTTAAAGAAAGCCAAATGAGCTTCTCCAACCAAGGTCACAATTGCTGCTTTTGGATGAGCCAATTCAGACAAAAGATGGATATCTCCTAGGTGATCCTGCCCCATTTCCAAAACCAGCTTTTCGGTATCATCTGGCATATGGAGAACCGTGTAGGGAAGGCCAATCTCATTATTGTAGTTCCCTTGTGTTTTGTAGGTTTTGTAGCTTGTTGAAAGCAAATGGGCTAACATATCCTTGGTCGTAGTCTTCCCATTTGAACCTGTGACAGCAAAGACATCGACACCAGTCTTTTGAAGGTAATAGGCCGCAAGAGCTTGAAAGGCTGTTAAGACATCCTCTACCAAAAGATAAGGATGGTTTGCTACTTCCTTTTCTGATAAGGTTAGAGCTGCGCCATTTTCAAAAGCTGTCTCGATAAAGTCATGACCATCACGCGCCCCCTTAAGTGGCAGAAATAAATCCCCAACTCCAATCAAACGACTATCAAACTCAGCTTTGACTAGTGGGCTATCCACATAGCTAGTCACATCATTTTTTGCACCGACGACACGCGCAACTTCGTGAATCGTAAGTTTCATATTTACTCCTTTAAAAAGGGGCAGGGAGTTTTGCCCCGCCCTTATAGCTGTCTTTACAATAGGTGTGCTTCACGCTTATTAAAGCTTTCTTTAGCAAGGTCAACCAAATGCTCGATTAGTTCTGGATAGCTAATCCCCATATTGTCCCAAAGCAAGGGATACATAGACCATTGGGTAAACCCTGGCATGGTGTTGAGCTCATTTAGGAAAACTTCTCCCTTATCTGTATAGAAGAAATCGCAACGTGATAAGCCAAGTCCACCAATAGCACGGAAGGCAGTTTCTGCATTTTTACGCATGACTGCTACCACATCATCGCTAATCTTAGCTGAGATATCCATAGTAATCTTGTTATCGATATATTTGGCTTCATAGTCATAGAAGGCTACGTCTTTGACAACTTCACCAGGTAGCGTGCTCTTAACATCATAGTTCCCTAAGAGACCAACTTCGATTTCACGTGCATTGACTCCTTGTTCTACCAAGACACGACTATCGTACTTGAAGGCAAGCTCTAAAGCTTGATGGAGTTCTTCTTTAGTTTCAGACTTAGAAATCCCTACACTAGAACCCATATTGGATGGTTTAGTAAAGACTGGATAGGTTAATTTTTCTTCAACTTCAGCAATCTTAGAAGCCAAGTCATCCCCTTCAACAATCGCTACGTAAGGAACTTGGGCAATCCCAGCAGACTCCAAAACGCGCTTAGTTGTGATTTTATCCATGGCAAGACTTGAAGATAGGATGTTACAACCGATATAAGGCATTTTCAAAACTTCTAAGAAACCTTGAACGGAACCATCTTCCCCCATAGGTCCATGAAGAACTGGAAAAACAACCGCTCCTTCTTCGTAGATAGCACTTGGAGCAATTTTCTTGTCCCAATCAATCGTTTCATTGGTCATGAGACGTTCATCTTGTCCAGGAGTCTGGGCAAATTCTTGGGTTTTGATGAAATCACCGGACTGGCTGATAAAGAAGGTTTTGACTGCAAAACGATCATAGTTGACCGCACGCATGACACTCTCAGCTGACAAGACAGACACTTCACGTTCTGCACTGCGTCCACCATATAATAGAATAATTGTTTGTTTCATATGATTTGTTCCAATTCTAATAGAATACTCGTCCTTTAGTATATCACATTTGTCCTTTTTTTTAAACTTGTACAGCAAAAAACAAGAAAAGAGACCAAATCAAAATGAGATTCAGTCTCTTTATACTTTTAAATGATTATCTGCTAGTTCATTGCATCTATCCTTAACCTTACAGACTAGAGTTCGGTACGATTTTCAATAGCTCTTAGGAGCGTTACTTCATCTGCGTATTCGATATCAGCTCCGACTGCTAGACCTCGTGCTAGACGAGTAACCTTGATCCCTGCAGGTTTGAGCAATCGAGAGATATACATAGAAGTCGCCTCACCATCAGCAGTTGCATTGGTGGCTACAATGACCTCTGAAACCTCGCTATCCATGAGACGTGTCATGAGACTTTTGAGATTGATATCGTCAGGGCTAATCCCATTCATTGGTGAAATGAGGCCGTGCAAGACATGGTATAGTCCGTGGTATTCTTGGATATTTTCCATAGCAGCGACATCGCGACTATCCTCCAGAACCAGAATCGTTGACTGATCTCGACTAGGATCGGTACAGATGGAACAAGGATCATCATCCGTTAAACGTCCGCAGATCGAACAATAGGTCAATTCTCGCTTAGCTGCAAGGAGATTTTTGGCAAATTCATTGACGTCATCATCCGACATCCCAATGGTATAAAAGGCCAGTCGGGTTGCTGTCTTAATCCCGATACCCGGAAGTTTAGAATAGCTGTCAATCAACTTAGCAATAGGTGTTGGGTAAAGCATGGCTTCCTTTCTAGTTCATTGGATGGTGTTGGTTGTATAGATTGATAATATCTCGGGCAATCGAAGGTCCGACACCGTTGGTTAGGTTGGTATTATGTGGGAAGACAACTGCAACTGCAATCTGAGGATTATTAGATGGTGCATAAGCGACCGCATTAGTATTCGTTGCCTTTTGCCCCCCCGCTACATAACTTTCGGCTGTACCAGTTTTTCCGCTGATAGAGACTGTTGCTCCATTTGAAAAGGCACGTCCTGTCGTAAGGGCACTAGTCCCGTGCGACACCTGGTAAAATCCTTGTTGTAGGATGGACATATCAGATTCGGAAATATTAATTTTATTCATTTCGGTGCTAGTTGTTTGCTGAATCAAATTTCCTAGACCTCCCTGCTCATTATTATCATAGATTCCTTCTACGAGACGAGGAGCTAAGCGAACACCATTATTGGCAATGGTCGCAACATACTGAGCCAACTGCATCGGTGTGTAGTTATCGAACTGTCCAAAGGCATTATTTAGATAGTTGGCCAAATCAAATTGTTTAGGAACAAATCCAAGCGATTCCTCTGGCAAATCAATTCCAGTAGCAACACCCAGACCGTACTCACCAAAAGTAGAACGCAATTTGCCCATAGCAGACTCTAGTTGGTTAGTTTTGACTGTCATATTCGGCTGATAGGTTTGACCCATCATTCCAAGCGCCGTTTGTACCATATAGGTATTTGACGAGTACTCTAATGCTTCAACGGCTGTGATTGGGAAAGAACCAGACAAGTACCATGAATTGATTGGTGCAGAACCTTGAAAGACGATTGGTTGATCTGTTAAAGTTTGATTGCCTGATAAAACACCAGTTTCCCAACCTGAACTGATAGTTGCAGCCTTAACAACAGAACCTGGAACAAATACATTGGTCACTGTACCTAGTGAGTCTGGAGTCAATTCACCAGATTCCAGATTGTGCTTGATCCCTGACATGGCTAGAACAGCTCCTGTCTTAGGATTGAGGGCAACCGCATAGACACCTTCAGAGTATTTTGCTCCACCGTTAGCAAGTTCAGAATTAAAATAGCTTTTCAGGAGATTATCCACACCATCCTGAAAGGCCAAATCAATGGTCAGTTTGATGTTTTTACCCTTGCTACCTTCCTCAATATTTTCTACACTCTCCATATCTCCATGTTTGTCGAGATGGATTTCTTTAACAGTACGTTTACCTTGTAGGACTTCCTCATATTGTTTCTCAAGGTAAGAGGTTCCAACACGGTCATTGAGGGAATAACCTTTTTTAAGATAGGCATCTACTTCCTCAGCTGGAAGGCCTGATTTTTCACTTGAAACACTTCCTACGATAGAGGCCAGAGAGGTTTCAAGAACCTTGCGATCCCACGAAGTCGAGATGCTAATCCCAGGTAACTCTTTCGATGCAGAGGCAATTTGAGCGACCTGAGTATCGCTTAAGGGATCCGTTTGGATATTGCCTGTTGCAAAATTCCCAACTGCATTGAGCTGACTAAAGATGTAGATTACCTTTTTTTCATCCTCTGTATAATTAGTTTGGCTAGAGGCAACACTCTCAACAGCATTGTTATAAAGATCCGATTCAGAAAGTTGATTACCATCTGAGTCAAAACGCTTATCTTTTGGAAGAGCCTCTACCGTTTTTTTATAGACAGCTGGGTCCGCTAGATAATAATCAGCCATCTGACGTTCTGTCAAATTTGGAGAGGAAACTGTTACATACGTTAAAAGTTTAGTAGAAATATCCTTTAAATCTGTAGCCGTCATCTTATTACTTCGTGTGAAAGCCACGACTTGTTTGACGGTATTTTCTACCAAGGGTTTTCCAGCCGCATCATAGATTTCTCCACGAGCAGAACCCGTTGTTATCCTAGTTTGGCTAGCAGACGCTAACTTGGCTTCATAGAAATCCTTATTTACGAATTGCATATAGAGCAAGCGACCAATGATGGTCATGAAGAGCAAAATAACGATTGCAAACAATAAATTAAGCCGAGTCGGTATCGAATGGCTATTAAATTTTCTCATACAAAGCAGTCTCATTTCTAATCAAAATCTTACTCTTCATTGTACCATAATTTAAAGAGAAAATTATGGAAAAAGAAAAGACTTTTCCTTTTTATCCAAAAAACAAAGCAACTGTGGTATAATTAAAGTAAGCGCTATTTTATAGATTTCATTGATAAAAATTTTAACCAATAACTACAAGGGAGGCCCATGAACAAGCAAGATATCTCTACGATTATTGATCTTCACTTTGAAGAAATGACCGATTTAGAGCAAGAGATTGCCCGCTATTTTTTGCAGGCAGATACCATTCACGATGACTTGTCTTCTCAGCAGGTCACACAAAAGCTTCATATTTCTCAGGCGGCTCTCACTCGTTTTGCCAAAAAATGTGGCTTTACGGGCTATCGGGAATTTATTTTCAAATACCAACAACAAAAAGATACCCTTTCCGTCCCACAACAGGATATGAATCCTTTGACCCAAAGAGTCTTGAGGAGCTATACAAACATCCGAGAAATGACACAAGAATTGATTGATGATGACCAACTGGAGCGCATTGCCCAAATGATTGATCAATCAGAACGCGTCTATTTTTTTGGGACTGGCAGTTCTGGCCTCGTTGCGCGTGAGATGAAATTGCGTTTCATGAGACTTGGAGTCGTTTGTGAGGCTTTGACAGATCCAGATGGTTTCGCCTGGACAACCAGTATCATCGATGAAAAATGTTTGGTTTTTGGCTTTTCCCTTTCAGGAACAACTCCATCCATCATTGACAGTTTACTAGACGCTCAAGATATGGGGGCTAAAACTGTTCTTTTTACTAGTACGCCTAGCAAGGAAACTCAGGAGTTTACAGAAACTGTACTGGTAGCAAGCCAGAGTCAGGCTTCCTATATCCAACGCATTTCTGCCCAACTTCCTATGTTGATCTTAATTGATCTACTCTATGCTTATTTCCTAGAAATTGATCGTGAAAGTAAAGAAAAAATCTTTAACAGTTATTGGGAAAATAAAAAACTAAATGGCTATCGTAGAAATAGAAGGTCTAGATAATCCTTCATCCCTTTCAAGTGAACAATCAAATTAGCAACCAGTGATTAATGTCGCTGGTTTTTATACTCTTCGAAAATCTCTTCAAACCACATCATCTTTATCTGCAACCTCAAAGCTGTGCTTTGAGCAACCTGCAGCTAGCTTCCTAGTTTGTTCTTTGATTTTCAGGCTCTATAATATTTGTAGTGGGTAAATCCCCTATGGATCTTATGGAGCCTATTTTGTTGTAGAAAAAAAGTCCCATATGACCTATAATGAAAAGCGACTAAACAACTCATTAGAAAGATTCATATGGAACAATTACATTTTATCACAAAACTACTCGATATCAAAGACCCAAACATCAAGATTGTAGATATCATCAATATGGATACTCACAAAGAAATCATCGCTAAACTGGATTATGAGGCTCCATCTTGTCCTGATTGCGGAAGTCAAATGAAGAAATATGACTTCCAAAAACCGTCGAAAATTCCTTACCTCGAAACGACTGGTATGCCTACTAGAATCCTCCTTAGAAAACGCCGTTTCAAGTGCTATCAGTGCTCGAAAATGATGGTAACCGAAACCTCTCTCGTCAAGAAAAATCACCAAATTCCTCGTATTATCAATCAAAAAATTGTGCAAAAATTGATTGAAAAGACTTCTATGACTGATATTGCCCATCAGCTTTCCATTTCAACTTCAACTGTCGTTCGCAAGCTCAATGACTTCCGTTTTAAACATGACTTTAGCCGACTTCCTGATATTATGTCTTGGGACGAGTATGCCTTTACCAAGGGAAAGATGAGTTTCATTGCACAAGATTTTGACAATCTCAACATTATCACCGTGCTTGAAGGTAGAACCCAAACTATCATCCGAAATCACTTTCTGCGCTACGATAGCGCAGTTCGCTGTCAGGTGAAAATCATTACTATGGATATGTTTAGTCCTTACTATAACTTGGCTAAACAGCTTTTTCCTTATGCTAAAATCGTTCTAGATCGTTTTCACATTGTGCAACATCTTAGCCGTGCTATGAGTCGTGTCCGTGTTCAAATCATGAATCAATTTGATAGAAAATCCCATGAATACAAAGCTATCAAGCGCTACTGGAAGCTCATTCAACAGGATAGTCGTAAACTAAGTGATAAACGTTTTTATCGCCCTACTTTTCGCATGCACTTAACAAATAAGGAGATTCTAGACAAGCTTTTGAGCTATTCAGAAGACTTGAGACACCACTATAATATCTATCAGCTCTTGCTTTTTCACTTTCAGAACAAGGAGCCAGACAAATTTTTCGGACTCATTGAAGACAATCTTAAACAGGTTCATCCTCTTTTTCAGACTGTCTTTAAGACATTTCTCAAGGACAAAGAGAAAATTGTCAACGCCCTTCAACTACTCTATTCCAACGCCAAACTGGAAGCGACCAATAATCTCATCAAACTTATCAAACGAAATGCATTTGGTTTTCGGAACTTTGAAAACTTCAAAAAACGGATTTTTATCGCTCTCAACATCAAAAAAGAAAGGACGAAATCCGTCCTTTCTCGATCTTAGATTTTCTTCAACCCACTACAGTTGACAAAGAGCCTGAAAAAGAGGTCCACTGGACCTGAAAAAAAGACCCACCCGGGTCTGAAAAAGAGGTCCCTCGGACCTCAACTCGCTTTCACATTTCTATGCTCGTGAAAAAAAGACCCGTCGGGGTCTTTTCTTTAATCTTCGTTTACGAAAGGCATCAAAGCCATTACGCGAGCGCGTTTGATAGCTGTTGTTACTTTACGTTGGTTTTTAGCTGAAGTTCCTGTTACACGACGAGGAAGGATTTTCCCACGTTCTGAAACGAAACGGCTAAGAAGCTCAGTATCTTTGTAATCAACATATTCAATTTTGTTTGCTGCGATGTAATCAACTTTTTTACGGCGTTTGAATCCGCCACGACGTTGTTGAGCCATGTTTTTTTCTCCTTTATAGTATTAATTGTCCATTAGAATGGTAAATCATCATCTGAAATATCCAAAGGATTCGTTGTTCCGAATGGATTTTCATCACGTGAAAAGTCAGGTACTGATTGAGTAGGTACTGAATAGTTTGAACTTGGTGCAGAATAAGCTCCACCAGTATGTCCTTCACGCACACTACGGCTTTCCAACATTTGGAAATTCTCAGCCACGACTTCCGTCACGTAGACACGTTGTCCTTGCTGGTTATCGTAACTACGAGTCTGAATACGACCTGTCACCCCGATAAGTGAGCCTTTTTTAGCCCAATTAGCAAGATTCTCAGCCTGTTGGCGCCACATAACGACATTGATAAAATCAGCCTCACGTTCGCCATTTTGACTCTTAAATGTACGGTTTACTGCAAGAGTAAAAGTCGCAACTGCTACATTTGATGGGGTATAACGCAACTCAGCGTCACGAGTCATACGCCCTACAAGTACAACATTGTTAATCATAATCTACCTTCTTACGCGTCAGTTTTGACGATCATGTGACGAAGAATGTCAGCGTTGATTTTTGAAAGACGGTCAAACTCTTTAAGAGCTGCATCATCATTTGCTTCAACGTTAACGATGTGGTAAAGTCCTTCGCGGAAATCTTGGATTTCGTATGCAAGACGACGTTTTTCCCATGTTTTTGATTCAACAACAGTTGCACCGTTGTCAGTCAAGATAGAGTCAAAACGTGCTACCAAAGCGTTTTTCGCTTCTTCTTCAATGTTTGGACGAATGATATAAAGAATTTCGTATTTAGCCATTGATATGTTCCTCCTTTTGGTCTAATGACCCCAAGACATTGCAAGGGGTAAGTGAGGTTTGCTCACAATAAATTATTATACTAGAAAAAAATTTTTTTAGCAAGTAAAAACTGCTTCTATTTTATTTTTTACAGTTTTTTTGCTAAAGTTTGTGTAATTTCTTCAACTTGAATATTCTCAGATTCAAATTTCTGTTTAAAGGTAGCTAGATCAACCGTTCCCTCAATTTGAACTTCGATAACAATCTTACCATCTTTACGTGGAATATTAACAGTATGAGAAATATTTAGATTTTCCTCAACGATTAAAGAAACAATCTTACCAAGTACCCCAACTTCATTTTCTGTGATAAAACGAACACGGATTCCCTCTTCGCCATAACCAGAAATTTCAAGAAATGCTCTGAATACATCACGGTCAGTAATGACACCATAGACTTGTCCATTATCAATAACTGGCAAGATTCCAATCTTATTTTTCAGCATAAGGTAGGTTGCATCTTCCAAACTTGCATAACCTGAGACAGTTACAACATCACGAATCATGACGTCCTTTACTTTTGTTTTATTGAGCAAGTAATTCATCTCAAAGATTGAAAGACTCGTTGCTTTTGATGGACTGGCTTCAGCAATTGTTCCTTCTGTTACTAGACCAACTAATTTATCATTTTCAATAACAGGAAGACGATGCAAACCTTGTTCGCGCATCAAGTCTGCTGCATGTGCTACAGTCGTATCTGGGCTAATATATACGACCTTTCGTGTCATAAAATCTTTAACTGCCATAGGAACTCTCCTTTATGTTTATAGCTTTATTATACACTTTTTACGAAAATCAATCAAACGCTTTCATCTCTTTTTCAAGATTCTGAAAACTCTGAAATACTATAAAAAGAGCCCTATATTAGGACCCTCAATCTTATGATTATGTAATTTGTTTGGCAGTCTTTATTCGCAACCTAAACTAGTCTCCCAGACTATACGAAGATTAGTACGTAATCCTTATCCAGTGACTAAAACAATCCAGTGGATCTGATGATTGCCAAGCAATCTCTATCTGCCGACTAAAAAGGTCCTAGGGACTAATGTGGATTGCTTGCGCAATCCTTATTCGCAACCTAAACTAGTCTCCCAGACTATGCGAAGATTACTACGTAATCCTTATCCGCCGACTAAAAAGGTCCCCCGGACCTTTTTAGCCACCTAGATATGCTTTTCTAACTTCGTCTGATGCTGCGAGTTCTTTACCTGTTCCTGAAAGAACGATTTTACCTGTTTCAAGAACATAGCCTCGATCTGCGATGGCTAGTGCTTTATTGGCATTTTGCTCAATCAAAAGAACGGTTGTACCTTGTTTTTGAATATCTTGGATGATATCAAAAATTTCTTGGATGAAAATTGGTGCAAGCCCCATTGAAGGTTCATCTAACAAAAGAAGCTTAGGCGTTGACATAAGCGCGCGTCCCATAGCAAGCATCTGTTGCTCACCACCAGAAAGGGTAGCTGCATCTTGGTTTTTACGTTCTTCTAGACGAGGGAAACGTGAAAAGACTTTCTTCAAATTTGCTTGATTCTCTTCACGATTTTTCTTAAGAAAGGCTCCCATCTCCAAGTTTTCCATAACTGTCAAACCAGGGAAGACGTGACGTCCTTCTGGTACTTGAGAAAGTCCTGATGCCACAATTTTTTGTGCAGGCATCTTTTGGATTTCTTGTCCCAAAAATTCAATTTTACCAGAACTTGGACGAACAAGGCCTGATAAGGTACGAAGGATGGTTGTTTTACCAGCACCGTTTGCACCGATAAGGGAAACAACTTCTCCTTCATTTACTTCAAAGCTCACATCACGTACAGCTTGAATCATACCATAGTGTACTGAGAGGTTTTCAACTTTTAACATAGACATTAGGCTTCACCTCCTAGATAAGCTTCGATAACACGTTTATTACTCTTGATTTCATCTGGTGTTCCATGAGCAATCAAACGACCGTACTCAAGAACGTAGATACGCTCAGTAACTTCCATAACCAAGTTCATATCATGTTCAATCAGCATAATAGTAATGTTGAATTCATCCTTGATGCGACGAATCAACTCAGTCAATTCTGCAGTTTCTTGTGGATTCATACCCGCTGCAGGCTCATCCAAGAAAAGGATTTTAGGTTCTGTAGCAAGAGCACGAACAATTTCCAAACGACGTTGTTGACCATAGGCTAAATTTTTAGCTAGAGTTTCAGCATCTCCATCCAAATCAAAGATTTTTAGTAATTCTAAGGCTTTAGCCTTCAATTCTTTTTCATTCTTATAAAAAGCTGGTAAGCGCAAGAAACTTGCAAAAACATGTTGTTTATGATGATTACTAAATGCAATTAGAACGTTATCCAAAACTGTCAAGTCCTTAAAAAGGCGGATATTTTGGAAGGTACGCCCTAAACCAAGAGATGCGATTTTATAAGGTTGCTTGCCATTTAACAAGTGACCATCCAAGGTTACTGTCCCTTCGCTTGGTTCATAAACACCTGTCAACAAGTTGAAGAGGGTTGTTTTCCCAGCACCATTCGGTCCAATCAAACCAACAAGTTCACCTTCGTTCAATTCGAGAGTGACGTCCCCAACGGCTGTCAGACCACCAAAATGTTTGGTTAAATTTTTTACTTCAAGTAATGCCATTAGTTTTGTCCCTCCTTCTTACCTTTTTTAAAGAGACGTGATAGGCTCAATTCCCATGTCCCAAGAAGACCACCTGGTCTGAAGATCATAACGAGTACTAAGGCCAAAGCATAGATAATCATACGAACGCTAGCCACGTCTTGAAGGAGCATGTTCAAGATTCCAAGCACGATTGCCGCAACAATTGCCCCTGTAATGGAACCTAAACCACCGAACACAACGATAATCAAGACATTGATAGAGTTGATAAACGTATAATCTTTTGGTACGACTGATCCAATAAATCCTGACTGAAGAGTACCTGCGATACTTGCAGTAACAGCACCAAAAACAAAAGCAATGATTTTAATTTTTGTTGTATTTACCCCTACTGACTCAGCAGCAATCTCATCTTCACGAACTGATAAGGTTAAACGTCCGATAGGACTGCGAAGGAAATTGAGAGTGGCAATCGTTGTAATCACGGCAAAGAAGTATACCATTTGCCAAGTTGTAAAGTTAGGAATCCCCAAAATACCAGCAGCACCGTTTGTAAGGCTTCCACCATTAATAATGAAGATACGAATAATTTCAGCAACACCAAGTGTCGCAACCGCGAGATAATCCCCTTTCAAACGTAGGGTAGGAATTCCAACTACCAAGGCAACCAAACCAGCAATAATGGCACCGAGCAACATAGCTCCAAAGAATGCACCATAGGTTGGAGATTTAGAACCAATAATAGCTGCTGCATAGGCACCAATAGCCATAAATCCAGCATGTCCAAGTGAAAACTGACCAGAGAACCCAACGATTAGGTTAAGACCTACTGCTAGAATAATATTGATACCGATTTGTTCAATAATCTGAATATGGAAAAGGTTCAAGACTCCTACTGAAACCAATAGGCTAATCAAACCATATCCAAGCAACAAAAGGAATAACCATAGAATATTAACTTTTAAATTTTCTTTCATTGTTTACACCTTCTCTTTCACATTCTTACCGAGGATACCAGCTGGACGAACAATCAAGATTAAGAGCAAGATTCCATACACGATGGCATCACGGAAATCTGACATTCCGAAGGCAGTAGCAAATGTCTCCAAAAGACCAATAACAAAGCCACCCAGAGCTGCACCAGGGATGATTCCGATACCACCAAGAACGGCAGCCACAAATGATTTAATACCTGGAGTCATTCCCATCAATGGCTCAAGAGAGTTATAGTAAAGTGCAATCAAGACACCCGCTGCACCAGCTAGAGCTGAGCCCAATGCAAAGGTGAAACTGATTGTACGGTTCACGTTAATCCCCATCAGCTGAGCAGCATCACTATCTACAGAAACGGCACGCATGGCTTTCCCCATTTTGGTTTTTTGCACGATGAGTTGTAGAAGAACCATCAAAACAAGTGAGACAGTCAAAATCAACAATTGAATATTTGTTAGACTAATTGGTCCCAAGTCATAACGAACTGTTTGGATTGCTTGAGGGAAGGCACGTGTATTGGCGCCTACCAGATAGACCATCCCATACTCCAGTAAGAAGGAAACCCCGATGGCTGTAATCAATACAGAAATACGAGTTGAATGACGTAATGGACGATAAGCAAGAAACTCAATGATAACACCGAGAATTGCCGTTCCGATCATCGATAAGATCAAGGCTACAAAGAAATTTAATTGCAAGGAATTAATCAAGAAATAACCCATGAAAGCACCCATCATATAAATATCACCGTGGGCAAAGTTAATGAGCTTGATAATTCCATAAACCATAGTATAACCTAGGGCTAGCAGCGCATAGACACTCCCCAAGATTAGACCATTGACAAGTTGTTGAAGCATATGGTTCACTCTTTCTAAGTTTTATTTTTTAGGATTTTTATAAAAAAATAATCCTTTCATAAACACCGAAACAGGGAGTGAGTAAAAGCTCATTCCCCATTTCCTGTATCTATAATTATGGTTTTACGACTTCTGCCGCTTCTACTTTACCATTATTCATGGTCATCATGAAGGCTGTTTTCACAGTGTTGTGATCTGCATCAAAGCTTGTTTGACCTGTAACACCTTCGAAGTTTTGTGTTTTAGCAAGATTGTTCTTGATATCAACTGAAGTTTTTGCACCTTTTGCTGCATTAGCTACAAGGTAAACAGAGTCATAAGCAAGAGCTGCAAATGTTGAAGGATCTTCGTTGTATTTTGCACGGTAAGCTTCAAGGAAGGCTTTTGCTTTTGCTGAAACCTCTACAGTAGTTGAGAAACCTGAGATGAAGTAGATATTTGATGCGCGTTCAGCTGTTGCTTGTTGAACAAACTCTGCACCGTTGAATCCATCACCACCAATGATTGGTTTATCAATTCCCATACCACGAGCTTGGTTTACAATCTTACCAGCTTCTGTGTAGTAACCTGGCAATACGATTGCATCAAAGTCTTTATCTTTGATTTTTGTCAAAGCTGCTTGGAAGTCAGTATCACCTGATACAAACGTTTCATCTGCTACGATTTCGCCTGAGAATGAATCACGGAATGATTTTGCAATTCCTTTAGCATAGTCGCTTGAGTTATCAGTATACAAGACAACTTTCTTAGCGTTCAACTTGTTTGTAACATAGTTAGAAATAATTTTTCCTTGGAAGCTATCTTGGAATGTTCCGATGAAAAGGAAATCTTGACCTTTTGTCAAACCATCTTGAGTAGCACTTGGAGAAATCAATGGAACCCCAGCTTGTGTAGCATTTGCTACTGCTGCTGCGGTTGCACCTGAAGTTGCAGGTCCTACGATAGCTGCTACTTTAGATTGAGTCACAAGGTTTGTTGAAACAGAAGCAGCTTCAGCAGTTTCTGATTTGTTATCTTTGTCGACTACTTCGATCTGTTTTCCATCGATACCACCTGCTGCGTTGATTTCATCAACTGCAAGTTGAGCACCCTTTTGCTCAGATGTACCGTAAGATGCTACAGCACCAGTTTCTTCAAAGTTGAAACCGATTTTTACGACTTTCTCATCCACTGGGTTACCAGTTGAATTTGAAGCTCCTGTCTTCACTTCTCCACAAGCTGCTAAAACAGCTACACTTGCAAGAGCTACAAGTGATAAGGCAAATTTTTTCTTCATCTTTTTTGTCTCCTTATTTCTTAAATAAATAGCATGTTAAGAATATACCGAATTATCTGAAAATTGTCAACACATTTATCTTAATTTTTACATGATAACGTTTTCGTTATTTCTGTAGAGACTACCAACAAAGGGAGTTTCCAATTCTTGGATATGGCATCGTCGCACTTTTTTGATAAATCTCTCTTTTCCTAAACGGCTAACCAGTTCTTCCACTTCTTCTGTTGGGACATAAAGTTGCAGATAACGGTGTTTTTTAGAGTGGTAACAAATATCACCATAATTATCGAGTTTTTTTGCATCACGATTATAGTATAGGTAGATAATCAGACCAGACCGATTCTCTTTTTGAAACATATTACAACTTCCTTCTAACAATCTTCTTACCATTATATCAAAAAAAGCAAACTCAGTCGAGTTTGCTTCAAAAGATTAATTCAAAGAATTATTAGCCATGATTTCATCAATGAAACCATATTCAAGTGTTTCTTGAGCGCTCATCCAGTAATCACGTTCAGCATCTGCATGGATTTGCTCAACTGATTTACCAGAATTATCTGCAAGAATTTGCTCCAAAGTCTTACGAGTTTTAAGCAAGTGCTCAGCAGCAATAGCCATATCTGTTTGCTGTGTACCACCACCTGTACCACCCATTGGTTGGTGAATCATGTACTCTGCATTTGGAAGCATGAAGCGTTTGCCCTTAGCACCACTTGATGCGATAATAGTTCCCATTGAGGCAGCCATACCCATAACAATCGTTTGTACGTCTGCTTTAATGAAATTCATAGTATCTACAATTGCTAAACCAGCTGAAACTGATCCACCTGGTGTATTAACATAGAGGTAGATATCTTTAGTGCTGTCTTGAGCATCCAAGAAAAGCAATTGGGCGATAACTGAATTGGCCATATTGTCTTCAACTGGACCAGTCAACATGATGATACGATCTTTTAAAAGACGTGAGTAAATGTCATATGAACGTTCTCCACGACTTGTTTGTTCAATAACTACAGGAATCATTCATTTCTCCTTCTGATTTCAATTTTTCTTAGTCAAACGACTCAATACAGGTCTATTATATCTTTTTGGTCAAAAAAGGTCAAATCTTTGCTCTATCCTAAAAACAGACACAAAAATTCAACCTCCTTTCGAGACTAAAACCAATGAACAGTTTTAGTTTATGCTTAGAATCTTATTTAGTACCGAACAAGCGGTCTCCTGCGTCACCAAGACCTGGAACGATATAGCCATGTTCGTTCAAACGTTCATCCAAAGCTGCTGTAAAGATTTCTACATCTGGGTGAGCTTCTTGAAGAGCTTTTACACCTTCTGGAGCGGATACAAGGCAGACAAATTTGATGTTTGATGCTCCACGTTTTTTGAGGGAATCAACAGCCAAGATTGCAGAACCACCTGTTGCAAGCATAGGGTCAACCACAAAAATTTGACGTTGGTCGATATCTTCAGGTAATTTTACCAAGTATTCTACTGGTTGAAGAGTTTCTTCGTCACGGTACATACCAATATGTCCAACTTTGGCTGCTGGAACCAAGCTCAATAGCCCATCGACCATCCCGATACCTGCACGCAAGATTGGAACAATTGCCAATTTTTTACCAGCCAATTGTTTTTGAACTGTTTTTGTGATAGGTGTTTCGATTTCAACGTCTTCAAGCGGAAGATCACGAAGTACTTCATATCCCATCAACATAGCAATTTCATCTACTAATTCACGAAAAGCTTTTGTAGAAGTGTCTGTACGACGCAAGATTGACAATTTGTGTTGAATGAGTGGATGATTAATGACTTCAAGTTTTCCCATTTTCTGAATTCCTTCTTTCAATTTATTCTTCTTATTATATCAAAAAATGGTTTAAAAATCCTTCTAAACCATCTTTTTTTTTAATTTTTAAATCAAGTTAGCTTCTTGAAGAGCTGCTTGTACTGTCTCAAGTTGTAAATGTGTCAACTCAGTCCCTTTTTCACGATAGAGATACTGGGCGTAGTCGTCCATACGATACTGGTTAATATAAACGACACGTTCACAACCTACCTGAAGTAATTGCTTGGTACAATTAAGACAAGGAAAATGGGTCACATAAGCTGTAAATCCTTTTGGAACGCCACGTTCGGCTCCTTGTAAAATAGCATTAACCTCAGCATGAAGAGTGCGGACACAGTGGCCCTCAATCACCAAACAGTCATGGTCAATACAATGCTCCGTTCCTGATACAGAGCCATTATAACCTGTTGAAATAACCTTATTATCCTTGACTAAAACAGCTCCTACCTTGGCGCGTTTACAGGTTGAACGATTGGCAATCAATAGGGCTTGAGCAGCAAAATACTCATCCCAAGCCAGTCTTTTTTCTGTCATAACTTCTCTCCTCCTGATCTATTTTTTGAAAAATGGTAGGCGTAAATCTGCAATTTTTTCAGCAGGAACCTTCATTCCATCCTTGATCCATTTAAGCAAAACTGATACGATGGCAGAACTCCAAAAAGAATGCAGATAACTGCTAACACCCTTTGATTTTCCATAATATTTTTCCAAAAATTCCTGCATAGCTTGCACAAATATTTTTTCCAAGTGATAGTCCAGGGCAAGCTGAATAACCTTGGCTTCTTTTCTGGCTTCACGAAAGAGATGAACCCAAACCAGATAGAGATCCGTTTTGACATCATAATGACTCAGCTGCTCCATGATATTATGGACACTGCGTTTAAAGACGCTTTCTAAAATCTCTTCTTTGGAGTCATAGTTTCGATAAAAGGCTGCACGGGAGACCCCAGCTCTTTTTACCAATTCGGAAATGCTAATCTTTGTCAACTCCTTTTTCTCCAAAAGTTGCAAAAGAGCTGTTTCGATAGCTTCTCTGGTCAGTAAATTGGATTCTTTGTTTGATTTTCTGAGATTTTCAAGCGAATTTTCAGAAATTCTTCGTTCGGCCATAACACTTCCTTTCTACTTGTGACAACAGAGTGACGAGACTTTTGTTTTAAGATTTTTCATGATATAATTGTAAAAAAAGACAGAACCTTTGTCAATGTATAAGTGATAAAGATGGAGAATTTCTATGACTTGGAAGATTGTAGCTGACTCTGGTTGTGATTATCGTCAACTGGCAAATCCAGCAATTGATACTGAATTCATCAGTGTTCCCTTAACCATTCAAGTGGCTGATCAAGTCTTTATTGACGATGCTAGTCTTGATATTGACAAAATGATGGAAACCATGTATGCAACTTCTGAAGCTTCAAAATCAGCTTGTCCTAGCCCTGATGATTACTTGCGAGCATTCGAGGGTGCAAAACATATTTTTGTAGTGACCATTACCGGAACTCTTTCTGGTAGTCAAAACAGCGCTCAATTAGCTAAGAATCTCTATCTCGAAGAACATCCTGATACTCAGATTCATGTCATTGATAGTTTGTCTGCTGGTGGAGAAGTTGACCTTATCGTAGAAAAAATCAATGATTTGATTGACCAAGGACTTTCTTTTGAAGAAGTGGTTAAAGCTATTACTGCCTACCAAGAAAAAACTAAGTTACTATTCGTCCTCGCTAAGGTTGATAACCTCGTTAAGAATGGTCGCTTGAGTAAGCTGATCGGTACAGTTGTTGGGCTCCTTAATATTCGTATGGTCGGGGAAGCAAGTGAAACTGGAACCTTGGAACTCCTCCAAAAGGCTCGTGGTGCTAAAAAATCTCTTCAAGCTGCCTATGAAGAATTAATTAAAGCTGGCTATGCTGGTGGACGTATCGTCATGGCTCACCGCAGTAATGATAAATTCTGCCAACAGCTCTCTGAACGTGTGCGTGAAACATTCCCACAAGCTGAAATCAAGATTATCCCAACCTCTGGACTCTGCAGTTTTTATGCAGAAGAAGGTGGACTCCTCATGGGATATGAAATTGACTAATTTATATAAGACAGAGGTCGGGATTCAATGTCCCGACCTCAATTTTTATCAGCAATTATCTTTTCTACTGTAGCAGAGTAGACTTTTGTACTGACAATTTCATCTTGTCAATACATAAGTTTGAAGAAGCCACGGGTTTGATAAAGATTCACGGGACTAGGTACTATCATGCAAAACTTGATCTACCGATTTCTGTCCCTCCGTCTTTTTTATGGTACAATACTTTTATGAAACATTTTGACACTATTGTAATTGGGGGAGGCCCGGCTGGTATGATGGCTACCATTTCCAGTAGCTTTTATGGGCAGAAAACCCTCCTCATTGAAAAAAATCGAAAACTTGGAAAAAAATTAGCGGGTACTGGTGGTGGTCGCTGCAATGTGACCAACAATGGAACTCTAGATGACCTATTAGCTGGCATCCCTGGAAATGGCCGCTTTCTATACAGTGTCTTTTCCCAGTTTGATAACCATGATATCATCAACTTTTTTACTGAAAATGGCGTAAAACTCAAGGTCGAAGACCACGGGCGTGTCTTTCCAGCCAGCGACAAATCTCGGACCATTATCGAAGCACTGGAAAAGAAAATCATGGAGCTAGGTGGGCAAGTTGCCACTCAAACAGAGATTGTTTCTGTTAAAAAGATTGACGACCAGTTTGTCCTGAAGTCTGCAGATCAAATCTTTACTTGTGATAAACTCATTGTCACAACAGGTGGAAAATCCTATCCTTCTACTGGCTCTACTGGTTTTGGTCATGAAATCGCCCGCCATTTCAAACATACTATTACCGAACTCGAAGCTGCTGAAAGTCCATTGTTGACTGATTTCCCGCATAAGGCCTTGCAGGGAATTTCCCTAGACGATGTAACCCTAAGCTATGGCAAGCACGTCATCACCCATGACCTGCTCTTTACCCACTTTGGTTTGTCAGGACCTGCTGCACTACGCATGTCTAGCTTTGTCAAGGGTGGGGAAGTCCTTTCACTAGATGTCTTGCCACAACTTTCTGAGAGAGAATTAGTTGACTTTTTAGAAGAGAACCGTGAAAAATCCTTGAAAAATGCCTTAAAAACCTTGCTCCCTGAACGATTGGCAGAATTTTTTGTCCAAGGATATCCTGAAAAAGTCAAACAACTAACAGAAAAGGAACGCGACCAACTTGTCCAGTCCATCAAGGCTCTTAAAATCCCTGTAACTGACAAAATGTCATTAGCTAAATCCTTTGTAACTAAAGGTGGCGTTAGTCTCAAGGAAATCAATCCTAAAACGCTGGAAAGTAAGCTAGTGCCTGGACTCCACTTTGCTGGCGAAGTACTAGATATCAATGCCCATACGGGGGGATTTAACATCACTTCCGCCCTCTGCACCGGCTGGGTGGCAGGCTCAAACTAGAACTATAAATGATATAGTATCTAAAGATATTGGATAAGAAAGGAGCTATTTTGGAACATATTATTTTACTGAGAGGTGTTACACCGAATGGACAAAATGCTATCCCTAAAATGTCTTATCTGGTAGATATCTTAACAGAGGCTGGTTTCCAACACGTTCGAACTTATATTCAAAGTGGAAATATTATTCTTGAAAGCGACTTAGCCATAGAAGAAATACGAGAACAAGTCCATACTCTAATAAAAGAAAAAATCGGAGCCGACTTGAAAATGGTCATTAAAAATAAGAGTGATTTTACAAAAATTGTCCAAGAAAATCCGTTTGGAGAACACTATCTTTATGACCGTATACATATAATTCTTTTCCAGAATGCTATCCAAAGTCTACCATTAGAAAAATTGAATATTGACTATGGTGAAGAAGAAATTTGTATCGGCAACCATTGTCTTTACCTCTATCTCCCTAGAACTGCAAAACGAAAAAAGCTTAATACCAACTATCTCGAAAAGCTGTTCGGCGTTGATCTGACCATGCGAAAGTTAAACGTGGTAGAAAAATTACTAACAAAATAGGACAAATAAGATGGATAGAAGAGAATCAGTCGAATTTGTCAACATGTGCTTGATTAAAAATGGGGACAAGGTTTTGGTTCAAGATCGAGTTAGTCCTAACTGGCCTGGCATTACTTTTCCTGGTGGCCATGTTGAACGTGGCGAATCCTTTGTCGATGCTGTCATTCGTGAAGTGAAAGAAGAAACTGGTCTGACCATTTCTAAACCCCAACTCTGCGGTATCAAAGATTGGTATGATGATGCAGATTATCGTTATGTTGTCCTCTTTTACAAAACTGAACACTTTGCTGGTGAGCTCCAATCTTCAGACGAAGGAAAAGTCTGGTGGGAGGATTTTGAAAATCTATCTCATCTTAAACTAGCTACTGAGGATATGTCTGATATGCTTCGTGTTTTTCTTGAAGAAGATCTCAGTGAGTTCTTTTACTACAAGGATGGTGAAGACTGGTCTTACCAACTCAAATAACAGTAAATCGGCAGAGGTCTCTCCGCCGATCTTTATTTTGTCTGAGTTCGAACATAGTGGGCAATAACATCTGATGTGTACTGGGCTGTTCCCTGTCCAAACTTATCAATGTTTTCCTTAAACTCTGGATTATAGACATAGCCTTTTCCGATATGACCGAAGACTTCCATAGAGCAGTCAAATCCATATATACGAATAGCTTGCAAGAGTTTGGCTGCTTCCTCTTGGTTTTCAGATGCTGTTATCGGCAGACCAGATTGTAGATTTTGTGCCAAGGCTTGAAAGATTTGATTAAAGGCTGTTGTAGCTTCATCCTCTCGTCCTTTTTGACGCTCGAGAGCCTGGTCCATGACTTCCTGGCCATATTTTTCTACCGCCTCTTGGTGGTATTTTTGATTGTCTTGATAGCTAAATCCAGTGAATTTTTCTTGAATGGTCATTTTTATTTCTCCTTTTTGTTCTTGTATGGTTTTTTGTAAGGTTGAAATTAAGGTATCCAGATGTTGTCTTTCTCGAGTCAGGTAATCCAACTGTCTCGTCAAATGTGGTAACAAGTCCGTCTTTTCTTCCTTCAATAGCTCTGCTATTTTTTCTAAAGAAAAACCTAGATACTTGTAATAGAGGATAATCTGTAGTCGTTCTAAATCTTCTTGACTGTAGGTTCGATAGCCATTTTCTGACTTTAATGGGACCAAGAGTCCTATCTTATCATAATGGTAAAGGGTCTTGATAGAGACACCTGAAAGCTGCGCAGCTTCTTTGATATGGTACATGATTTCCACCTCACATAATTAGTATATACCCTCCCCTTTGGGGAGAGTCAAGTATTTTTTTAAGAATTATGAAGACGTAAAATTGATTTTCTTGACAGACTTCAAAAATCATGATAGGATAATCAAGTCTATCAATCAAATAAAAAGCTCATAAAGAGCCATTGAGAGAAGGCTATTTGACAACTCAAGTAGCCTTTTCTTATTTTAAAAAATAGATCGGAGTTTTACTATGTCTGAAAAATCGCAATGGGGCTCGAAACTGGGCTTCATCCTTGCGTCTGCTGGTTCCGCTATTGGTCTTGGAGCCGTTTGGAAGTTTCCATACATGACTGCAGCCAATGGTGGAGGTGGATTTTTACTTGTCTTTCTCATCTCGACACTATTGATTGGCTTTCCTCTCCTCTTGGCGGAGTTTGCCCTTGGGCGGAGCGCTGGCGTGTCAGCAATCAAAACCTTTGGAAAATTGGGTGATAACAAGAACTACAATTTTATTGGTTGGATCGGTGCCTTTGCCCTTTTCATTCTCTTATCCTTTTACAGTGTTATTGGAGGATGGGTTTTAGTCTATCTAGGTATCGCTATTGCTAAAGCCTTCCAAGTTGGGATTAGCAGTGATTATGCCCAGCTCTTCACAGATATTATTTCAAATCCATGGATTGCTCTTGGTTCCCAAGCCCTCTTCATCTTCCTCAACATCTTTATCGTATCTAAGGGAGTTCAAAAAGGGATTGAAAGAGCTTCGAAAGTTATGATGCCCCTGCTCTTTATCATCTTTGTCATTATCATCGGGCGCTCTCTCAGCTTGCCAAATGCCATGGAAGGTGTAGTTTATTTCCTCAAACCTGACTTTTCAAAACTGACAAGCGCCGGACTCCTCTATGCTCTGGGACAATCTTTCTTTGCTTTATCCCTCGGGGTTACAGCCATGTTGACCTATGCTTCTTACTTGGATAAGAAAACCAACCTGGTCCAATCAGGTATGTCCATCGTTGCCATGAACATCTCTGTATCCATCATGGCAGGACTAGCTATTTTCCCAGCTATGTCAGCCTTCAATATTCAGTCTGAAGGTGGTCCTAGTCTCCTCTTTATCGTTCTACCCCAACTCTTTGACAAGATGCCTTTTGGAAGTATTTTCTATATTCTCTTTCTCTTGCTCTTCCTCTTTGCGACAGTCACTTCTTCTGTCGTGATGCTGGAAATCAATGTAGGCAACATCACCAACCAAGACAATCGTAAACGTGCTAAGTGGAGTATGATTTTAGGGGTTTTGACTTTTGTATTTGGTATCCCTTCAGCCCTATCATACGGTGTCATGGCAGACGTTCAAATCTTTGGGAAGACCTTCTTTGATGCCATGGACTTCTTGGTTTCTAATCTCCTCATGCCCTTTGGTGCCCTCTGCTTGTCTCTCTTTACAGGCTATGTCTTCAAAAAAGCACTCGCTATGGAGGAACTCCATCTTGATGAAAAACCATGGAAACAAGGACTTTTCCAAGTCTGGCTCTTCCTTCTTCGTTTTATCATCCCAATTATTATCATCGTGGTCTTTATCGCCCAGTTTATGTAAATATAAAAAAGGACTTGAGTAATGAACTCAGGCCCTTTCTTTTTATGGATGGCTAACAATCAATTCCAAATCTTGTCCTTCAAGTGTCCAAGTTTCAACATCACTTGGTAAGATAAAGTGGCTACCTTTTTGAATTGGATATTCCTTACCGTCCACAGTTAGTTTCCCTTGACCAGCTAAGACACTCAACAAGCTATAGTCAGCTGTCTTTTCAAAGTTAACTTTTCCAGTGATTTCCCACTTGTAAACTGCGAAGAATTCATTGGATACAAGGAGAGTTGAACGCAAATCATCTGCTTTAACAGTTACAGGACGGCTGTTAGCAGGCCCACCAATATTTAAAACATCAATGGATTTTTCAAGGTGAAGCTCGCGCAAGTTGCCATTGTCATCCTTACGGTCAAAGTCATAGACACGGTAGGTTGTATCACTAGACTGTTGCGTTTCAAGGATCAAGATACCTGCACCGATAGCGTGCATAGTTCCACTTGGTACATAGAAGAAATCTCCAGCTTTTACAGGAACTTTTGTTAACAGGGCATCCCAGTTTTTATCTTCGATTTGCTGACGGAGTTCTTCTTTTGACTTGGCATTGTGACCATAAATAATCTCTGAACCTTCATCTGCTGCGATAATATACCAGCACTCTGTCTTTCCAAGTTCGCCTTCATGCTCTAGTCCATAAGCATCGTCTGGGTGGACTTGAACACTGAGCCAGTCATTGGCATCGAGGATTTTAGTTAAGAGTGGAAATACTGGCTCTGGACGGTTGCCAAATAACTCACGGTGTTCTGCATACAAAGTAGCTAGGTCTGTTCCCTCAAAACGGCCATTAGCTATCTTAGAAACACCATTTGGGTGAGCTGATATTGCCCAATACTCACCAATCTTTTCGCTTGGAATGTCGTAGCCAAACTCATCACGAAGTTTAGTACCACCCCAGATTTTTTCTTGCATTACGGAATTTAAAAATAACGGTTCTGACATGTTACATCTCCTGTCTAATTTTTCACCCTCATTATAGCAAAAAAAGAGTCCTAATTGAACTCTTTTTCTTATCTTATAAAGTAGGGAGAAGATTTTATAAAAATAGTGAACAAATGAGTTCTACTCAATGCTTGCACCATTACTAGCAATGACATCCTTGTACCAGTAGAAGGATTTCTTCCTGCTACGTTTGAGACTTCCATGACCAGCATTATCACGATCCACATAGATAAATCCATAGCGTTTGTTCATTTCGCCTGTTCCAGCTGACACCAAATCAATACAGCCCCAAGTCGTATAACCAAGCAAGTCAACCCCGTCTTGGAAAATAGCATCTCGCATAGCCTTGATGTGGGCTTCTAGATAATCAATCCTATAGTCATCTTCTACATAGCCATTTTCATCTGGCGTATCCATAGCGCCTAGCCCATTTTCTACGATGAACATAGGCTTTTGGTAACGATCCCAGATAGCATTGAGGGTAATACGAAGCCCCAATGGGTCAATCTGCCACCCCCATTCTGAGGATTCTAGATAAGGATTTTTGATGGAGGCAAAGACATTTCCTGCTGTCAAATTCGTCACTTCTGGATCCCCTGAGGCCACTCGGCTCGCATAGTAAGAGAAGGAAACAAAGTCAACAGTGTGATTCTTCAACAAGACCAAATCCTCTGCTGTCATTTCAATCTCAATTCCCTCACGTTCCCACTGCTTCTTGGCGTAATTCGGGTATTCCCCACGCGCTTGGACATCAATGAAGAAGTAACTCTTACGGTCTTCCTCCATGGCTGCCCAGTAGTCTCTCGGATGAGCTGTATTGGGATAGTATTGCCCCGCCGCCAACATGCATCCCACCTTGTTTTCTGGATCAATTTCGTGGGCAATTTTAGTCGCAAGGGCTGAGGCTACCAACTCATGGTGAGCTGCTTGGTATTTGATTTGTTCTTGATTTTCTCCTTCTTCAAAACAAATTCCTGCTCCTAAAAAGGGGGCATGCAAAATCATATTGATTTCGTTGAACGTTAGCCAGTACTTAACCAAGCCCTTGTAACGGGTAAAAAGGGTGCGACAGAGATTTGCGTAAAAGTCCAACATACGACGGTTGCGCCAACCACCATACTCCGTAATTAAGTGCATCGGACAATCAAAATGCGTGATGGTCACCAGCGGTTCGATCCCATACTTGTGGCATTCCTTAAACAAATCCTCATAAAAAGCTAGGCCAGCTTCATTTGGCTCTGCTTCATCTCCCTTAGGAAAAATCCGAGTCCAAGCAATGGAAAGCCGATAAGTTTTAAAGCCCATTTCTGCAAAAAGCGCAATATCTTCCTTGTAATGATGGTACATGTCAATGGCTTCTTTTGCTGGGTAAAAATAGCCCTCCTCGAAAGAGAACATCTTTTTCTGGCCTGTGATAATGGCTTCACGGTCTGGGCCAATCGGTACCACATCAACGTTTGCAAGCCCACGGCCATCTAAATTATAAGCCCCCTCACACTGATTAGCTGCGGTTGCACCACCCCATAGGAACCCTTCTGGAAATTGCAATTTATCTGTCATCACTTTACCTCACTTGATTTGATAGTTCTATTATACTATCAAACATTTAAAAAATTCTGAAATAGCCCCCAAAAATGTTTTAAGAAAAGCATTTTCTTTACAAAAAAGCTTCTACGATGAACATAGAAGCCAAATAGGGTAGTTGAAATTTGTATACAAAACTGCTTTATTTCAGAAGATTTGGAAGAATGAACATGATAAAGAAAGCTAGAGCAACCATAATAAAAACATTAAGATAGATAAAACATTTTGCCAACCATGCATATCGCCCAGGTCTTAGTGGTCTTTCTACATAGGAATGTTTTGGTTTTTTAGGATCATAATAAACAGCAACTTTTCCACCAATTGGAAAGCGTTCCTTAAGAGGAGATTTTGTAAAAGACAAAAAACTATTCCCCTTAACTTTGTATCTTAAAACTTGTGGAATTTCACCATTTTCAAAATTATCCGTTTTTACATCAGATACGATTGAACCTAAGGGAGTACTGATTGTATTTGAAATAGCAGATAGAAATTTAGGCCCTACGACCTTGTATAGGTTCCCGTCAACAGTGTATTCAACAACCGGGAGACTAATCCCATTATAAAGAGCATAGGAATATCGGATAATAACTCCTTCCGTTCTTTCGGTACATCTCTTGGCATTACTATAATTACTAAATATAAAATAGGAAAACATAAAATAGGTGAAGGCAGCAAAGCCTAACATCATTAAGCCAATTAATAGAAAGAAAGTTGTTGGCATATTTTTCTCCTTAGAACATTGTTATGAAGCTATTTTAACAAATTTAACAGAAAAGACAAGAAAAAGACCGGATTAATCCGATCTTTCAATAGTTCATAGCGCACATTCTTTTTTAAGAATCATTATGGTTAACTTCAAATGACTAAGCGTCCTATTTCATACGATAAAAATCAATCACTAGACCTGCAGGGCCACTTACTAGCAGGGATTCGGTTCCCCAATCAGTTACAACTGGCCCATGTAAAATCTCAATCCCTAATTCTTTCAAACGCTTTTGATTCTGTTCCAAATCTTCAACTTCAATGTGTAGAATGATTCCTGACTGAAAATTTTCCAAAGGTATCAAATGATTTTGTGATAACATGAGGCAGTGACTGCCAATCGTGAACTGAGCAAAACCATCATCAACATAGTCTGCCTTCTTATCCAAGATACGCTCCAAGTCAGAACAGATCTGGGGAACATTTGAAACGATAATATCTAATTGATTTAAATTCATTTACTATCCTCCATAAAAAGACCGGATTTCTCCGATCTTTTAAGTTACTCTCTAAGAAAATCAAAGCATAAAATCTACAATATTTACTTTTGATTTTCGACGAGCAGAATTATTTGATTGCGCGTGATTGTAACCCTTCTTCTTCCAAGAAGAGACGGAATGGTACAAGCTCTTCAGCTTCGTATTTTTCTTTGAAGGCTTTAATAGCTTCTTCTGAGTGAAGTTTTGGATCCAATTCAAGTACTTCTACTGGAAGTGGACGATGTGGAGTGATGTGAGCATCGATAACAACAGTTTTACCTTCTTTGTTCAATTTAACAGCTTCAGCAACGACTGCGTCGATGTCTTCGATACGGTCAACTGTAAATCCAATAGCTCCTTGAGCTTCAGCGATTTTCGCATAGTCAGCATTAGGGAAGTCACAACCAAACAAGTGTTTGTTTGTGTCTTCGTATTTGTCCTTGATGAAGGCATATTTACCATTTGAGAAGACAACGTTGATAACTGGAAGGTCGTATTGAACGTTTGTGATAACGTCTGGGTAGCACATGTTGAATGCACCGTCACCCATGATGTTCCATACTTGGCGATCTGGATTGTCTTTCTTAGCAGCGATACCACCAGGAAGGGCAATACCCATTGTCGCGAAGAGTGGAGATGTACGCCACATGTTCTTAGGTGTCATGTGAAGGTGACGAGTAGATGTTTGAGTAGTGTCACCTACGTCGATTGAATAGATAGCGTCTTGATCAGCATGTTTGTTGATTGCATTGTAAACTTGATACAATTGCAATTCACCTTCAGTTTTACCTTCGAGTTTGTTCATGTAATCACGCCAGTTTTGGTTATTCTTAACGTTTGCACGCCACCATGGAGTAGATTCTACTGGGTTTACTTTGTCAAGGATTGCTTTAGCTGCTTGACCTGCATCACCAAGGATTGAAGCGTCAAGGGCATGGCGTTTACCAAGTTTGTAAGGGTCGATATCTACTTGGATGAATTTTTCAGTGTTCTTGAAGGCTTCGTAAACTTCAGCAAATGGGAAGTTTGATCCAAGGAAAAGAACTGTGTCTGCTTCAAAGACCACTTCGTTGGCTGGCTTCCAACCAACACGGTAAGCAGAACCTGTCAAACCTTCGTAGTTCCATTCGAAAGCTTCGAAGTTTTTACCAGTTGTGATGATTGGTGCTTTGATTTTACGTGACAATTCAGTGATTACTTCACCAGCTTTAACACCACCGTAACCAGCGTAGATAACTGGACGTTCAGCGTTGTTCAAAATTTCAACAGCTTTGTCGATTTCAACTTCGTTCAAAGCAGGAGCGATAAATGAACGCTCGTAAGAACCTGAACCGTAGTATGAGTTTTCGTCGATTTCTTGGAAACCAAAGTTTACTGGAATTTCAACAACGGCTGGACCTTTTTTAGAAACGGCAGCACGGCAAGCTTCGTCGATAACTTTTGGTAATTGCTCTGCGTAAGCTACACGTTTGTTGTAAACAGCGATACCGTTGTACATTGGGTTTTGGTTTAATTCTTGGAAGGCATCCATGTTTAATTCGTTAACTGGACGTGATCCAAGGATAGCGAGAAATGGAGTGTTATCCATAGCTGCATCGTAAACACCGTTGATCAAGTGAGTCGCACCTGGACCACCTGAACCAACTGCAACACCGATAGAACCGCCAAATTTAGCCTGCATAACCGCTGCAAGAGCACCTGTTTCTTCGTGGCGAACTTGCAAGAAACGGATATCTTTGTCTTCAGCCAAAGCGTCCATTAGTGAGCTGAGTGTTCCTGATGGGATACCGTAGATTGTATCTACGCCCCATGTTTTCAATACGTTAAGCATTGCTGCAGATGCAGTAATTTTCCCTTGAGTCATAATGATAACTCTCCTTAAAAGTTAATTTGATGAATAATAAAAGCGCTTTTATATGTTTTTTGAAAACGATTCAGTAAATTTACACTCCTAATTTATCACATTTACTTATAGTTTCATAAGAATGTGCTCAGAAAACTTCATTCTCTATTACAGTACAGATTGAAAACGTTTTGAAAATCTGTTTTAGAATAGCAAAAAAGCGGTTAAGACCGCCTTTTTATACTCAATGAAAATCAAAGAGCAAACTAGGAAGCTAGCCGCAGGCTGTACTTGAGTACGGCGAGGTGAAGCTGACGTGGTTTGAAGAGATTTTCGAAGAGTATTAATCGACTTTAGTAAAATTAAGCATAAGAGAACTGATTAGAACAGAGACTGAACTAAAGGCCATGGCTAATCCTGCAAGTTCTGGATTGAGTACCAAACCAAAACCAGAAAACACTCCTGCTGCAATCGGAATACCAATGAGGTTATAGATAGAAGCCCAGAAAAGATTGAGTAGAATACGATTAAAGGTCTTCTTACTCATATCAAAAGCACGTGCCAATCCTAGTAAATTGTTGGTTGTAAGGACAAGATCAGCTGATTCAATGGCAATATCTGTCCCAGAGCCCATGGCAATTCCGACATCGGCTACACTGAGGGCCGGCGCATCATTGATACCATCTCCAACAAAGGCCAATTTGCCATTCTTTTGAAGCTTGTGAATTTCATGAGCCTTTTCCTCTGGCAAGACATTTGCGATCACTTCTTCGATTCCAATTTGCTCTGCAATCGCATGGGCTACTCCAGCATTATCTCCAGTAAGCATGACCGTTCTAAGGCCACGTTTTTTCAATTTAGCAATAGCTTCTTTGGCATTTTCCTTAGGGACATCCTGCAAGGCAATTAAGCCTTTTAGTTCACCATCTACGGATAGGAAGACAACTGTTTTCGCTTCTTTCTCAAGCAAATCAAATCGTTCTTGATAATCATGTGGAATAGCAAGATCATCTAAGAGTTTGGCATTCCCAAGCAAGACTTGTTTACTATTAATAATCCCAGTCACACCTTTTCCATGCAAGGCCTGGAAGTTTTCCACTGGGTAAAGGCTAATTCCTAGTTCAGATGCACGATTAACAATAGCTTGAGCTAGCGGGTGTTGAGATACATCTTCCAGTGAAGCAGCCAAACTTAGCACTTCTCTTTCATCACCAATAACATCAGTCACTACTGGCTTCCCTTCGGTCAAGGTTCCTGTCTTATCAAAAACAACCGTTTGGACTTTTTGGATTTCCTGTAAAACTGTACCATTTTTGAGAAGAATCCCCATCTTGGCACTTCGTCCTGTTCCAACCATGAGTGCTGTCGGTGTCGCGAGTCCTAGTGCACAAGGACAGGCAATAATCAAAACAGCAACTCCGTAGAGAAGTGAAGTCACAAAGCTATCTCCAAGTAAAACAAACCATATCCAAAAAGTAAGAAGTCCTAAAATGACAACTGCTGGTACAAAAATCCCTGAAATCTTGTCGGTCAAATCTTGAATAGGAGCACGACTCGTTTGAGCTTTCTTCACAAAGTCCACAATCTGAGCCAGCATAGTCTCAGAACCAACTTTTTCAGCTCTAAAGATGATCGTACCACTATTATTGATGGTTGAACCAATGACAGCATCTCCAACTGATTTATCGACTGGAATACTTTCCCCAGTCACCATTGATTCATCAATACTCGTTTCACCTTCTAACACAGTCCCATCAACGGCAATTTTTTCACCTGGTCGAACGCGAATGAGATCCCCAACTTTGACTTGTTCTAGAGGTATTTGAACATAAACATCATCACGCAAAACCTCTGCTGTTTTTGCTTGTAGGTCTAATAATTTTTCGACTGCCTGCGAAGTATTTTTTCGCATTTTTTCCTCAAAAACTGCTCCCAAAAGAATGAAGAAGAGGATAAATGCAGCACTTTCAAAGTAAACGGGCAGACCAGTGAAGAGGGCAACTAAGCTATAGAAATAGGCCACTAGGGTTCCCAGAGCAACCAAGGTATCCATGTTGGAATTGTGCTTTTTAAAACTAGCCCAGGCGCTTCTGATATATGGAACTCCAGCTACCAGCATAATGGGTGTTGTGGCTAAAAAGGTGCCCCAACGCATGACTTGGTGACTAATTCCTCCTGTAGACATCCCAATCATGAGAATCACAAGAGGCACAGTAAAGATACTAGTAATCCAAAAACGCTGTAAAAGGCTTAGAGATTTTTTAGTTTTTTCAACAACGGTATAGGTTCCCTTTTGCATCTTCATGCCGCATGAAAATTCATGCTCACCCAGGTCTTGAGGAGTAAAACGAATGACTTTTTCCTCATCTTGAGCGATTGGTTCTAGGATCCCTTCTTCTTCGAAGAGAATCTCTTTATAACAGTTTGAAGGTGTCACACGATGAAAGGTAATCTCAGCAGGAATCCCTTTTTGCAGTTGAATATGGGCTGGATGATAGCCTTTTTCTGCCGTGATACGGATTTTTTGAACACCATTTTCAAGACTTGCTTTTACAATTTCAGTCATATCATTCTCCTATTCTACAATCATCTTACCGTGCATCATATTCATGCCACAAGAGAAACCATACTCACCTGCTTCTTGAGGAGTGATTTCAACCACATATTGGTCTCCCATAGGCAGATCTGCATGCACTCCAAAGTCTGGAAAAACGATTTGGTCCAAGCAAGGTGAAGGATCTTTTCGATCAAAAATAATGCGAGCAGGTTGCGATTTTTTGAGGATAATAGTTCCTGGAGTATATCCCCCCATGACCTCCACTCGAATCTCCTGATAGCCATTTTTTTGTTGGGCTCTCTTTCCGTCTTCTTGCGGTTTTTTGAAAAACCAAAAGAGGATAAAAGCAATCATTCCTAAAACAACAATAGATACAAATAGATTTAACATAGCGTCTCCTTTACATACAATTACATCTTACTTCTGCCACAGCACTTGCTTTTTTCTTTGAAATCACTTCTTCCAAGCCTTCCAAGTCAGCTAGGGTAAAGTCACATTCTTCAATCAAATCAGCAAGTAACTGCTTCATTCTGCGAGAACAAAGCTTGTCTTTGATATCCTGGACAAGTAACTTCCTACTATCTTCCTGCGTCAAAAGAGCTGAATAAATAAAGGACTTGCCCTGCTTTTCCCGAGTCAAACATTCTTTTTCCACCAAACGTGCCAAGAGTGTCTGGATAGTGGATTTGGACCAACTGAACCTTTTCTCTAATACTTTGATAAGATCGGTACTAGTCTGCTCCCCCTGCATCCAGATAATCTTCATGACCTGCCATTCTGCATCCGAAATCTGCATCAGCACACCTCCTAAATCTACATTTGTCAATTATAAAAATAAGTATACTCTTAAAATCTACATTTGTCAACTAAATTTCCTAAAAATTTTAAAATTTCTCTTTCCAATAGATTTTGTCTATCATTGTGATAGAAAATACATATTATCCAAAGCTCCCTTTTAATGCTACAATGATTTTATCATTTCTAGATGGGAGGTTTTAGTTTGGATTGGTCTATTGTTGAACAATATCTACCACTTTATCAAGAGGCATTCTTTCTGACCTTGCATATTGCAGTTTGGGGAATTTTAGGTTCTTTTCTGGTTGGGCTACTTGTCAGCGTTATCCGGCATTACCGCCTTCCTGTTTTTTCACAGTTGGCAACAGCCTATATCGAACTTTCACGAAATACACCCCTTTTGATACAACTTTTCTTTCTCTACTTCGGCCTACCTCGAATAGGGATTGTTCTTTCTTCAGAAGTCTGTGCAACACTGGGACTGATTTTTTTAGGTGGTTCCTACATGGCGGAATCCTTCCGAAGCGGGCTAGAAGCAGTCAGTCAAACCCAGCATGAAATTGGTTTAGCCATTGGGCTTACTCCATTCCAGGTCTTTCGCTACGTGGTTCTGCCACAAGCGACAGCGGTTGCTCTACCATCCTTTAGTGCCAATGTTATTTTCCTCATCAAGGAAACTTCTGTCTTTTCGGCAGTCGCCCTTGCTGACCTTATGTATGTTGCTAAGGATTTGATAGGACTCTACTATGAAACAGATATCGCACTAGCCATGTTGGTGGTTGCTTACCTTATCATGCTGCTACCTATTTCACTAGTCTTTAGTTGGATAGAAAGGAGGCTCCGTCATGCAGGATTCGGGAATGCAAGTACTCTTTCAGGGAAATAATCTCCTGAGAATTTTACAGGGATTGGGAGTCACAATTGGGATTTCTATCCTGTCTGTCCTCTTATCCATGATGTTCGGAACAGTTATGGGAATTATCATGACCTCTCATTCTAGAGTGATTCGTTTCTTGACACGTTTTTATCTAGAATTTATCCGTATCATGCCCCAACTGGTGCTCCTTTTTATCGTTTACTTTGGCTTAGCTCGAAACTTTAATATCAATATCTCTGGTGAGACTTCAGCTATTATTGTTTTCACCCTCTGGGGAACAGCTGAGATGGGGGACTTGGTTCGTGGAGCTATTACTTCTCTCCCAAAACATCAGTTTGAGAGCGGACAAGCGCTTGGTTTAACTAAAGTGCAACTCTACTACCATATCATTATCCCTCAAGTTTTGAGAAGGCTTCTACCGCAAGCCATCAACCTTGTCACTCGGATGATTAAAACGACTTCCTTGGTTGTTTTGATTGGAGTTGTTGAGGTTACCAAGGTTGGGCAACAAATCATCGATAGCAATCGTTTGACTATCCCAACAGCTTCCTTTTGGATTTACGGAACCATCCTAGTCTTGTATTTCGCAGTTTGCTTCCCTATTTCCAAACTATCTACTCATCTAGAAAAACATTGGAGGAACTAAATGTCTGAAACTATTTTAGAAATCAAGGAACTAAAAAAATCCTTCGGAGACAATCCTATCCTCCAAGGACTTTCTTTAGATATTAAAAAGGGGGAAGTGGTCGTCATCCTAGGACCATCTGGTTGTGGTAAAAGTACGCTACTTCGCTGCCTCAATGGTTTAGAAAGTATTCAAGGAGGAGATATCCTGCTGGATGGTCAGTCCATCGTTGAAAATAAAAAAGATTTTCACCTGGTTCGCCAAAAGATCGGTATGGTCTTTCAAAGTTATGAACTCTTTCCTCACCTAGATGTCCTTCAGAACCTCATCCTAGGACCTATCAAGGCTCAAGGGAGAGACAAGAAAGAAGTAACGGAAGAAGCTCTGCAACTACTGGAACGTGTCGGACTTCTAGACAAAAAACATAGCTTCGCTCGTCAATTATCTGGTGGACAAAAGCAACGGGTAGCCATCGTTCGTGCACTTCTCATGCATCCAGAAATTATCCTCTTTGATGAAGTAACTGCTTCACTGGATCCAGAAATGGTGCGTGAGGTCCTAGAACTTATCAATGATTTGGCACAGGAAGGGCGTACCATGATACTGGTAACCCATGAAATGCAGTTTGCCCAAGCCATTGCGGATCGCATCATCTTTCTAGACCAAGGAAAAATTGCTGAAGAAGGAACTGCTCAAGAATTCTTCACAAATCCACAAACAAAACGAGCACAAGAATTTTTAAACGTCTTTGACTTTAGCCAGTTTGGCTCATATCTATAATCAATAAAGGAGATTATTATGAAACTACTTAAACCAATTCTAACTGTTTTTGCTCTAGCATTTGCGCTTATCTTTGTCACAGCTTGTAGTTCAGGCGGAAGCTCTGATGCTTCATCTACTAAGGCAACTGCCAAAGCTCGCACCATTGATGAAATTAAGAAAAGTGGCGAACTTCGAATCGCGGTATTTGGAGATAAAAAACCATTTGGTTATGTTGACAACGACGGTTCTTACCAAGGTTACGATATCGAACTTGGTAACCAATTAGCACAAGATCTTGGTGTGAAAGTTAAATACGTTTCTGTTGATGCTGCCAACCGTGCTGAATACTTGATTTCAAACAAAGTTGATATCACCCTTGCCAACTTCACAGTTACTGACGAACGTAAGAAACAAGTTGACTTTGCCCTTCCTTACATGAAAGTTTCTCTCGGTGTTGTGTCACCAAAAGATAAAGTCATCAAGGATGTAAAAGAACTTGAAGGTAAAACTTTGATCGTTACAAAAGGAACTACTGCCGAAACTTACTTTGAGAAAAATCACCCAGAAGTAAAACTTCAAAAATACGACCAATACAGCGATGCCTATCAAGCTCTTCTTGACGGACGTGGAGATGCCTTCTCTACTGATAACACTGAAGTTCTAGCTTGGGCGCTTGAAAATAAAGGATATGAGGTAGGAATTTCTTCTCTAGGCGATCCAGATACTATTGCGCCAGCAGTCCAAAAAGGAAACCAAGAACTACTTGACTACATCAACCAAGAAATCGAAAAATTAGGTAAGGAAAACTTCTTCCACAAAGCTTATGAAAAAACACTTCATCCAACCTACGGTGACGCTGCTAAAGCAGATGACCTTGTTGTTGAAGGTGGAAAAGTCGACTAAAACTCAATGAAACCACAAAATGAAATCAGGTAATTGATTAATATACTCCCCTTATAGTGGACAGTGAAAAACATAAATTCACTCAGAACTATAGGGGGAGTTTTCGTATGTCAAAAAGAAGTCCGAAATCAGTCGATCACAGTATATATCACGAGAACGACGGACAGTCACTACTCAATCTGTTATTTGTTCTTGCCCACTTGCCAAAGAGTAGTTCATTTTTGTTAAATGTCCTTTATTGCAGTGGATTTCATTCAAACTCTCCTTGTCCTACAATCTTTTTATCATCAAAATGCAAAAACACCTCGTACAATCTATACGAGATGTTTTCATTCTAACCCTACTCCCTAAATTTCATTCAACTTTTCGAGATAGGCGGTTAATTCTGCCTGGGCTTCTGGTGTTGTGCCTACTAGTTGGCTGCGCATGTGTGCGAGTCTGGCTTCTACCTCTCCAATCTCTTTATCAATCTCTGCGAGTTGGTCTGCAAGGTCGACGAGGGGAACCACGGGTTCTTCTTCAAAGGTATCGACATAGCGTGGAATGTTGAGGTTATAGTCATTTTCGACAATCTCTTCAAAGCTAGCTAGATGGGCAAACTTCTCGACATTCTCGCGTTTTTGATAGGTCTCCAAAATCTTGGCAATATGGTCTTCGGTCATATTGTTTTGATTTTTCCCTTTTTCAAACTCTTTTGAGGCATCGATAAAGAAGACATCCTTATTGGTGCGATTCTTTTTAAGGATAATAATAGTTGTCGGAATAGAGGTGTTGTAGAAGATATTTGCTGGCAAGCCGATAACTGTGTCAATAGCGCCTTCTTCTAGCAGGTGCTGGCGAATCTTTTGCTCGGCTGCTCCTCGAAAGAGAACTCCGTGAGGAAGAACGATGGCCATAACTCCATTATGCTTGAGGTGGTAAAATCCGTGAAGGAGGAAGGCAAAATCCGCTTTGGACTTAGGTGCCAGAACTCCATAACTTGAAAAGCGAGGATCTTGCAAGAATCCACTATCTGCTGACCACTTCAGTGAATAGGGTGGGTTCATCAAAACCCCATCAAAGTCTGTCGGCTCGGTAGTCGGCCAATCTTCGTCTAGAGTATCATGGTTGCTGAGGTGATAGTTCTCAATCGCGACCCCATGAAGCATCATATTCATACGAGCAAGGTTGAAGGTCGAAGTAATCAACTCCTGACCGTAGTAAGAAATCGTCGAAGCTTCCTTACTATAGCGCTTGGCATTGAGCAAGAGAGAACCAGAACCCATGGTCGGGTCGTAAACCGACATGCCCTTTTGATGCTCCCGCCCTGCAAAGACAATCTGAGTCATGAGATGAGAGACTGCTTGAGGTGTATAGAACTCTCCAGCCTTTTTACCAGAATCACTGGCAAACTGGCCAATCAAGTACTCATAAGCATCACCCAAGATATCACCAGCATGACCAGAGACATTGAGGTCGTTGAGCTGTTTCATGACTTCAGAGATGGTCTTGTTTTGCTTTTGTGGGGTGTTGCCTAGCTTTTTAGCATAGAGGTCGATATCTTCGAAGAGATTTTCAAATTTTTCATTGGCCTGCTCGATATCACGGAAACTTTGGGCTAGGGACTCTAGCTGGAAGGTTCCTTCGTGGATAGACTGAACCAGCTTGGTAAAGGTCAGAGAAGGCTCAATCACATAGCCCAGATCGTCATTTAAGACCTCGATGAGGTCTTCACGGACATCTACATCCGTAAAGTTTTCCTCATAGAGAAGCTGCGCTTGCTGGAAGGACTCAAAGGTCTCGTCCAAGTTATCACAGACGGCTTGGAGGATGTTGTCGGATAGGTATTTGTAGAAAATCAAGCCCAAGAGGTAGGACTTATATTCATTGGCTTCCATCTGGCCACGCAGGATATCTGCCGCATTCCAGAGGGATTGGTAGAGTTCTCTTGATAAATCTGTTTGTGACATAGGGTCTCCTATCAATTTCTACTTTCATTCGTTTAGTGTAGCTTTTTATGGTCTTTGTATCTTATATAAACATTTTTCTGAGTAGAGTTTGTTTGCTTTCTTTGAGCTGGTTGACTTTTTCCTCTTGCTTGGCAATGGCCTTGTCTAGGTCTTGGAAGAAAGCACCGATGGCTTCTTGTTCAGGGAGAGTAGGGATAGAAATCTCAAAGCTAGATAATGCTTCTTTTGTGATTGTTTTGATTGTCCCACCTGGAGCTTTTTGTCTCTCAATCTCAAATTTATTTTGAATAGTATACGCCCAAAAACCTATATGAGTAGGAAAATTATAACTTTCAAAAATTAATAAAGTGCGATCTACATAAGTATCATAATGTGTAATTGCAACTCGCCCTATACTCCCCTGTAATGTTACAATCACAGTACCTTCTGGGACTAGAACACTCTTTGGTTGGGCTTTCTTACTAATTTTTTGTTTTGTATCATTAACTAAAGTAAGATTATCCGTAACATCAATAACCTGTACAAATGGCATAGAATCTTCACCACCATACCATTCTTTTTTCCCATAAGGTTGCGGAAAAGAACCTCTTCTATATTTTGCATATTCCCCCAACTTCACTTCCCTCCACTCATCTTCAAATCCTGCGAAGCGAAGGGCTGGTTTGGTTTGTCCTTTGGCTGGGAAGAGGAGCTTGAGGTAGGTTTTCTTCTGCTCTTTGAGCACCTCTAACTTACGCTGTTGGAGGCTAATGAGCTGGTCAATATCTTGGAAGAAAGAACCAATGGCAGTTTGCTCGGGGAGGGAGGGGAGGAATATAATAAATTTTTTAAAATCAACTGTTGTAAAACTAGACTGATTGACCGCTGGTTTAGTAATAGACTTTATAAAATTTATATAACGACTTATTGAAAAAATATAGAATATAAAGTTTGAACTTATACCTTCAGAGACTCGCAATCTTAGTATATTCGTAGTATAAATAGTTTTTCTATCTAACGGAAAGCGTACAATAGCTGATGTTCCCATTTTAGCTTCACTATTTATAAAATTAATTAAAATGTCATTTTCCTCTACAACATAATTATTTGTATTACTTCCTTGCGGGTCTACCTCATACCAGTATTTTATATCATTAGATAGATCTAAATACCCATCATTTATGTTATTTGCTCGAATGACTGGAAGCCCTATATCTTCATTAGCTAACATTCTAGATAGCCCACTTTTTAAATCAGAAGTGACCTCCCCCAATTTCTTCTCTTCCCAAGGTTCAGTATGTCCCACAAAGCGATAACTTGGTTTCCTTGTCATATTATTCCTCCAACTATTTCATCTTTATTTGTATCTATAAATTGCAATTGATAAGCTTTACGAGCTCCCCATGCCTTAAGTATTTTCTTAATAGTATATTCATTCTGCTTATCGAACTGGTCTACATAAATGCTCACTCCTGGGACCTGCTTAAAGATTTCTCTAAAGTACGGAGCATCCACTCCATTCTCATCCCGAATACCAAAACCAATGAAATAGATTTCTTCGATAGAACTTAAACTTTTGAAAAAGTATTCATGTTTTCTAAGTTGCTGATGGACAGGCTTTCTAGTCAAATCAACTAAATTATAAAGAAAGTCACGTACCGCAGTTGGATCATTTTGTATAGATTCATCATAAGAATCCATTTCACGATTATGTCCAAATATTAGCTTATTTTTGGAAACGCTTCCATGTATATGACATATTTGTTCAGAATTTATACCGTAGAAATCCTCTAACAACATACTATAATTAAAAGTTAAAAAGTAGGCATTTTTATTGTGTTCAACAGATTTCTTTCGTTTTAGTTTTTTTAGATTAGAAGGCATATTATCCCAGTCCAGAATAAAACTTTGAACCCATTCCCTAAATAAATTTTCAATGTCTGCTATTAGAAATTTTTCAAGAATCGTTGCCAGCTCCTCAGCTTCTTCTTCTAGGCCACAAGACGACAGTATAATTTTCACCTCATTTATCCAACCTAAATCATGCTCAAACTGAGACCAAAAATTTTCTAATCCCATTAACTGCATCATATGTCGATAAATAAATCGATACCGTTCATATTTATCTAACTGACCATTTCTAATTTTGGATAGAGAATATCCATATATGTCTCTCAACCCATCTTCCTTAGCATATCGATATTGTTCTTGAATTTCAATATCCTTTTCCCTAAAAAAGTCGCAAATCCCCTTTACTGTCTGCAACGACTCTAACAAATCATCTTTCCCATAAGCTTGCTGATAAACGAACTTCTTGAAATATAGATAATTAGTCTTTAAATCATGCGCTATGTCAAACCCATTTCCAATAATAAATAATTTCTCCACTATATCCCCCTTTCTATTACTCAATTTTCTTATTTCTACAATTTAGATTTTCTTTTTTTGATTTCTATTCTTCAATTTTACCTATTTTTACACTTTAGAATTACCATCTGTCATTTCTATTGTTCAATTTCAGCCATTTTTGCACTTTAGAACGACAACTACGCTATCCTATTCTTCAATTTTACCTATTTTGAAACAATAGATAGGCTGATTTGACAAGATAAAGTTAAACACCTAGCAAATAAGAAAAGTCCAATCGGTAGTTTATCTCCCCCTTAGCGGTAAGATATCCTCTGAAATCATGCGCATATAGTCCTCTTTGAGGGCTTTTTTGTATTTGAGTTTTGGTAGCGCCTCGTCTCCGTGGGCTTCCTTATAGGCTAGGTAGTCCTGAGATTCTGTGATGGCTTTTTCGCCATTTTGCTTGTCACGTCCGATACGATAGTTGTCCACTACGAACTGGAGTTCATCTTCTCCTATCTGCCAATAGTCTGCCGTTTCACGAATCTTTTGCTGGGTAGTTAGCTCAATCATCTCATCCAACTTATGGATGATAGATTGACCCTGATAGCTCTTGGCATCTGCTTGGACATTCTGCCAGAGTTTGGAGATGAGGCTGGATAACTTGGGATTGGATTTGTTCAAATCTTCGATATAGTTATCTACCAGACTCTTTTCCTTTTTTCCAATGAGGTTTTCCCGATTTTCAATCAAGGCTTGGATGAGAGAGAGGATATAGTGATAGTTTATCTCATCTGTGCGGATGGATTCGAGCTCGTACTCTATATCTAGGAGAACCCCTTCCTCTTCTTGATCTTCTTTTCTGCGTCTGCGGAGCTCTTCGATGACATTTTGATATTGGCCGGCAAAGTTCTCGATGTCTTCTAGGCTGAGACCAATCTCTCTAAGAATGACTTTCTCATCATAGTCCGAATAGACTTGTATAGAGGATAGGAGCTTGTCAAATTCTTGGAAGGCCTTGGCAAAGCGTTTTAATTCTGCATCTGTGGCCGTATCCAAATCTGGCACCTGCTCTGGACTTGGAGCGATGGCTAGTAGTTGATGAACCTTCTCCAGAAATTTGGCCTTCTCCTCCTGCCATTCAGGGGCTAAGACACTGGTTTCGCCACCATTTGAGTAGAGACTCAGAGCTTCATCCACTTTTTCTTTAAAACGGTCAGGCGTTTGGAAGGTAACGATTTGGCCGAATTTCTTACCTTCATCAAAGAGGCGATTGGTTCGTGAAAATGCCTGAATGATATGCTGGGGTTTCATGGGCTGACGATCCATGAACAGAGTCGATAGGCAAGGGGCATCAAAGCCCGTCAACAAGCGGTCCACCACGATAACCAGGTCCAACTGTTCCTCACGGAAGGCAAAGCGTTCTTTCTTACGGGCCAAACGGTCGTTGAGGTCACTATTGTAAGAAGCAATGGTTGCAAGGCTAAAATGAGTACCAAACATGGCATTGTAGTCTTCTAAACTCTCCTCCATGTATGCTTGGTTGACATAGGAGTCTGCTTCATTTTCTGTCACAGAGTAAGTAATAGCAACCTTAGGAAAGTCTGGCAAGACCTTTTTAACATTTTCCGATATGCTTAGAGACTTTTCTCCATTTTTGACTTGCTTAATCAGGTTATAATAGGCCTGCGCACGGGCAATGCTTTTGACGGTCAAAATGGCTTCATAGGTTTTTCCCACCCCATTTTGGAAACCGAGTTTGCGTCTTGAGCGATTGAGAATGGCATCTAAAACAGCAAGCATGTGGCCTTCATCATCATAACGCTCCTCGTCAATCTCATCTTCTGCCCAACCAGGCATGGTTGTCTGATACTACACATTAAAGCCAAGAACCGCCTTGTCATGGATGGCTTCTTTGACGGTATATTGGTGGAGACAGTCACCGTACTGCTCTTCGGTCGTCTGAGCAAGGTCTCCTTTTTGTTCACGTTTATTTTCTGTAAAGATAGGAGTCCCTGTAAACCCATACCAGAGAGAATTTGTAAAGAAGTGCTCTAGCTGGCGCTGGCGTTCAGGAGTCACTGCGCGATGGCATTCATCGACGACAAAGGATAGTTTGAGTTGTTTGATACGATTGTAGACCTTTTGGTGACGGCCTTCATCAAACTGACGAATCATAGCATTGATTTTCTGGATGGTCGTCACAACGACACGGCGGTCATCAGAAGCCAGATTTTTAACTAATTCCTGTGTATCATCGGTCTCGTCGATGTCAATCATATCGTTCTCTGCGTAAGATTGAAAAGAACTAGTCGTTTGCTGGTCGAGGTCTGTCCTATCAATCACAAAGATTGTCTTCTCAATGGATGGTATCTGGAGCAGATTGCGCGAAACCTTATAAGAGGTCAGGGTTTTTCCTGAACCAGTAGTATGCCAAATATAGCCTGACTGGCGCTTGCGACTGGCTTCACGGATAGCCTCAATGGCATGAACCTGATAGGGGCGCAATAAAATCAAGGCCTTCTTGTCATCATCGATGACAGAATACTGCATGACCATCTCATGAGATCTCGGTATCGACAAGACAGACTCTGCAAAGTCAAATAGTTGAGGTTGAGGTCTATTTTCACTATCCACCCACTTGGTCAAGAAGCGTTCATTTAGCTTGTTGGCTTTGGCAGCTGCGATATAGCGAGTGTCAGTAACATTAGAGACAACAAACATCTGAAGACTTGAAAAAATGCCTCTGAACTGTCCTTCTTGGTCGTATTTCTTAATCTGACGGAAGGCATCCATGTAAGGATGAGAACGGCTTTTCCGTTCAATCTGAATCATAGGCAGACCATTGATCAGCAAAGTCACATCCCCACGACGCTGGCGAATCCCTTCTCCGCCTGTGATGACTTGGTTGACAACCTCATAGCTGGATTTGCCACCAGCGACATTGTTTCTCCACAAGACTTCCAAGCGAATGGTTCCTAAACTAGCATCTTCGCGTTGAACCTGTACCTTGGCAATGCCATTTTCCCCTGCTATCCACTTGGCTGCTTCATAGAAGTTGACGAAATTAAGCTGATTTTTGATTTGATTTTTCTCTGAATTTGTAAGGGGATGGTCTTGCAAAATGCGGACATTATTGGCTTCCAGCTTGGCAAAAAAGTTTCCCCATAGGAGGTCTTCTGTATTTAACTCAGGTCGATACACCCATTGACTTTCTCCCTTTGTCAACTGGTTGATCAAATCTCGCTCGATAGCCAATTCCTGTTTGGTTTTGGCTTTTCCTGCTACAGGGATAGCAGTCTCGTCTTTAGGAGAGAGTCTCTGGCTGATATGGAAATCCTGCAATGCTGCTTGGTTGAGATGTTGCAATTTTTTGAGAAGATCTTGCTCCGTACCTTTTATGGCTTGATAAGCTGTCGTCAGGTCTTTATCTGCATCTAGGTAGTGATGCGGGTTCTTCTTTATTTGGATATAGCCCTGCACCAAATCTTCTAAACGGCCCAGCTGAATAGCAAGCTGGTTCTGGATTTCCTGAGAATTGCTTCCAGATGCTTCTTTCTGGTTGATAGCTTCTAGGTATTCTACGATAGCAGCATAACTAGCCTGTAACTCAGGTGCTGAAACGATAAGCTCTTGCTCTAATTCTTTTGATAAAGTGTAAGCCATGTTCATACCCCATTTCTACAACGCAAAAAGCCTACCAAAAAGATTGGCAGGTTTTGAAAACAGGTATGAAAACGCGAGTTTATATATATATATGCAAGCTAGTTATTTGCTTAAATCTGAAAACCATAGGGACTCTTCCTTTTCATTCATCCAAGGCGTTGCGACATCGAAAAAACAGCGCCTTTACTTCCTTCTATTGTATCATAAAAGACTAGTAGTGAAAAGGTTTTCTAGGGCATTCTCTCTGAATCTAATAATAATTCCCTGACCTTCAAACTTCTACTAAAACAAGCAAAATCCCCTGCAAATCTACATTACAGGGGACTTGTGTTATTCTTGTACTTCTTTCTGGGCGGCCTTTCCTTGGTCTAGAAGGGCTTGGACGATTTTCTCATCGCGTAGTTTGACAGAATCGTTGATCATTTCTGCGGACTTGACGATGGTTGTTTCTAGTTGGGCACGTTTCTGGCGTCCCAATTCAATAGCAGCGACGATACCTTGGTTTTGAGCGACCAGACTTTCAGCTAGCTTTGTAACAGACTCAACAGCGACAGTCGGGCTTTGGGCAATTCGTTCCATCTGTGGAATCACTTCCTTGCTAGTTTCAGCTAGCATCTGAAGGGCAGCATTATTAGCATTGACGATAGCATCTGCCACAACACCTGATTTCATTGATTGTTGCAAAATACCAAGTTGGGCAATGGAAAGCTTCATTGTTGGAATCGTATTGCGACGAAGCATGCCCAATTTTTGGCGCATATCAGATGACACCTTCACAAGATTGCGCATCTGAGGTGTTGTTGCCCAGGCAACATAGAGACGGCTGACATACTCGGTGTGCTGTTGTTCAAGGGTATTGACCACTTCTGCCATGCGGGCCAATTCTTGAGACTTGGTCTGGTATTCTACTGTACTTGTATCGAGTTGGTCAACTTGAGCTTTCAATTCTGCAGCGCGCTTGCCAGCTTCTGTCTGGCTGGCTTCGATAAAGGAAATCACTCCCACTAGATTTTCAATGGATTTGGTATTGTCCTCAATCAACATCTCAGCTGAGACGATATTTCGAGCTAAGACATCTTCTTGCTTAACCACTGCGGCAGCCATGCCATCGAGTTTTTGCTCCACCGTTTTTGAGTCAAAGTAAAATTCTTGTAGCGTGTTCTTGCTCTTGTTAAACAATCGTTGCAAAAAGTTTGGCTTTTCTTCTAACTCAGCTATTTCAGCGTTCTTGTATTGGACGACAAAGCCTTGCAACTCACGGTTGGTATTTTTAAGTAGATCATCCACTTGGGGAATCTGCAGTTTCTTTTGTTCTGACAAGATGCGATTGACCGTATTATTCACACCTTCTACAGCAGACTGTCCAAAATCCAAAAGGGCATTTTGATTGGTGACAAACTGATCTACTAACTGGGGCACGCGCGCCTTGATTCCTTCTTGCTGTTCAGGGCTCAACTTCTCAAGGAAGGTCAAGGTCTTGTCTGAGCCAGTATTGGTCTCGATGATTTGGGTTGTCTTGTCCACCTTAGCTACCGCATTATTGGCAATCTGGTCAATATCAAAATTAAATTCTGTCATGGTTACTCCTTTATTTCTAACCTATTCTTTACGATCTTTTTCTAGGATACGCAGACTGATATCAAAATCACGCATATCTGTTTCATTAAGCTCTCGTAACACTTGGTCCAGCTCAAGGTCAAATTGTTCGATGGCTGCTTTAGCTTGTTGCAAACGTTCTTCTGCCCGATTATAGTTTTTAGGATTGGCCTTAATCTTTAAATAGCCTTCTAAAATCGTTTGGAATTTCTCCATCTTCAAACTATGAATGGCAGTCAATTCTTCCTTATCACCCTCAGCAGAGGTAGCAATCTTGTCTAAAATGGCCTGATGGTCAATAGCAATATTGGCCAAGGTCTGAGATAATTCAGGGGCTAATTCCTCTGGCTCTGCTTTTTCAAGATCCACTTGACTTTCTCTTTCCAAATGTTCTAACTGAACATTGATGTTTGCTCGAACTGTACGAACCTTTTTATCAATGCGGTTATACACATCATCACCGATATAGAACTTGAGACGATCTGCTTCCTGATGAATTTCTCGCAATTCAATTAATACTTGATTAGCCATATTTTTATAAGATTCTGAACCCTTTTCAGCCAAGGCTCCCTCTAGTTGCTGAATATTTTTATCAGCCTGACGAATCCGAGCTTTTAAAAGTTCAATCTGATCATCGAGAGTACGATCCTTCAAAAGAGGATAGCGCCAACGTCTGTAAAACAGGTAACCACCATAACCCAGCAGAACACAAATCGCTAGAGGTAGCGCATACTGAATCAGAAGACCCAGCAAAAACAAAACTCCCCAAAAATAGAGACATCCTTTCCAAAAACCATTACCCGATTTCATAAACATTCCTTATTTTAAATTTATAAGTCTATTTTAGCACAAAAGCCCAAAATGCGGGTGGAAATTCCTTAGGAAAGAGTTGATTTCTTTATTGTATAATGGAACTCAGTAGCTCATGTTTTATTTAAGTTGTATAGACTTAAACTACAAGTGTTAGTAATCCAGGCTTACCTAGTGAGTTCTACAAAAAAGTGAAATAAAGGCTTGAAATATCAGGGGTTATGTGTTAAAATTAACCTACAATGTGAGTAAGGTTACAGCATATGTAACTAAAAAAGCCCCACCGTGCCACCGATGGGGTTTTTTGCTACCCTCTAAAAGGGTTAACCATTACTTCTTACGTTTCTTCAGCCATAACTTAAAAAGCTCAGATAACACATTAATCAGTAACGGAGCTAGAAACACTGTGAGTAAAGTTTCTAACATATGTAACACCTCCCTTCCTTAAATTGAGGGGGCTAAAACATTATATCATACCGGATTTATATCATCAACATTACTTAATTCAAGGAAGAGGCTATATACAATAATCCTTTAGTTATGGAAAAGCTATAGAGCCTAATCTAGGCGCAACTTCGCTGATTCATAGTATACACCACGAAAATACTGGATGGTCACCACTGCTCTATATCTAGAGTTGGTAAATGTATTGATAATGCCCCTATTGAGAGCTTCTTGGGACACTTTAAAACGGAGTGTTATGATTTGAAGAAGTATAAGACTTTTGAGGAACTTGTTGCTGATATTGATGATTACATCTACTTTTATAATAACGAGCGTTTTCAAGAGCGCAACAAGGGCCTTGCTCCTCTTGAAATGAGGAACAAGGCCCTTGCTTAATTTTTTATTATTTCATTGTCCACTTGACAGGGAGCAGTTCATAGTACCTACCTGATTTTCTATTTTTTAAACATTTTGCCAATTTTCTTGGTCTTCTTTAAAACGTTTTAGGAGGTCAAGTCCTTCTGGTGTGATGTAGCCTTCTTCTTGGGCTAGGTGGATGAGCTCACTATAGTTTGAAAGGGTCACCAGTTTGACACCAGCATCCGCAAAGTTCTTATCTGCTTTTGCTAGTTGATAGCTGAAGATAGCTACAACACCCAGAACATCTGCTCCTTCACGCTTGGCAGCAGCCACGGCCTCAAGAACTGAGCCACCAGTTGAAATCAAATCTTCAACAACGACCATTTTTTGCCCTTGGGCTACACGGCCTTCAATTTGGTTGCCTGCTCCGTGGTCTTTTGGTTTGCTACGGATATAGGCAAATGGCAAGTTCATCTTGTCAGCGATGATGGCACCATGCGGAATGCCTGCAGTCGCTGTTCCTGCAATTACTTCTACCTCTGGGAATTCTTCATTGATGGCTTCCACAAAACCATTCTCAATCAAGGTACGTGTCTCTGGGTAGGCAAGTGTTACACGATTGTCCGTATAAATCGGTGACTTAATACCTGATGCCCAAGTAAAAGGCTCTTCTGGTTTGAGGTAAACGGCTTGAATTTTCAATAGATGGCTAGCAATATCTTTAGCAAGTGTCATGGTGTGCTCCTTTTTATAGCGTTAAATGAATCTTCTTTTTAAACCCAATCTTGTGTCCATTCTTCTTTGATGGCATGGTAGGCTGCGACTGGATCAGCTGCTTGCGTAATCGGACGGCCAACTACGATGTAGTCACTGCCAATCTGGTAAGCTTCTCCTGGGGTTACTACCCGTTTCTGATCCCCTGCTTCTGTCCCTCTTGGGCGAATCCCTGGTGTCAGACAGATAAAGTCTTCATGAGTTGCTTGTTTGATAAGCTTGGCTTCTTGAGCCGAGCAAACGACTCCATCCAGACCTGCTTCAGCTGTTTTCTGAGCATAGTGGATAACAGACTCTTGGAGGCTTGTTTGGATATTTTGACACTCTTGCATTTGTTCCTCCGAGGTTGAGGTTAATTGGGTCACAGCTATGAGAATCCCCTTGTCTCCCAATCCTTCACGCGCTGCCTGCATCATCTCAACCCCACCTGCTGCCTGCACATTGGTCATGTCAACTCCCAAGTTCGATAAAATTTTCATGGTTGATTTGACTGTATTGGGAATATCATGCAGTTTGAGATCCAAAAAGACACTATGTCCTAATGACTTCAAATAGCGGACAACTTCAGGCCCTACAGCATAGTAGATTTCCATTCCTACTTTGACATAGAGCTTTTCCTCTGCTGGAAATAGGGCTAAGAACTCCTTGGCTTCTTCAAAACTTGGAAAATCCAGAGCTATGACTGGGCGACTTTCACGCATGCGTTTCTCCTCTTATCTTTCTTATCAGCCCAGCTTCCGTCAAAGAGACTACAAAAAAGGAACCTGCCAACAGCAAGGTTCCACGAAAAATGGGTAGAATCCACCCTTTCACCGTCTAACCTTAGCTGCCTCTCTGGACTGCTTTAAAGGTTTTTTACTATTCTATTATTTAAAGCGGAACTTGTCAAGTAAAAACTAGTATCCGTATGTGTCGTGATTTTTGAGAAATCTCAAAACCCCATATAAATATATGCAGATACACAAAAGGGCTAAACAGTTTTGTATGCTCAGCCCTTGACAATGATTTTTTCTTATGCTATCATTTTAATTGACTGAGTAATACAAGTGAGGTTTGTGTTACTCTGCGGAGTTGGAGGCTCATTTCCAACTCCTTTTTTTCGTTATTTCTATATCTCTATTATACCAAAATCAGGATAAATGTCAATTATTCCATGCCAAAAAAGCCCAAATCTCTCTAGAAATTTTTGCTTTTTTATATCTGTAATTTTACTAAAATTATTTCATCTTAAATATTTTTTCTATACTTTTATGTAAACGGGGGAGTTTGTAGTCTTTCGAGTCATCTTTAGGACGAACACTATCCGCACTAATATGATCCAATGAAATATACTTATCATAGTCCTTCTTCCATTCCCCAAAAAATAAATCTCTTAATTTCCCTTCACGCTCTAACAATATCATATTCGCTACGGCTACCCCTCCTTCACTTGTCCAATACATCCCTCTATGCTTCATTCTATACGTTATTTTTCGATGTTGACTCTCCATAATCCCAATACCTGACTTTGGAAGTCCTCTCATCTCCGCTGGTTTTGTATACTGAAAATTCCTCATGAATCTACTCGAATAATATTCAAATTTTTCTTGTCCTTCTTCACTATTAACCAATGACTCTATAGTATCTAGTGAACGCCTTAATAATTTCTTATTGTGCTCTCGAATAGCTTGAAACAAGTCTTCTCTCAGTTCTCTTGGATAAGACTTTGTAAATTCTTTGATTTCTTTGTTCAAGTGATATTCGTCCCAAAAATGCTCATGTCTCTTAACATTAAATGATTTAGCAATTTCAGTAAATACATGTGGAGTATATCCCTTGCCACAGTCAGAATTAGTAACTAATATTGTCTCGTTTGTAATTTCATATTCATTTTCCAATAAATCTAACAATTCTCTACGAGCTGAGCGATTATCCAATCGGATAAGCTCTTTTTTATTTTCTAGCTCAAAACGATTTGGGCCAATCTGTTTTGAGCCTGTATGAACTACAAAATGTGATAAATCCATATTCTTTTTTTCAGAACCATCTTCAGATGTTTTCACATATACACCATCTCCCTCTATGTAGATGATATCTGCTTTAATTTTTTCAATCTTCTTCTCTTCTTTAAAAAATCGATAATCATCCTTTTCTTCTAGTAATTGATTGGCTAATTTGACGACCTTATTGACGGTATCTTTAGTGACAGTTACATTATAAACCATCTCAATTGTCTCTCCTACCTGACGATAGGGTAGTTTTGTAGCTAGAACCGCAGCTTGATACAATAGTTCCTGTGAATGACGTACATTTTTTTCTAAGCCTAACATTTCATCAACTGGTACTCTACATTCACCATTCTTATACCAACGTTTTCTAGAAAAGGTCACTTCTCCAAATGTAAAAGCTACGGTACGTTCAGCTTGATTTTTACAACGATATCCTTTTGATCTCATACTGGAGCTTATCGACTCATCATACTGTGCAATATGCTGTAAAAAATTTTGCTTTGTCTTTTCTTGTTCCTGACTACTAAATCTCAATTCATCAAATTGTTTCATACAATTTTTCATTTCCCTTTCAATTCTTATGAAAATTGTATGATTTTTAAAACAAGTCATCAAATTTATTTTTGTTCCAAGAATAAAATAGGACATCTCTTAAAATAAATGCCCTATTTATTATTACAAAATACAAAAGCGATTTAATTGAGTATCAATAGTTCAAATATTTCAGTGCATAATAAAAGCCTGGTATTAAACCAGACTTTAGGTAGTTAACAGTAGTATCATCTCATAGCTAATATGACTCATTTAGCAACAAAAGCAATGAGTTAAAATAATTTTAGAATATATTTGTAATTATATTTATAGTTATATTCATAAATATAAATATAACTACAACTTTTATTGTAAACTTTCTAGCCACCTATCAAGATAATCTGATGCAGACTTTGCTCCGGCTGCTTTAGCAATCTTATCTAATTTTTTCCGATTACTTGGTTTCAATGTAAACTGGAATTGCTTTTTGCGTTCAAAACTTTCAAAGTTGGCTACCTCTGAAATCTGCTCAGGTTGGTGGGTTGCTTCGATAATCTGCGAAATCTCTTTTTCTTTTGGTGTGAATGCCATAACAATCTCCTTTTAATTATATTTATAATTGTATTTGTGTTTATAAATATAATTATATTGTATCATAAATTTTTGAAAAAGTCTGCTCCATCTCAGTAAAAAACTTTTTGTGTTTTTGATAAAGCTCAGGATTCTCCTTCATATCTGCAATAGAGACCTTATCAATCGTCGAATGATTGAATAACTCTTTTGCTGGTACAATTCCTAGAAGGTTATCTGTTCCCTTTTCTTTGGCTTCAAGTCCCAGGGCTTCCAGTAATTCTCTTGATGATCCATAGTTTGGTCGAATCATATTTGCTAGAAAATATAACTCAGCGGTAATGTATGACTCTCTAGTGCGATAATCGATTACATCCTTCCTGAAAGCTTCTAATCGAGTTGATAGATTGAACTTAGCATTATAACCAAACTCTGAAGGAGTCAAGGGACTAATAATAGCGTGACTGACCGCAACAGCATTTTTAGTAGCTGTCGCAAAGTCCGGTCTACAATCAATCAAGATATAGTCAAATTGATCCAGCTTCTTCTTTTCGTAGTTATCCTCTAGCCAAAGATAAAGTAGCATATTTTTCTTATCGCTGTTCTCCAGATCTCGTTCTACAGTATCAAGTTGAACCGATCCTGGAATTAGACTGATATTTTCCTTGACTTGCTTAATATCCACGTCACCTCCTTTGAAGGCATTCGCAATCGTATTCTTGCTTTCGTAAATATTGTAGCACTGAGTCAAATTACACTGATGGTCTAAATCTATAAAGAGAACTTTATGACCTTTCTTAGCCAACCATTCCCCATAATTAAAAGTTAAAGTCGTTTTCCCAACACCGCCTTTAATAGCGGCAAATGTGATAATCTTCATTCTATTTCTCCATCCCTTTTTCTATATTTCTATTATACCATTATAATTATATTTGTCAATATGTTTATAATTATATTTATAATTATTTTTTTACAATGAAGTTTCTCTTTCCTTACGCTGCTCCACATTTTTCTCTATGTCTTGATGTAGCTTATAATCTTTTGTAATTGCTTCTACCCTTTGATACAAAGCCTGGCGCTCAAAGGTTGCCTCTTTAACAAGTTTATCAATCTCAGATTTGCGAGTGCTAGGATCTACTCTCAAGTCTTTCATAATAACAATAGCTAGTTTCACTTCCTGAGGATCGCTTGATTCCAATGCAAGAAATGCAGACTGAATTTTATTAAGCTCACCCAAGCGTTGATCTAGTTTATCAAGCAAGTTATCTACTTCTTCCAGTTCCTCTTCAAAACGATTTAACAATTCATCAAATTGCTGTCCTTCTGTCACTCCATGAGCAGATAGATAATTATATTCACGAACAAGCTGATCCAAAGTTGAGATTTTAGGATTTTTTCGGATAATCATTTCTCCATTATCATACGACAACTGGGAAGCGACTGTTTCTCCCTTCATGTAACGATTCTTATCAGCGTGTTCAGGATTAACAAAATAGTATAAGTCATTTTTTCTGATAAAAATTTCATAAGAGCCATCTTCTGCTTTTTCAATCTGATGAGCTGGAATAAGAATTGTTCCCTTATTTCTAATCCCAAATTCCATTTCAAGATAGATCCCATTTTTTGTTTCTTCCATCACCTGCCATTCTTCAACTGTGATTCTCATTTCAAAATCATCTTCTCGTTCCGCAACCATTTTTTCATATTCAGATTTAATTTCATCGACAGAGAAGGTCACCTCGTTACCAACTACTCTCTCAGAAATTTTCCCCAAAGAATAATTTCCTTTTTTGGATAATGTGCGATCCCGAACATTTCTTGTTTGATCCTGGTCAGTTAAACGATATTTTATTTCCTTCCCTGAAGTATCAACTATTAGATTTAAAGCTCGTGCCTTAGACTTGAAATCTTCTAAGGAGCTTGAATGTTTTAAAAGGAAATCTAAACGAGATTTAATTTCATAACGAAATGAATTTTTCTTTCGGTAAGCATGATACGTTTTTCGATTAGTCCATAATCTCTCTTTGAGAATTTTAGCTCCAGCTAGGTCAGCGTACTTATTGGAAATATTAAATAGACTTCTAGCAGTATTTTTCTGCCAACGAAATTTGTTTAAGGTAACAGAGTTAGTTGAATTGAAAATAATGTGATTATGAATGTGTCCCTTATCCATGTGAGTCGCTATGACAAATTCATGTTGTCCACCAGTTAATTCTAAAATCGTTTTTCGACCAATCTCATGAATTTCTTGTGGAGTCAAATCATCTTCAGGAGAAAATGATTGGATGATGTGATGAGCCAACACTCGATTCGGATTTTGAATATCCGATAGCTCTTTTGTCCCTGCTCGTTGAGCCGCATTCTTTTTGGTCAAAAGAAATTCTTCTGTTGCTGTGCTAGAGTCTGTAATTCCATAAGTAGATACCAGTTGCTTGACTACTCGGCCATCTTTAACCACTGCTGGAAATTCAAACTGTTCATCTTGTTCTAAAAAACTCGTTTTAGATGGATTCTCGATATAGCGTAAAGCATTATTTAAACTTTTTGTATCAGTCAGCTCGACCGTCTTTGCTTCATCCTCAATATATTTTGTAGACCGTCCTAAAGAAGCTACACCCTTTATCTGAAGAACCTTTGTTACAACCATCGCTCTTGTTCCTTTGTTTGATTTTCCTGTTTTTGGATAAATTGGCTGACTGTATCTTTCAAATGTTTCTGCAATTCAAGAATCTGACTCAGTTCAGTTAGGCTAGCCTGGTCATCTTCATTTACCTTTTTTGCGACCTGATTAATATTGACCCCTATCCGATTTATTTCCTTACGCAATTCTCTCAATTCTTCAAAGTTTAAGATTTTGACCTCACCCATAATCAACATAATTCGGGCAAAGGCATTAAAATTTGTCATTCCAGATTCTGCAACCTTTGTTGAAATAAACCGTGCCTCTTCTTCCGTTAAACGAATTTTTTTCTGAATCATTCGTTTTCGCTTTTCTCTATTTTTCAAAAAATCTTCACCTCTATTCTGGCAATTTTGCTTAAGGGGCTTAGAGCCCTTTTCTTCTGGCAAGATTAGCACTTGGGTACCCAAATGCTGTTTTTAAAAAGGTCAAAGTTAGTCAGGGTGTCATCCCTGACTATTCTTGACTTTTTAAATCTTTGGGGAAATCCCCAATCCCCTAATCCCTGCAAGCAGGAATCTTGTTCTATCACGAGGGAAAAGTTTGACTAAACTTTTAAGTCTTCCAGTAGAAGCTCCATTGTATCAACCATCTCCGTTTTAAGGATTTCGTCTTTTAGTTTCTCAAATCGTTCATCACTCATTCCCTCAATTTCTTTAAGTGCAATGGGATACATTTCTACTTCTTCTAGCTCATAGTTTGTTTTAATTCGCATATCTCTACGAAGAATGTAGAGACATTCCTTACGTGAAATGTGCTGGTTAACTTCATTCACTTTTGGCGAATCTGTAGCCTCATCCTCAAAAAATATCTCCATTAAAAGATCAAAAGTTTCTTGTTTTAGATGTTCAATCATCTTCTGTTTCTCCTTTTTTATTTTTCTTCCTACGAACTAATGCCTCCATTATTGAGGACTGCTCAGGGACTTTTTTTCTTCCACCTGCTTTACAGCTTCCGCCTTTTGATTCCCCAACTGCTCAGATTTTTCTTTTGCCTGTTGGAGTTTATCAGCAAACTTATCTTTCGTCACAGTTTTATTTTTCACTAATTCTAACTTAGCATCCATCCGATCAATCAAACTTTTTGCTTCCTTCTGAACAACCTGCAGTTGTTCTACCATATCTTCAAAACCATTTTTATCTTTTGCCCAAATAGCCAAATATCCAAAACTGTAGCTACTCGTATCAAAACCAAAATGATTAGCTACGACATAAGCGACACTTTCAGCTTGTAATTCTTGCTTACGATATTGGTCGTCCCCATATTGGGCATTGCTTCCTCTATGTAAATCTGCATGAGCCATTTCATGAAAAATGGTTTTTAAAATCTGTTCTTGACCCTTTAAGCCTTTTGAAATAACAATTCGATTTTCATTTGGAGAATAATAACCATTTGTGCTCTCTCTTTTAATTTCTTCAAAACTGATAGGAACCTGATTATCCATTGAAACAGCTTTGGCTGCTCGGTACAAATCTTCATAATCTTTAACATCTCCAGTCAATTCATTAATTGCTTTTGGCAATTCTTTTCCTTCTGTTTGAGATACATCAAAGACATTCCCTAACTTGAATCGAGTAACTGTGACTTCCTTCTCTTCCATTTCATTCTCAGATGGAGAAAAACTCAACTCATTTTGATTAGCAGAAATCTTAGTTTTCACTTGATACGGAACCCAGATTTTCAGAGCTTTTGAACCCTTTTTAACTGTTCTGTCAAAATCTGTTTTCCATTTATTGAAACTAGCAACTTGAGAAACATTAGGATTTTGCATCTTCAGCAAATGAATATTGTTGAGTGAGTAGTTGTGAAACTTACTCATCGTATCCAAGAACGATTTAAACTGTTCTGAATCTAAATAGTTCTTCATTCCCTCTTTCAAGTGTTCAGCTAAAGCTTTTGTATCTTTATTTGCGACTAACTGGGAAATGGTTTGTTCTGAACTTTTAGCAGCAATTGCATCGGTTATAATAGCTCCAGTTTCCGCTTCAACATCTGTCCTTCTTTCTCTATCTTCCTGTTTTTTATGAAGGTTAGAAGCACCGTTGTATGGATCTGTTCCTTGCAACATCTCATCAGAATTGGAAATACCATCACCATCCAAATCACGATCCCTCTCATCTTTTCGGTTATACTGATAAATTTTTTCGTATGGATTATCTGGTGTATTTTGTGAATTCTTGACTTGTGTTTTTTCAAATTCATCTCGGATATTTTCGATGGTTTGTTCAACTCTTTCTGATAAATCTTTAATTTCTTTTTGCCATTTTTCTACAAGAGCTACTTGTTCCATTGGAGAATCCTTAACTCCCAACTTCTCAAACCAAGCAGATAGATTTTCGACCTCAACACTATCCATTCCATCAAAAGAAATAAATCCTAGACGACTATCATGACTACTATCCGAAAAACCAATCGGACTATTTTCTAACACTCCGTAAGGTACTTGAGATAACAGTTGATCTGCATAAGGAGTATCTTCCAAAGCGTAACTGAACTGAGAAATATCTAGTTCACTCGCTAATCTCTCCAGATGATACTGATTAAATAATGCCCCATCTATCTTCATCAACTCTGGATGCTCTCGCATTTCTCGTGTACCAAGTCTTTCTTTATGAACGATTGGGTTAATCTCATCTCCAATATCGTAACGAATGCCATCCTGAATCAGTTCACCGTCAGGAGCGTAGATACTAAACTGGATCTTAGTTGGGGAAATGTAGGCTTCTGGGTGACCACCAGTCACTTGTTTTACCCCTTCCTGATGTAACGGATAGAAGTTCTGATTAGCCTTGTAAAGCTCTTTAGCGAAATCTTGATAAGATATCAGCTCTGTTTCTTTAAAGGGCAATTGCGGGCCATCTAGACGCTCCTCAGACCATTGAAGACGAACATGGTAGTCATCTTTATAAACATGATCTTGTTGCCATTCTTTATAGAAGTTTGAATTTACATCCAAGAGATTATCTTCCCCAGCAGCTGCAACAATCTGATCAAATTTATCATTGTGCTTCTTCGCATAGTCAAGATATTGATTCCATGCTTGATGAAATTCTTCTGGAGTTTTTGAGATGTCACCTGGCACACCTAAATTATAGACAGTATCCAAAACTTGAGTAAAAGTTACTGAATCAAGTGAAGTTTTATCTATAGTATTTACTGAAGCTGTTTGTTCAGATTCTTTAGGAACCTCTTCATACTGCTTATTTCTCAAGACGGATAGCATTTCCTCGCCACCATCTTTAACATATTCATCATTAATCGATAGCTGTTCAATCTGACCATCTCTTTCTCTATAGACACCGAGAATTGTGCCGGTATCTATGTCTTCCAGTTGTTTACTTAAATCCCCCTTCACTCTCATTAAAGATGCAGGGACATGAGTAAATTCCTTTTCTTTGAATAACAATAACAAATCAGTATCTTCTGGTCTAATTGCTTTTGAAAGATCCAGATTATTAAATTTCTTTACAGATGAAAGATCGTTAAACACAAAGGAATCTGACTCTATCACCTCAGGTAATAAGTTCAAAACTTTTAGTTTATCCGACATTCCATTTGCAAATTTTAAATCTTTGAAATGCCCTTTCCCAGCTGCAACATCTTCAACGAATGACTCAGATAAATGTTCTACCCACTCATTATATACGGGTGTTACTCCAGTTAAGTGCATCCAATTTTTCTTGTCAAATTTAACATTTAGAATTTGGAATTGCTTTTCTTCTGGATTCTTATAAACATAATGGATACTTGTCCCTGACATTTCTTTTAGATACCATTGAGCCGAGTCCCTCATTGCGTTTGCGTATAAATTTAACGCTCGCATGTTTTTTCTGAAGGTTTTATTTGACATTCGATCCTCATCGATGGTAAAATGAAAATGAACATTGGCAGGAAAATCAGGTTGAGAATTTTTCTCAACGGGCTGCGGTGCTGTCCCTGGAGTTTCTACTCCTAAAGAACTGGAATTGCGATTCAATAGTTCGCCCCCAGTGTTGGTCTCTTGATTATTATCAAGAGGCTTTTCTTTTTCTTCTGAAGCTGTAGTTGTTTCAACGAGTCTAGTTGACTGAACAGAAAAGCCTATATTATTCCAGTTTTTCTTTAGCCATTCCGCATCTTCTGGAGATAAATTACTAGTATCTATGTTCAATTCAGAACTCTGATCATCTTCTAGAACTACTTCATCTTGCTTTTTTTGTTTGTACAGTAACTTGTTTACCACCTCTTTTTCCTCCTCCGTTTTAGGGAGATATTGAGATGATTGTTCAAATTTTCCTTCTTCTGTCATTTCTAGAGCTACAAAACGTAGCCCTTTTACAAAGTATATATTTGGATGTTTAGCCCATTGTTTGACCTCTCCAGAATCAATTATAGCTTGTGTTTCCGGTTGAATAAGTACTCTATCAGCTTGTTGAGGATTGTTTACTAAATCTTCTTCATGCTCACTACTATTCTCATGCAATTCCGACATACTATTTTTTCTCCCTCTTTCTTGATTAATAATTGTTTGATATTCTTGACGAACTTCTTCCCTTGTCAATTGCCTATCTGACACAAAAGTTTTTACATCCTCTGCAGTTAGCTCTTGCGCTTTTGCAAGAGCTATTTCCTTCTCAAAAAAACCCTGGTAATGCCAGGACTTTTCATCTGCTATATAAACATGCGCCAGATTCTTAGGAGCTTCGTTATCTCTCCTCAGGAAATCATTCCAATCTTCCTTCTCCTGGTCTGCCTGAATAATAGGGGGAATCGCAATCTGTACTGGAATCCCCTTTTCCTGCAATCGAGTGATAAAACTATAACCAGCTGCATCATTATCTACAGCTAAGGTAATCATATCCTGATGCTGACCATCTTTAAAATAATTCGTTGTTCTAACTACAGTTTCTAGCGTTTTTCCAACATTCTGATCCACTTGATAGGATTTACCGTTCATCTCGGCATATAATTCCATAAATCTTCGACTAATGATACCATCTTTGATTCCATCCATAGCTACTAAGCGAACATCCTGAAGAGTATCCTTATGAAGCTCATAGTAGCTCATTAAATCGATTGGAGCTTCCGCAAATACCAAACGTTTAGGAGTACCAATATCGATTGAAAATCCTAGTTGTCCGTCTGAATTTCTCATAATTTGTTTTAAGCGCCCACGTTCTGGATAATGCACTCGATTCTCTACTATTCCCTGGAGACTAGCACCAGCTAAAAAGCCTGTGTTGTCCTTATACTTAAAGACAATCACAGGCTCAAAATAGTCTCCCTTTTTTCGGATTGCTTCCGCTATACTTCCTTGGCTAATAAAGAAGTTAATCGTATCATCTGAAAGGCCTCTCTGTGCCTTCAAATAGCTTCTAGAGGCGCTGAAATCCTGACGCTCATATCTTTCCAAATTATAGTGAAACGGCTCTTTTGGAGCCATCTGAACTTCTGCATTAACTTGCTTAAATTCTCCAGTTTCCAAAAAATGCATCGCTTCTTTGTAAGAAACTCCTTTTATGGATTGTACTAACTGAATGACATCTCCAAATTCAGTTCTTGAATTCCAGTGAAATTCATTTTTTCTTGCATCGATCACAAATGAATCGTGCTCTATCCAGGTATAACTATGGCTTCCTGTACGCTTTAACTCTATGCCTAGTTGCTCTGCAACAGAAATAATAGATAATCTTTTGGCTTCTTCTTTACTTAATGCCATCTGTTACCTCCCTACAATGAAAATTCTGGCCCTTCTTTTTCTGCGACTATATCTTGTGTCTGTTCTCTCTCAAGTTCTTCTGCTTCTACAAAACGGTTTAAATCAGGAAAATGGAGTTGAGCTTGTTTTAGCTTATCATGAACTAATAGGTTCTCATCGATATGATAGACTGCTTCCTGATGGCCATTAAATCCTTTCTCTAAATCAATATCATCAAATCGGATAATATCCAACTCTGTTAAACTCCCCTTATACCAAGCTCCAATCTCACTTTCAAGATAGAACTGAACAGATTCTCTATCTTCCGTCTTTGTATCCCGTAAATAAGCTAGTTCCCAGCTTTCACCCTGAGAATATCCAGTGACTTCTTGAACGATTAACTCCTGATTGTTCGTACTTAAAATCTGATTAATATCGTCTAAACGGGAGACTAAAATTTCTTGAGCTAGAGAGACTGCTTCTGTACGATAATCGAAAAATTCGTATTCTTCCCTATCTTCAACATAGTTCCTAACGAAATCTGAATAATGAGGGAAATGTTCCTGGAAGCTAGGTGAAACCATCCCATAAATATAGGCTTGTCTTAATGTTTCAAATCGTGCTATTTGGTAATATGAAGGGTCTAGCCTAGCTTCTTGATTCAACATTTCCTTGATACTTTCTGGAAGTTGTATTGGTTCCGAATCTGGCCAAGTTCTCTTAGAATAGTTGATTACTTCTTCGTAGAGAATGGTATCAATCTCCGAATTCTTCATTTCAAGCAAAGCATCCACAATTTGAGCTGCTTCTGAAAGATTGGAACGATAATCAGTAATCAAGCCATCTTTACGAACCTCCCACTCCTCAACCTGAGCATTTTCTGGAGTTCGCAGTAACAATACCTCCTCAGCTTCTAGATCAACTCCAATGACCTGATCGCCATTTGGTAGCTGATCCATCTCCAATTCCTGGATCTTAGCATCTAATTGATCATTAACCTGAAGCAAGTCTTGCTCCAAGTGAAATAATTCTTCTGCATTGGCCTTCAATTCCTCAAAATACTCTCTGGAAATCTTCACTGGTCGAACCAATAAATCTTTCTTTCTTTGCTCTCGAGGATATGAAAATAAATAGGGAGCAACTTTTTTAAAATCTTGATAATTCATCCATTTTATGGATTCTGTAACAATCATATTTTGGACATCAACGACATCTGTATGAGGTGTAATCCAACCAGCTAAAGCCAATTCTTTTACTGCTTCAGATAGGGGATAAGAAGGAATATGTTCTAAAATCCCCTCAAAATAACCAATCCCTCGTGCAGTCTCCTCCTCAACTTCACGCTTCATTCGTTTAAATTGTTTTTGTGGTAATGTATTCATTCTTTATCCTTTCTAACTCACTCTGAGAGGAACTTCCTCAACTTCCTTAATCCCAATATGAATAACATTTTCTTCCCCAACCTGGTCTTTCCACTCATCAATATCACTCAAATAGCGCTTGTATCGATACCAATTGTCATCGTTTGGGCCATTGCTTAGGAGATTGGCTCTTGGATGCGTATCCAGGTTAAATTTTTGATCTCGAAAGACATTTTGTTTGGATAGGAAGAGTAGGGCTTCTGTTGTTCCAATAGTAGCCACCTCATGCGGTGTCAACAGTTCTCGACCAATTTTAGAGTTCTGCTTAGAGCTGCTGGCATTTCTTCCTCTGCTCTCACTATAATTCTGATCATTCAAAGTTTGCTTACCTGATCGCTCAGATAGGTACTTAAGCGTGTCTAAGTCATTGGATCCTAAATAAAGAATAGCACCACAGTTATTGATAATCGTCTTCGTATTTTCTTTACCATATAATACTTCAATCTGACTTTGAGATTGTACCATCATCTTGATAGAAATCTCTCGAGAACGAATAACTGAGATAATTGGTGGTAAATTAGGAATCTTCCCAATCTGACCAAACTCATCCGCCCACACCTGTAGATGCAATAAGTCTTCCTTGGTCTTTGTTGGATGCTCACCTAATATAACTGCATCTGCAGTTTTTATTAGCACATCAAAAATGGTACTAAAAAGAAGGGCAGATAAGAACTGGTAAGCTGGATCCACTTCTGGAATATGAATAAAAACTGCTGTTTTCTCAATATTCCATTTTTCAATCTCGAGTGTATCCTTTTCAATAATCTTTCTTAGTTGCTCATGATCAAATACTGAGAAGGTTGTTGCAAAGATAGCATAAACAGAAGCCCGTGTTTGGCCATCAAAGTTTTTATTGAATAGATCCCACTGCCTACTAGCATAATTCCCTGGGCTCCTTCTCTCCAGGTCTTCAAACATCAATTCAACAGGACTCTCCGCTTCTGGATGATTTCTTCTCAATTCTCGAATCATATCTGTAACCTGCCCTAAATTAGGCAGATAGTGATCGAGCTTACCATCAAAATAAAGATAGCCAATTAGAGAACGCATCAGGAGTTTATTGGCTGCTGGCCAAAAAGGATCTCCCTCATGACCATTTCTGTTGAGAGACTCTGTAATAGCCTCTGCCACTCGGTCTATATCCATTTCATTATGAATATATCTAAAAACATTGAAACCATCTGAATTCAAGAAAGTAATCAAATCAAAAATCTTCATCTTATAGCCTTTTTCTATAAGAGACTTCCCTGTTTCATGAATCAAAATCCCTTTGGTATCTGTGGTTACAAAACTAGAATTTCCTTGTAAAATATTTGGTTTTACAGCACTACGTGTCTTTGAATCCCCTGTACCACCATACACCAAAATATTTTTATTAATCTGATTTTCAAAGCTCAATCGGTTATTAAATAGTCCCATCTGGCTATTTTGAGTAAAGATCATATTCTTTTCAGGATCTTCATCTCGGAATCTCATCAACTCTTCTTTAGTTGCAAAGCGAGCTGATCCATGTTCCTCCCCATACCTGTATGTACCTGTATCTGTCACTCTCATATACAATAGAAAAGCAATCAGAAACCCACTTATTCCTATCAATAAAGAAGTTTGTGTGAATTGAAAATCAAACCAAGATTTATCGCTCAGATGATCGCTCATCCAGTTAAACTTTTCAAGACCGAATACATCCGTTACTGAGTCTGTATCAGGTGCCATCAGCCATAGTTTAAAGAGCCAATGAAAGAGGTAGAATAGACCAATTCCTAACAACAAATACGGTCTAAATCTCCGTTTCTTCTTTACTGTAATCACTTTATTTTCCCTCCAATCTGTGGTTCGATATTTTCTGGAAGAACAAACTCCTTAGTATGAATGTTTACCTGAAGAGAGTTAATTTTCTCTTGTTCAACTGCTTTAAAATGTTTCAATTTTTCCTCAAAAGAAGTCGTTTTTCCATTTTTAAGGTTTCGCTCATTGAATCCTTTCGGATCTCTTGTGATTCCTTCTAGGACATCCTTAAAGGCTTGTTCGACAACACCTTTATCTTTTGCATTAAAAGCAAGAGTTGTCTTCCCATCTGGATGAGTATAAAAAGAAAAGCCAATCCCGTATTGGCCCAGTTCTTTTCGAACTGCCTCGAGATTGACTTCATTATGTAGTAATTGCTGGACTTCTTTAGCATCTGCTGTTGCCATGAATTTATTCCAGTCTGTATCACCAGTAAAGACTACATTCTCCCCTCTGGCTTGATAAATTTCAACTGCTTTAGAGCTCACCAAGAAGAGTCCTTTTAAGATTACCTCTCCTGTCACAAGAGTTGCCCGTCCTAATTGGGCTACCACTTGTTCTTGTTCCATTTTAGCTCACCTCTTCAATTTTGAAATAAAGATCCTTCAATTGAGAAGCTTGAGAGTCTTTCGCAAGAATCTGTTGTTGCAACTCATCGATCCTTTTTTGACACTGAGCAATTTCCTCATTGGCTTCCTTGATAAAATCTTCGTTGGATTTGATTTTATTTTTAATAGATTGCTTATAAGTAACCGTCTGAGCCTCAAAGCTATCAATAACCTCTGAAGGCACATTTACTGTAGTCGCATGAGAAAGAGAGAAGGAAGGTTCAGCCTTTTGATCAGGAAGCGTTTTATTCTCTTCCTGACTAAATGTAGCAACAACTGGTGCTACTTCTTCTGTAGCTGCATCCTGTGTATTTTCATCTTGTGAAGGTTCTACTCGTTCTTCCTCATTTTCATCTAATCTACTGAAATGATCTGTAGTCCATTCACTAGAAGAATAGGTAATTTTATCTTCCAAAGGCACTTCCTCTCTAACCTCATCTTTAGGCTTCTGAGAAACTAGCTCAGCAATTCTTTGACGAGCCATATTCGCCTCTTTCTTTACCGTTAGATCTTCTAGTTCAGGATCTGGTTCTGGTTGGAACTCGGGTTGGGGTTGAGGTTCTGGTATATCTTGCGAGGACTTCTTTTCTTTATGTTTTGCTAAAAAATGAAGAAAACCTCTCTTTTTCTTCCCACCACTCGTACCAAAATTTTCCAACAACTGATCAATGATTCCAACAAAAGGTATTTCAAGACTAAGCTCTTGTAGGATTTCACCTTCAGGATTAAGAGAATAAAGTCGATAGATTCCATTTATTTTATTACTTTTCATTCGCTCATTGATGATTTCTAGCCTTGATAACAAATCATCTCGGTACTCAAAAGTTTCCTCTTGATTAGTCAGTTGATTGATAATTTTATACATGGTTCACTCCTTGGTTACTTGATTGTGCTGGAAAAATGAGTTCCTTCATTTCCTGATAGGATAAGCCACTTTCTTCTGAAAGGGCAACAAAAAGCTGTGCTTCCAAATCCTTTTCTTGACCTATGCACTTCTTGATTTTTTTATCTGCTTCTTCTTTTTGTCGTTGTGCTTTTTCCTTCTCTCTCCTGATTTTCTCAAGCTTACCTTCAAGTTGTTCTATTTTTTTATTCATTCAATTCTCCTTATTGGTTACTACTGGTTGCGGTTGTTTGTTCAGAGGATGTAGGTGTTGTGGTTGATGAAGAGGAAACTGAAGTCGAACTTGAACTGCTAGTGTCTGAATAAGTGCCTATACTTTGCCCTTTTGCTTCAGTCAAGACAATAGGCTCAATTTTATTGACCAATAGTTTACCTGATTGTTCTACATAGGTCAATCGAATGGTAGCCTTAGTGATACCAGTAAGCCCCTTAGAATCTCGATTATCTTTTTCTGCTAAGGTTGTGCTAGAATATTGAATCTGAGCCAACGCAACTTTATGTGTTTTATCAATGTAGATAGAGCCTGATTCATAAGATTGGTCAACCACATACCCCTTATAGGTCTGGTTAACTGGCTTTTGTTCTTCTTGAATGGTTTCCTGATACATAGAATCAGTCATAAAAGGCTTATAGCGTGGACGATTCTCTTCTAAATCCTTTTTGGTATAGTAAGCAATTAGAAAGTCCTCGACTTGCTGTTCAGTAAGAGATAGTTGTTCCTGTTGTTTCTCTTCTGGTTTCTGTTTTGCCTCTTCCTGAACTTGACTATTCTGTCTCAAATTCTGTTGTACTTGAGCAATAGAATAGCCCAGGATAATACATAAAACGGCAGCGACTCCGATAAGGAGTCTCTTTACCATTTTGATTAACTTTTGATTATACATTCTTTTCCTTTCTTATTTAGGGGTAACAAAATAGATGCCTGATTGTGGTGTCAAGGTTCGCCAAGTAGTAAGGTATAAACCAGCAAAGTTCATTTCTGACATTAAGAAGCTACCATCACTATTGACATACTCACAGAATCCAACGTGGCCATAGATTGGTGATGCTCCAGCTACACCATTCATGAATACAACTGCAGAACCTGGTTTAGGAGTCGTTGAAATTTCATATCCTTGAGCTTGACCACTATCAACCCATTGATTGGCATTTCCTAAATATGGATAAATTCCAGTTCCAATCTGAGCAAAACGGTTATAGACATACCAAGTACAATTTCCTAGTGCATAGGCATTACCTGGATAACCTTGACCCTCTAGAATTGCTTGATCGGTAGGGAGTCCATACGGAAGTTTGTCCTTATACTCTGCTGGAACTTGTTGACTCGAAACTCCTGTTGAACCTCCTCCTTTATTTTTTAAGAAATTTAACCATTGACGAGCTGCAGTTTGTCGTTCTAAAAGCTTATTACCTGGTACTCCCAGCCAAGCATTCAAAAAGTCCTCTGCAAGAGCTTCTACGGAACCTGTTGAGGTTACAATTCTTTTAAAAGCTTCTCGTCTAATTGGATCATCTGCTTCTAATAGAAATTTAGTTTGAACTTCCGCAGACCAAATATCTCCATTCATCTCTTTTGCAAAATTCCACAATGCAAGAGCACGGGGGCCAGTAAACTGACCAATCCCAATCCCGATATAGTGTAAACCATTGACCATGTACTCTCCTTTATTTAAATGTAAATTTGGATACATAGCTTGAAAGGCTCCCCAGTTACCAACTAGATTTTCTGCAGTTGGCTCTTTAGCAACCTTATCAAATTGATTATTGGTTAGATAGTCCGTTTCATAACGTTTAAAAGTGATGGAACTCTCAATATCAAATCCTCCCAAAACAGCTGCAATTCCTTCATCGGTTGCCTCCGGTATATTCTTTTTAATCGCATCTGCAAAAGCTCTCGCACGTTTTCCTTTCTCTCCAGATGTTTCAATACTACTCACAACAGACGTTGCTTGTGTGTACTCTACACGCTGGAAGTAAAAACCGACATTGACATAAGTCCAACTCTTCTCAACATTACCATCTTTATCTTTCTTATTTGAGCGGTCAGGTTCTAGTTTTTGATAATAGACCGTTTGATTTCCTTCAGATGCGACCTTTCCAATGATATCTCCAGATTTAACATGATCTCCTGTTTTATAACGAATCGTATCTACGTTCTTATATAGAAACTTGGAATTCTCATCACTAATTTCTAAATCATTACCATTGACTTCGACTTTCCCATCTAAAACAGCTAATAGAGTTTGTCCACCTGTGGCCTGCAAAACAGAACCCTTAAAGATTTCCTTCGTAGTTTTATAACCAAAACGATCAATAATCTGAAGGGGAGCTTCTGATTCAGGTTGATCTTCTGTATAAAATGGATTATCTAGTTCTTGTAGCAACATATATTTTCCGCTATCTCGAGCAATTTCTAAGAGTTCTTTATACTCTTCTAACTCATCCTCACTCAACTTGTAAAGGTCATTTTTAGTATAAAGATCTTCCATTGTTTTAAGATTATCTTTATCCCCATTCAAATTCTTCCATAAGGTATCTAAGTATAGTTTCCCACGAGTATTTTGCGAAAAATACTTGTTCCCGTCTATACGAAGTTTATCTGAAATATCATCATACTTATAATTCAAGTACAAAAGCGGATCATCAATTTTTGTCCAATAATCTACCTTATCATTCGATTTTTCACGATCCAATTTTGAAAGATACAACCAGGTATCATTCATATCAAACTCATCTTGACGGGTAATTCCTGAACTACCAATACCAAGTATTGCCAGAAACAAAAGCAGACCAAAAGCAATCAGATAAGCCTTTAAGCTAAATGGATTTTTGATAATAGCTTTAATCGGTTTAGATCCAAAACGATAAACTTTTCTAGCCTTCTTAGCAGCCTTCCCTATCTTAGATGCAGCTAAGCGCTTTCTATAAGCCTGTATCTGTCGAGATAACTTCCCTTCCCAAGAAAATTCTCTTGGGGTTCGAGTGAAGCCTCTCCCTTTAGCCTTATTGTAGAATCTATTTCCTAGACTGTAGCTTGATTTAACTACTCCTTGACCAAGCTTACCGCTATATTTCCCAATCGTTTTAATCCGTTTCCCTTGAATCTGAATATCCTGATACCGATATTTAGCTCTTGCTATATCTGAAAGGGTATCATCCTGATGAGCTGTAGAACTAGCCTGTTGATTAGCAACTCGTTCTACAGATTGTTTGGCCGCACGAAGAAACTTCTTCTTCCGTGATCCACCGTTAGCCTCTTGAGCAACTTTATAAGTTTTTTTAGAAACTTTTTTCTCTAGCTTTGCTTTATCCAATTCCTGATTAAGAAAAGCCTGCTTCTTGATTTCTTCTGGACGAAGATCCTTCCCTTCTTTCCGAAGCTTTCTTCCCTGTTTCTGGATATTCTTATACTCTTTTTGAATTTTTTTGACTTTGGCTCTTGAAGCTCTAAATTGTTTATGAGCATTCTTAACGATGCGATTCGTAGAACGTGATTGTGACTTTAGTTCTTTCATTCGCAAAGCACTATCTTGTTGAACAGTGCGGTAATTCTTCCGGACTGTTTCCAGCTTCTGATCTATCTTATGACCGATTGTTTTTGGTCTGCCTTTCTCCTGATCCATAATGAGACTCCTAAGCGTCTGTTGCGACTAAGTTATATAACTTAGTATTCTTAGGTATTGGATTTTCAAATGGCACTACAACTGGCCCTGCTACAATTAAGCCAGTACCTTTAGCTTTTGGCCGAGCCAAGTAGCGAATCTGTTTGTCAGTCAAGTTAACAATCTCTTTTAAGATAGCCAAATCCTGGGGTTTTTGTTTGAGCAAAATCATGAACTCACTGTTTGACAGCAATTTCCGACCTTCTTCAACAGCAGCTAACGTTTCTACGTTCTGTGTAATTCCTGTTGGAATCGCACCGTATTTCCGAATACGTGAATATAACGTAGTAAAGAAGTCTGCTTGGGCCTTATTTTTAAATAGAATCTGCATCTCATCAAAGTAAACCCACGTAGTACATTTCCCTTGATTCTCTACAATTTGATTCCAGATATAATCCTGAATAACCATCAATGCGAACGGCTTCAACTTGTGAGACAACTTCTTCAGATTAAAGATAACAAAGCGATGATTAAGATCCACGTTTGTTTTGTGAGCAAAAATATCTTGAGAACCAGTTGTATAGGTTTCTACCGCTAAAGCTAAATCTTGAGCTTCTGGCTCTGGTTGTTCCTTCAATACCTGGTGCCATTCTTTTAGCGTTGGAGTGAAATCATCTGTCAAATAGCGCTCATAAGTCACACCTGTTACCCGGTCAATAATCCCAATCTGTGCATCTGTTACCTCAGATAGAATCGATTCAAATAATCCCATCAACAAGTTTGCTTTATCTCCAATCGGATCGTCATCCTCATCGTCCAAACGATCCAGATCTGGTAGATCTAAGAGATTGATATGTGTTTTAGAACCAATCGAAATATCCACCATCTGAGCACCGAAAGCACGACCAATATCAGAATATTCATCTTCGGGATCCACAATGATTACTCGATCTTCTGGATATTTCAGCAAAGTCGGAATTACCTCTCCACCCTTAATCGTAGTAGATTTACCAGATCCAGAGGAACCGAGCACAACACCTGAACCCGTATTCAGATCACGTTTTCGATCCAGTGTAATGATATTATTCGATAACTGATTTTGTCCATAGTAGCGAGCAAGTGAGCTGTCAGACTTCAAATCCACGTTAGTAAAAGGAACTTGTGTAGCAATATTAGCTGTTGTCATCTTTCTCATGAAATTCTTCTTCACATTCAAGAAGCACTCACCGATAGGTAGAATCGTATTTAAAGCCTCTTCCTGGTAATAATAGAGGTCTTCAAATTCTACCCCTAGCTTCCGTCCAGCACGCTTAATCTTCTGCTCATTACGTTGTAGTTCCTCCTGGCTATCTGCCTTAAAATACACTGCAATCAAGCCAGAAAAGATTTTCTGATCATACTCAGTAATCTCATCTCGCCACTTCTTGGTAGCTTCTGAGATTTCTTGGTCACGACCAGCAACCACTGCATCATCAAAGATACCAGATTGAGCAGCCTTACGTTTAGAACGTAGCTTCCCAATTTCAGCATCCATTTCTGCATCGTTAATCTTTTCTAAGATTTCAACATTCTCATAGGGCTCTGCATGGATAGTAATGGCTAGTTCAAATCCCAGTGTCGTTAAATCACGAATGAGACGATCAGACATCCAGTTAGGATATCGGTGGGCATAGAGTACCTTGGCCCAACTATCATCAATAATCATCCGTTTTTCTTGAAACTCAATTCGGTTCGGAGCGATAAATGATTTAGTTGATAATCCAGATAGAGCAATTTCTCGATAATCAAAATTGACATACGGGTTTCCTCGTAATAGTTCTGAAAAGACCTTTAGACGATCCAAACCATTCATTTCCTTAAATGTAATATCCGATTCCTGAAATTGTGTTCCTAGTGAAACTCCAATATCTTGTAGTAACAACTGAGCCTGTTTTCGATCATCAGCGTTCGTTGAAATGGTCACATACTTATGTACCTCAAAGTTGTTAGCGTGTGTCGTAAATCGCTCCTTAATCATCTCGTTTAACTCTTCTCGATAGTCATCGTAGCCATCGTTTGTTTCTTCAAACAAGATATTCTGCAAGGAATTATCCGATACTCTACGGTTAATTACTAAGAGTTGATAGTTACTGCCCTCATCCAGTGAATTAAGAGCATCCATCGTTGTATCGATGATGCTCTCTTTTTCATCTTGTTGAGCAGTTGAGTAAGAAGCATCCCCCAGCATGAAGCTACGAGAATACTTCTCACGAGCAATGTGCATCAATCCATCTTCATGTAGAAGTGTATAATTGATTGTATTTTGTGTCGTAGGTTTCATCTGACGACGCAAGCGCTCAATTCTTTTCTTTTCTGCGTTTTCTAGTTTTTCTCTTTTGCTTTTGAATAAACTCATCTTTTGTATAAATTCCTACCTTTCCAAATTCTGTCTCATAGCTTCTTTGTTGAATTCGGAAAAAGAAATTGATTTTTTCTTTAATCCGTATTCTCTTGGTCATACCTGTACCGTACATTGCCCCAGGAAGAACAAAAATAGCATCCCAAAGATAAATGTACCAATCAGGTAAACCAAAGAAGTATATCGTAATTGAACCTGAAACAGCTATTACCAAACATACATAGAGAACAATCATTCTACCTGTTAATCCAAATAAAATAGGTCTGTCCTCTGTTTCAAATTCTCTTAAAAATTCTGATCCAATTTTTTTCAATTAGTTTCCTTTCACACAAAATAACATCGATCCATTCTAATTTTTCTAGACATGGATTACACTCCTAAAAGTTGCTTGGCTTTTCGACTAGACCCAACCATAACAAAAATATAGATAACCCCCTTGGCAATTGAAGCAAAGGCTGTTCCCCATGAATCACTGGAACCAGTCGTAACCTTTAGGATATCTGCTGCAACAATCGAATCATATACAACAGAAACAATAATTAGGATGACACCAATAAGGGCAGAGGCCGCAAAGTATTTCAAGAAATTAATCGTAACAGATCGTAACGAGTCCATCATAAAGAACGCTACTAACAATGGAGCTATAGCTTTAAGCATATACAAATCCAAGTAACGTAGGAAAACAATAATCCCTAAAATTATGTTAGCCACTCCACTTACAGCTTTTCCGACTAAGGTAATGATAGCTTTTTCAATCATTCCTTTCCCACCAGAAATATTAGAATCAATGGTTGTTTTAACGGTAGGTGTTACATGAGCAATCACTTTCACAACAATATTAAGTAATTCCAGAATGGCATCACAAATTTGAGATGAGGCAGAGATCATGATTAAAGCAAATAAATATTTCATTAAAGCCTCTAACCAAATCTTCTGTGTTAATGCACCTCCCCTCGACTTTACCATTTGCGTCCATGATACCATTTCAAACCAGAAAAAAAGAGCTAAAAGGATATAACCAATAGGTCTGACTGCATCAGCCATCATATTTACAGCTTGATTTGTAGCAGAGCTATAACTAGAAAGAGAGCTTGTTAGCTCTCTAATATCTAAATTCATAGGCTACTCCTAAAATTTTATTAGAGATAGTGCTGCAACGATAGCGGCTGAAATTCCCGCAGAAGATATGGCCAGAAATGCACCATGAGTCATAGAATCAGAACCTTCATCTTTCCTTTGCTTATCATGATTCTTTCTTCCTTGGAGAAAGTCATATGAACCATTCCAGATCCAAATAAGACCTGTAACTGTTCCGAGTGCACCTAGACCAGTAATAATTTTTGTAATGAGTTCCATTTTGTTTTACCTCTTTTAATTTTATTTTTATAACAAAAGGCACTGCAGAGATTTCTACAGTGCCAAACACAATACTATTTTTATAATTCTTCAAATTCTTCACGATAAATCGTCCGAACAGTAGCTACTAGAATACTGAGGCCAATAATAATTGGAACTTCAAAATTCGGATATGGGAAAAATAACCCTCCTCCTTTTGGAGCATCAACCACTTGACCAGCAGTAATAAGTGAATCATGGGACATTCCTAAAATATGCGGTGTATACCATCCAAAAATATTATCAATTATGTTTTCGCTTGGGAAATTGAATAGATGATGAATGATTGCCATTCCCCCAATCAATACGATTGTTATACATATTTTAGCTATAACCCAAAGAATAAACATACCAATAGTGGATTTTACAACATTAATACACCAAAGAACGATATAAAAGGGAGCTGTAAAAATCCTAATGATAGCTACCCACAGCCAGGAAAAATCATTCCCAAATTTCATTATCCTACTCCTCCACGACTTACCGTTATTATACCATAAAAATAGCTTATTTCAAAGGTTCCTAGAGTATTCTAAGCCTCTTTTTTCTTGCGCTTGCTGTAAAGCAAGCCTGTAGCAACACTTCCCATTGCTAGAGCAGCTAATAGTAAATCTGCAGAATCCTTCTCCCCTGTTGAAGGCAAGCTTCGTTCTGGCTGAGTTACTGGTTGTTGCGGATGTTCTTCAGGAGTTTTTGGCTCTGGTTTTGGTTCCGGTTTTGGCTCTGGCTTTGGTTCCGGTTTTGGCTCTGGCTTTGGTTCCGGTTTTGGCTCTTCATTTTTCGGTTCTTCCGGTTTTGGTTCTTCTGGAGTATGAGTCACAACCGTATTGGAAACAACTTCCACACCATTAACCGTATGATAGTAAGTATTTTCTACTGTTCCTGACTGAATACGTGTCATTTGTAGATATACTTCTGCTTGAAACTCTGATGTCTCTAAAATTGACTTCAAGAAAGTATCATCAAAGCTAATATCTACTTTACCTTTAGCCTTGTCTACTACTTGACTTGTAAACTTAGTTAATTCATCACCAGCTTTGAATTTTTGACCATCACTTGTTTCAAAATCTACAGCCGCAAACACTTGATAAACACTCTGATAATCATCATGTGTTTCATCGTAATCATCGCTAAATTTATACTCAAACAACTGTTCTGAGCGATCTTTTGGAATCAAGGAACCAACTAATTTATAATTAAATGTTTGATTCATCTTGACCTCTTTTCCATCTAAACTTTCCTTGCTTAAATGGTCGATCACTACATCTTTCTTCGGTTCAATCTTTGGAACATTATTGACTACTGTTTCAGTTACATAGGCCATTCCAAAATCAATTTGGTAGGCTGTATTCTCATACTTACCACCTGTTTGACCCAATTCCTTCTTAACAGTCATTGGATTAGTAATCGTCAGAACTTCTCCAGTTTGAACGTAGGTCTTGTAGAATTCCTCTGGATTCTCTGCCTCAAATACTTGAATCGCTCCTTTCGGAGTGAAATTGCTAGACTTCAAGGCTTCTTGTACACCTGATGGGGCTTTTTCTAGACTTTCATAAAGAGCCATTTTCAAACCTTTAACCACTTGACCTTTAGAATCAGTCACTTGAACACCATCTTGATTGATTGTAACAGCTTCTTCTGGATAATCATCAACGATATAGAAGCCTTTACCAATACGTTCTTTATCTACTTCAATGCCCTTGTATTGGCTATAATCTGCAGTTACCTTGTAGTAGTTGACTGAGCCTGCCAAGACCTGTTTACCACCGATGTTCACACCTGCCTTGTTCAGATTCTTCTTACCTGGTTTCGCAGTAGGAACATTGTTCTCTACCTTATCGGTCTGGTAGCCACTACCGAAGTCTAATTGATAAGCTGTATTCTCATACTTACCACCTGTTTGACCCAATTCCTTCTTAACAGTCATTGGATTGGTAATGGTCAGAACTTCTCCAGCTTGCACGTAGGTCTTGTAGAACTCCTCTGGATTCTCTGCCTCGAATACTTGAATCGACCCTTTCGGTGTGAAATGGCTAGACTTCAAGGCTTCTTGGACACCTGATGGTGCCTTAGCCAGACTCTCATAAAGAGCCATTTTCAACCCTTTAACCACTTGCCCTTTAGAATCGGTTACTTGAACACCGTCTTGATTGATCGTAACAGCTTCTTCTGGGTAATCATCAACGATATAGAACCCTTTGGCAATACGGTCTTTATCTGCTTCAATGCCCTTGTATTGGCTATAATCTGCCGTTACCTTGTAGTAGTTGACTGAGCCTGCCAAGACCTGTTTACCACCGATGTTCACACCTGCCTTGTTCAGATTCTTCTTACCTGGTTTCGCAGTAGGAACATTGTTCTCTACCTTATCGGTCTGGTAGCCACTACCGAAGTCTAATTGATAAGCTGTATTCTCATACTTACCACCTGTTTGGCCTAATTCTTTCTTAACAGTCATTGGATTGGTAATCGTCAGAACTTCTCCAGCTTGCACGTAGGTCTTGTAGAACTCCTCTGGATTCTCTGCCTCAAATACTTGAATCGCTCCTTTCGGAGTGAAATTGCTAGACTTCAAGGCTTCTTGTACACCTGATGGGGCTTTTTCTAGACTTTCATAAAGAGCCATTTTCAAACCTTTAACCACTTGACCTTTAGAATCAGTCACTTGAACACCATCTTGATTGATCGTAACAGCTTCTTCTGGATAATCATCAACAATGTAGAAGCCTTTACCAATACGATCTTTATCTACTTCAATGCCCTTGTATTGGCTATAATCTGCAGTTACCTTGTAGTAGTTTACAGATCCTGCCAAGACTTGTTTCCCATCGATGTCAACACCCGCCTTGTTCAGATTTTTCTTGGTTGGTTTAACAGTAGGAACATTATTTACAACTGTATCAGTTTGATATCCGTTACCGAAATCAACTTGGTAAGCCGTATTCTCAAAAGATTTTCCTGTATTTCGTAGTTCTTCCTTAGTTACCATTGGATCAATAATTGTAACTGATTTTCCTGATTTAATATACTGGTTAAAGTAGGCTTCTGGATCATCCACTAAAAATACTTGGAAAGCTCCCTTAGGCTTAATTGCAGAACTATCTAGAAAGGCTTTAACTTTATCATTATCAACAGCTTCAATAGAATCGTACTGATACACTGAAATACCAGAAACTTCTTTTCCTTCGCTATCAATATAACGAATATCTGATTGATTGATAGTCACTGCCTCTTCTGGATAATCATCAATTGCACCAAAGCCTTTTAGAATAGCATTTGGATCTGCCTTTATTCCCTTATACTGATCATAATCCAAGGTTATATGATAGTAATTTGTTGAACCAGCTAGAACTGTTTTACCATCAATGATAACACCATCCTTATTATGATTGTGTTTGAGAGGCTTGATTAAGTTGTTATTTGGATTGTCAGGATCATTCGGTTTACCAGGTGTTGAAACCTGAACAATATTTGAATAACTTTCGTACTTATTGTTGATCTTTAATTCGAAGTTATTCTTATAAGTTGCCCCATCATTCGTAACCTTACCTACTAAAATTGGAGCTGGAACTAGCACTTCTTTACTTAAATCTTGATTAAGCTTAGATTTCAAACTTTCTAAGCCTTTCATGCGAACAACATGGCTCGATTCGTCATAAGTTAATTCAAAATCTGAACTAGCCTTCTTTGAAGATTCTACATCTAGTACAAAACCTGAAGGTAATGCATCTACAATTTCAAAGTCTGTAATAGCTTCACGATTAGCTGGAAGAGGCTTAGTTGTTAATTCCCACTGTACTGTTGAAAGCTTAGGTACATAGCTTTTATCAATAGATTCACCTGCAGAATTCTTTACAAACTTCTCTAGGTCAGGCACTGCTTGGAGACGGGCATATCTAACTCTAACAGTTGGAGCTAGCAACGAAGACGGGATCTCTTTTTCCTTTGGCTCCTCAGGTTTTGGTGGTAGTGCTTCCTCAACTTTCCCTTTTGGAGAACTTGGTAGAGGAGTTTCCTTTTCGTATGTTACGGCAGCAGGTTTTGGCACGAAAGAAACCTTCTTCAATTCCGCACCAGAACCCAGAATTGTAAATACAACATTTTGACCATTTCCTCTCGCATTCTCCGCATCCCACTCAGCTGCTGTTCTTCCCTCTCTAGATCCTGGAGAGGAAGTGTGGAGATAAGTTAGGCTAGATCCATACCCTACTGAAGCAAATGAACCTCTAGGAATATCTGAAGCATCATTTACACCTTCTTCAACTCCTCTCATAACTCGGCCATCAAAATTCAAACCAGACCCACTCGGATTAATCACCATTCCACGACCAGATGAACCATAACTCAAATTTGAGCCTTGACCCCAATCGACATCTGAAATCACAGTTCCGATTAATAGAGAAGCTGGTGTTGTCGTTCCTTCAATATAAAAATCAAAAACCATTTCCAAACGGGTATGATTATTATAGACAAAATAGAAACTTCCTCCATCACCACTCTTTAGATAAATATCTGGATCTGTTACAGGAACACCATTTCGAACTTCGCCTAGGTAGTCACCTAAATCAGAAACTCTGACTTTGGCCGTTACCTTTCTACCATCCGTAAGAGTTCCAATATTGTGAATATAAAATGTATCTCCGACTTTTGGAGCTTTAATTACATCGTAAGCTCCTGTAACATCTTTGCCAACCTGAGTTCCTTCAGTCCCTGTTACATAAGTATCTGCATGATAGCCTAAAAATCCGTCCATGCTCTCTACTGGGAGATCATCATCTGGTACTACTGTAAAGTCACCATAATACTCCATCCCTCGACCAGATGAGTTAAAGCCTCCATATACTTTGAAACCTGTATCTGATCCGAATAAAGGCTTACTTGTTTGAATTGCCTCTTTCTCAGCTTTAACAGTGGCTAGCTTATTTTTATAATCTGTCAAAGAAGTTTCATAAGCTTCTTTCTTAGCTGCGTTTCGTTTTCGGATTTCTGCATTTTCTTGATTGATACGATCAATTTCTGCCTGATTAGCCTGCTGATTTTTTTCATTCTCTTCACGGATTTTCGAATTATTCTGATTGATACGCTCAACTTCAGATTGATAAGAAGCTAAATCCTTTTGATATTGTTCTTTCTTTGCAGCATTCTCTTCTTGGATTTTCTTACGTTCCGCTTGATTCTGTTTTTTATCTTCGAGATATTTTTCAGTAGTTTTCGCAATACTATCCGCTTGTGTTCGATAATCGCTTTCGACTTCCTTTTGCTTTTGATCCAACTCAGAAGCCGAACTCGCTGTACCTTTATCTACTACAGAATCAAATTCTACATTCACCCCAGCTTCCTGTGCCTTTTTAACAGTTTCATCTAAACCTGAATGTGAAATAGAAACTTCTAATGAACCTGTTTTTTCTTCACTCTTCCCTTGGTTATCTGTAGAAATACTACTTGGATTCGTCTGTGCATAGGGAGCATTTGTGGCTGGATTTTCAGTTCGTTCATCTGCTCTGACCGGACTAGTCATCAAGCCCAAGGCAGCTAGACCAAGAATTACTCCACACGTTCCCCATCGTCTTGTTTTTCGGATTGAACCGATTGCTTGTGTCTCGTTATTAAATTTCATTCATTCTCCTTTTCTATTATCCATTCAATACATCCTTTACAGCACTAGTTTTAGGAAGTTTTTTAGGTTCTTCCTTCTTGGGCTCAGCAGCTTTTTCTTCTTTCTTTGGCTCAGCCGGTTTCTCTTTTTCTTTATAAACAAACTTAAGTGTCTGTTTATCCGAAGAAACCTTCCCTTCCAACTCTTCTGGAACTGCCTTCAAAACATAAGTTGTATCTTTAACTGTAATTTCTGTTTCAACATCACGATCAAATTTCCAGTCTTTTCCTACAAGCTCTCCAGCTTTGGAAATAACTTCAGAATTCTTGATTTCCTCGCCCTTTTCGTTGACAAAGATAGCTTTAACTTCCTCGCCTTTTTCATGTGCCAAGTAAGTCAGCAAAAGGTCATTTTCAGCAAACTTCCCTTTCTCTTCGCCTTCTTTAAGGGTAACTTCAAATCCATCAACAGTCGGAGCTTTGATATCATAATCATCCCCAGAGAATCCCTTAGCTACAAGAATATCCTGATCAATCTGCTCATTCGTTAAAGCATTCAGAACCTTGATAGTTAGAGAATAAACCTTTTTATCTGCTGGTTTCTTTTCATACAGATAATGTAGTTTAACAGTATCCTTAGTAACTTTTCCAGAAGATTCTTTAGGCTCACCAGTCAATACATAGGTTTCACCATCAACGGTCAATTCCTTCTTAACTTCAGTTGCCTTCCATTCACTACCAATCTCTTTACCAGCTTCGACAATTGTGATATCGCTTTGCCCAGGAATTTCTTTTCCGTCTGCTGTTCGGAAATCAGCAGTAACAGCTCCACCTTCGTTTTTGATAGAGTCAGTTTTCTTAGCCACTTCTTTTCCATCTAGTGACACTGTACCTGTTGCAGTACCTTCTCCAGTAAAGCTATAAACGATTGAGTAATCACCATCAGGTAGTTTTTCTGAAAAATCAACCTTCCCATCTTTGACCGGTAATTCTTTATTGACTTTACCACCTTTTAACAAAGCCTTAGTGATTTTTATTCCATCTCCACCGATGGCAACTTGAGCTGTTTGATCTGCGCCCTTAGAGGTTTGTACTTTAACAGTCGCAGTTTCCATGAACTGTTTGATAACTTCAGCATCAACTGTTTTAGGGTCTTTACCTGTCATGTCATAAATGTTAGGGTGACCTAACTCCTTCATTTGTTCGATTGAACGCATAGAGTTAGTGTCGTTATCCGTAACTTGGTTACGGTTGACAACTGACATGAATGTTTTAGCACGTTTCTTAGCCCACTCAGCAAAAGACTTGTCCATTTCTTCAGGTTTACCTTTATCCATCCAACCATCAGTGTACTGGATAACAGATACAGTATCAGAAGATTTAGTAATTTTTTCAACAATCTCTTCAAATGGAACAACAACATCTACAGACTCATCTAGGTAACGGTGTGAACCTAGAGCATTTGCTAAAGCAGCAAAATAAGCACCATACTCGTGAATTTCAGAATCTTTTTCTGTTGGAGCCTTAATCTTCAACAGATTATCAATGATTTCAAGCGCTTCTTGCTTCGTCAAGAGAGTTGAAGATATGCCCACAGTGTCTTTAATTTCTTTTTTTGTGCTCGCATGATATGAACTCTGTCCGTAATTATCCGCATAAAGTTGAAGAATGTGACGACTTTGAGGGTTTTTATTTTCTTCAATAATCTTCTTACTTAGGAGTAAGGAATCCTTTACTTTACCCGCATTAGAAGAAGAATAGTCATAAACATGATCCGTAATAAGAGGATCAATTTCATTTGTTGTGCTAGTATTTGTAGGAGCTTTTGTCTTAAACTGTAGCTCACTAGAGCCTGTTTTATCTTCACCAGTTACCACTGTATTTTCAGTAGTTTTTAGTTCTGGAGAAAAATCAGGTTGTTTAGGATCAACTGGTTCTGGATTAGGATTTTTAACCTTAGGTGCATCTTTCTTGACCTTTTCAATTTCAATTTTGGTCTTTTCCAAATCCTTGAATTTGTCGGATTTATTATTGTTAACCTGTTTTTCGTCACCCCCAGAGGATTCTGTATCCTTCTGCTCTGTTTTTTCAGTCGTAGCTGATTTTACTGAAGATTCACTTTTGGATTCATCTGCTTGAGCTATTGCCGAACCGACAAACCCAACTGCAATGAGTCCTAGTGCTACAGAACATAGACGTTTTCCGTATTTTCTATAGCTAAATGTTTTTTTCATAGTATCGCCTTTCTAAATGTTCATTGGAATATTTTCTAACGGATATAATTGATGGATCTCTTGCTCTAAAATATACAATTATCATTTTTCCTCCAACCAAAAAGTCACCAAGAAACCTTGATGACTTTAATGAATTTAATTTTCCTTAGATTCTCGTTTGATTTTCAACAGACTTAAAAGTGAAACAGTTACCATTCCCAATAACCAGAGACTAGAAGATTTTTCTCCCGTCTTAGGTAATTCGTATGTTGCAGCAGGTGCTTGATAGACTGGATCTTTAACTTTTGCCACTTGTTCATGTACATACTTCGCAGTCTTACCATTTTGAACTACTGGAGTAGAATGAGTTCCTTCTTGTTCAATACTTGCTTTTTGAACAGTCAACTCTTTTTGATGCCCAATTTCTTGCTGTGCTTCCAGATAATCACGATAAGCCGACAACAACTCTTCATGAGCCTCTAATACCTTTCTTTGTTCTGCTTTTGCAGTTTCTAGTTTTGCTATTGCTAACTCAAGAACTGATTTCTTTTCTTTCAAAATTTCTTGAGCAGCTTCAAGATTAACTTTTGCCTTTTCTAAGAGTTGTGGGGCATTCTTCAAAACTTCCACTCGCTCTTTTGAGGCTTTCAAGGCTTCAGTTGATTCTAAAAGTAAGGCTTGACGATTGAGAACAAGTTCTTTAATTCGAGCAAGTTCACCTTGTTTAGCAATCAATACCTCTTTCTCAGCAGTCAAAGCTTCATTCAGTGATTTCCATTCAGTTTGTTTTTCAGTTAGTTTATCTTTAGCTAACGCAAGTGCTTCACGTTTGTTTTGTACGTCTGCATTCAACTGTTCCAAAGCCTCTTGCGCTTGTTTGTTTTCTAAACTAGCTTTTTCAAGGTTTGCTTCCGCCTGCTTTAACTTAGCTTCTGCTTCAGGGGTTTTTAAAGCAATATTCTGAATATCATTACGATTAGTCACTGCATTTTGCGCAGTAACTTCTGCTTGAGTATATTCTGTCTGTGCTTGTTCTTTTTTAGCTTGTGCATCCTTACGATTCGTTTCCGCAGTATCATAAGTATCCTGAGCCTGTGCTACGGAGTTTCTAGCTAGTTGAATTCTTTCCTGAAGACTAGCTAGATTGTTCTTAGTATCAATTTTAACTTCTTGATGGAAACCATTTTTCAGCAAATCAATTGTTTTAGAATCTGTTCCAACATAGTGCATCGCAACCAAACCAAGATCTGTCTTTCGGGTTGCTACACCGATATATTGAAGCGTGACTGACTTACGATCAAGCCCTGAAAAGTTTAAAGCATGGCCCCAATCAGCGTGCTTATCATAAAACAACATCATAACCATGTTGTTGTATGCCTGTTGTTTCAGATCAGCTAATGTGACTACATCATCTGCATTTTGAAAGCCAATATTTTCAGCAAGCAGACCTTGATTCCCCTGATTCAAACCAACTTCTTTCGCAACAGTGTTCAAAGCATCTAGGTCATGCCCGTACTGATTAGTTGATAGCTGAGTTACCTTCTGTGCCACTTTCTGCATATCTCGATTCACTAAAACTGGAATATCATCTGTTCCCATCAATTGACGGAAATCATTAATCAAATGTGCATTGAAAATGGCAAGTTCATCTTGAACTTCAGCAGATAAATGATTGACATCAGCAATCACAGTCTTTTTATCTGCTTCACTCTGCTTAAATGGAGAAGTTGGATTACTGTAATAAGTCTCACCACCATCTGGTGAGCTAAATCCAGCAGCAGTCATACCTCTCTTGGCAATTTCTTGTAACTTATTTGAATTTTCTTCAGTGGGATTATTGAAGTAAGCCTTTAATGCTTCTACATAGCCAGCAGGATAAGTGATCGAAGTCGTTGTCAAACTGTCCAGGACACTTTGAGCCGTAGATAGATTCTCTTTAGCTACTTGATACTGATTTTCAGCGTTAGTAGCTTGAGTGGTTGCTTGATCTAGTTCCTGCGCTTTCACCAACCTAGTTGCTTCTGTACTCGTTACCTCTTCTTCTGCCTGTTTCAACTTAGAAGCACGTTGTTCATCTGCTTTTTTAGCAAGTTCTAAATCTTGTCGAGCTTGTGATTCAGTTTTTTCGCTCATTTCCAAGTTTCGCTCAGCAGCTTCAGCATTAGCAACAATACCCGCAACTCCAGTTCCGTCTAGAATCGCTTGTTTTTCAGCTACAATTTGTTCTGCATCTGTAACCTCTTTTGTTTTGTCATCAAGCTTTCTCGTAGCTTTTTTGACATTTGCTTCCTGATCAGTAACATTCTTTTCAGCTAGCTTTTGTTGCTCTTCAGCAGAGGACAGTTCTTTTTGAGCTTTCTTCTCAGCAACCTCTTTTTCAGAAACATCTTCTTTTGCATCCTGGATATTTTTAGGAGTAGCTTCCTGGACAAGTTTCTTCGCTTGAGTAACAGCTTCTGTAGCTTCTTCAACTCCTTTCTCAGCATCGTTCACCTCATTTTGAGCTGTGTTTACAATCTCCTCCTGTTTTTTTACAACTGTGTTTGTCTGATCCACATTTGCTTGGGAGATAGCAACATCAGTTTCTGTAACTGTTTTTTTAGTTGCTGTCTTCTGTTGGCTCCCTAAAATTGGCTCTGTAGGTTTTAATTCTTCTGCGGAAGCTTGAGTCGTTGCTCCAACAGCCGCCGTTGCGATTGCGCCAGCCAATAAAACTTTCTTAACTTCATTCATCATTTCCATTTGATTTCTCCTTTTTGATATTACTTAAAACAATGCTTATTTGAATAGTCTTTTAGTTCTCGTGAGATTTTATCAGACAATTTATTTGGGATAAAAGTCATATATACTAGAATCCCAGAGGCTAAAAGAATAACTGTAAATATTATCTGTATAATACTCATTTCTTCACCTTTTCATAACATCACCTATCTGCTTTCAGCAACAAAGAAACAATTCCTTGCTCCCCAAAACAGATAGATGAGGACTCTATCTGTTAAATTTTACCGCTAGGTCGGTGATAACCTTTACCGGTTAGCTGTAAGATAGTTTTATTACCTTGCTTAATTCGTCTGGCAACTAAAATATCTCCACGTTTAATGGTGCGTATATCTCTATAGATTTTAGAGTATTCTGCAATCATTTCAACGGTTTGAAGTTTTCCTGCCACATATCCTTTTTTGGGAATAAGACCGTACTTACTAGTTAATTTCATTTCTTCACCACTTGCAAGCCGTGCGGTTGCATCACCTTGCAAACCTAGTCGTCTTAAGTCAGTGAGTGTTACCTCACTAGTTGATTTTATTTGATTCATATTGTCCTCCTTTTTGAATCAAAGGCTGATTTACAGCCATGCCGAGTTGATGCCGTACATCTCTACTGTGTTTTTTACGCACGATTTATAGTTTAGAAATCGCAAACTCTTTCGTCTTACGGGACAAGTCAACCGTGACTTTACATAATGCAGCCAGCTCTAGATATACTTTCTAGATACACACCGCCCCTGTTCTTCTTTTTATGCCTAGACTGCGCTAATCGGGACAGTGGGGATATTCAATTTTCAAAGAACAAGAGTAGTTTTATGACTTGCTCAGGTCAAGTATTTTACAAATATGGAACTATCTTAATTCCAGAAAGTCAACCATCTTTCTCTTAACATGTTGCGGTGTCTTTAGACAACTCAGCTAAATAGTGATTCAGTTTCGTCTCCGATAGTTTATCTGGATAATAGTGTGCAATTAGACTAGGACACTCATCAGGGAATTTTCTAGCGTACTCACTTTGTGCTGATACCTCCAGAAAACCATGTTCTTTCTCAATGAGTAAAGCCATCTTCCAAAAACGAATCATCATTTTGTAGAAGTACGCTGGAACATTCTGTATTGATTTTCCTTCAGCCTCTCCTGTTTTAATTTTGAAAATCAATTTATCAAGCTCACGTTCAAGATCCTGCAGCCAAACCTCTCCATAAATTTCCTGAGCAGCTAAGAGATTGTTGTAATTCTTCTCAACTTGGCGTTTTGCTTGATAGATTTTATTTTCAAGTGTTTTTGCATCTTTGCCAAACAAACTGAGTTTCTGAACTAGTTGAGAAGAAAGAAAACCATGTTGCCCCATTTTAAATGCTTCAGAGATTGATAAGTCAGATAAAGATGACTCGCCCTCGTATCGATTAGTATCGTATGAAGATTCTGTCTGACTCCTCTCTGTATTTATTCCGTCCGGTTCGTGGACGTTTTGAAGTCCATTTTGCGGACGTCCGTTTTTGATACTTTCGCTATTATCAAGGCTTTGGGGTACTTTTTCATAGAGAACTTTACCAAAAGCATTAACCCTCTTCAGTAACTCACCATCAGCTGAATAGTGCTCCACTATTTCTAAATTAGCATCCACTAGCTGAAGATAAAGCCTATTTGGCTTATTGAGCCCTTGCCTAACTTCTCGTAAGAGACCATGTTCTTGCAGTTCTTTCTTGATCTTAGTAACTTTCATCTTTCCCTTGTCCAATAGCAGCATTAGGTCAGAAACTGTAAAAATTAGAAAGACCGCTCCATTTTCATCAACGTAATCTCTATTTCCCTTCTGGAATGAACTGATACTTAATTTACAACGATTATAAAGAGCGCCATAAGCTAACTTAGCATCAGATGAGAGACCCGTGTAAGAACTAGTCAATTTGACATAGCCGTTCTCATTGTGTTGAATACGGGTGAAAAAGATTTCTGGAATTTGATAAAAAGTTAGAGTGGCTAGTTGATCAATCGTGATATCTGCCATTAGTAGCCTCCTACAACTTGTAATCTCAAGCCACCAGCTTCAGGAAAATAGACAAGATGAGTTTGTTCTAACTCTTCAATAGCTGCAATAGCACGGCTTTTAGTCCATCCCATTGTATTCATCAAATCTAAAATCATTACGTCTCTAGTCAACCTTGAGACCTTTGTTTGGTGTTGTTTCATAGGTAATCCTTTCTTTACTTGATTAGTCCAAAATAGTTGAATAGTGATAATAAAACTGCAAAAGCATTGATGGTGAAAATAACTAGAAAAAGCACATAGGGTTTATTTCTGTGATAAGAGCTGATAAACATGCCGTATGAAGCAATAGCAGAAATTAGATTAAATATAATCAGAATACTCATCGAGTTTTTCCTTTCTTAATTTTAGTAACGAAAAAGAGAACGAATTTCCTCGTTCTCTACATATATTTATATATTTCTTGCATTTCTCAAAACTCTAGACACTTACCTAGTATCCGAAGAACTTTAAAGCCAAGACTCACAATCAAGCCGATAGAATACTCTCAAGTTTATCGACTCTGTGATTGTTGAGTTGTTTGGTTTTGATTACCCTGTTCCTCTTGTTTTTTCTTTTCTTCTTCCAGCTTTTTCTTCTCCTCTTCTTTGGCCTTGATTCTTTCTTCCTCAAGTGCCTTATCCGCCAAACTATAACTATAGATCCCAACTTCCATATCAATACCACTTGGTACTGTCAATTGTGGTTTTATCTTACTATAATAAGGCAATTTTTTACCTAGTTCTGATAGAGGAACCAAAACTTCATCGGTATCATACATGGTAATCTTGATAAGATCACTTGTTACACTACTTGGAGCCAATTCAATCGTTTTGATCGCCTGCTTCATCTCTGGGCTGACTTCAGCCAGTTGTTCAATCAAGGTTTTGACTTGCTGCTCATCGTTAAAGAGTACGGACATATAGGTTTCTGGAAGACTGACTAGACTAACTGGACTGGTTTCCACCGTACCACTGGAAAGAATTGGATAATGGTCCTCTCCAGAAACATAATAGGCTACAATCCCGTATTCCTTGACCTGGATGGTGAAATTGGTCGGAAATTGATAGTGAATGCTAGCAGATTCAATCCAGTGATTGGACTTAATCATCTCAGCATGTTTGTCTTTATTGAGAAGCAGATCAAAGGTATAGTCACTATCACGAATCCCTGAAGCCTCTTTGATTTGGTCTGCATTGGTCTCTACCGTACCAGTAACCTGTATGTTTTTCAGAGTTGAGTATGGCGTCAAAAGATAGATGGAAAAGAACAAGACAAGCAAACTTGGGATTAGAATCGTAACAGCACGCCAAATATGAACTGCTGGAATAGAAGGTTTGGCAGCCTTTTTCTTGGGCTTAAGCTTCTTTTCTTCTACTTTTGTTTCTTCAGATGTTTCGTCCTCTTCTTCTACTTGTTCTGTCTCAGTAGTTTCCTCCTCATTCTCAGGAGAGGACTGGTCTTCTGCACTCTCCTTCTGCTCTTCAGGATTAGAATCTGAGGTCTCTTCTGCCTCAGTATCTTCAGATAAGTCTGACTCTTGTTCTTCCTTTGTCTCTTCTTCAGCCTTTTTGCGCAGATACTCTAGGTTTTTCTTCTGCCACTCTGATAAGCTAGTTTCTGCATCAGAAGTTGTTGAAACTTCCTTTTTGCCTGAATCTCTCTTGGCTTCTTCTTTAGCTAAGTTGGCCTCTTCTTCAGCCTTTTTTCGAAGATATTCTTGATTTCTTTTTTGCCACTCTGACAATTCCTTGCCTTGCGTTGGCTCTTGTTTCTTATCCTTTGACATCGATTTTCCTTATGATAGATCTTTTTTTAGTAGCGCATAAAAATCCGCCACAGATTTTAATTCATGAGAATTCTTCATCGTGTTCTGGTAGTCTTCCTTGTGGGTCAAAAGCTTGCTTACTTTTTCTTCTAAAGTAGACAAGGTCAAATCGCCCTCTTGCAACTCCTCAGCATAGCCTTTTTTCACAAAGTAAGCCGCATTTTCAATCTGATCTCCACGGCTAGCTTCACGCCCTAGAGGGACAATGACATGCAATTTAGCCATGGCAAGAAGTTCAAAAATAGTATTGGCGCCACCACGAGTGATGACTACATCAGCCATATTCATGAGCGGTTGATAGAGTTCCGTCGCATAGTCAACACGGTAGAGGTTTGAACTTAGTTCATTTAAGCTAGCATCCCCTGTTAGGTTGATGATATTATAACGACTAGTCAGCTCTTCCTTATGGTCTGTAACTAATTGGTTAAAGACACGCGCACCAGCAGAACCTCCGACGAAAAGAAGAGTTGGTAGCTTATCATTGAAAGAAGTTCGGATATCCACCATTTCTTCAGGCTCTTCCATAATTGGTCCAGAAACCTTGGTCACGGCTCCCACATGCTCTACCTTAGTGAGACTAGACGCTTGCTCAAAAGTAGAGTACATTTTAGTCGCAAATTTATAGGCAATCTTATTGGCCAAACCCATGGAGAGGTCAGACTCGTGGATGAAGACTGGTACTCTGCATACTCGCGCTGCAATAACAGGCGGAACAGATACAAATCCACCCTTAGAAAAGAGGGCTTGTGGACGAACTCGAAGCATGATAAAGAGCGATTGAAGAATTCCAAAAGCAACCTTAAAGACATCAACCATGTTTTGCCATGAGAAATAACGACGTAATTTCCCAGTTGCAATAGAATGGAAGGTCACATCTAGACCCGATTTGAGGATTTCTTGATACTCAATTCCGTTTTTGTCACCAATATAGTGGACTTCCCAGCCATCTTCGATGAACTTAGGCATTAACAAAAGGTTGAGGGTAACGTGTCCAACCGTTCCCCCACCTGTAAATACTATCTTTTTCATATTATCCCTTTAACTCCGCTACAGTGTCGATGAAAAGATCTCCACGCACTTCAAAGTTAGCATACATATCCCAGCTCGCATTGGCAGGACTGAGGAGAACAACATCTCCCTCTTCCGCAAGTTCAGAAGCCTTACGAGTTGCATCTGCAATATCAGTCGCGTCAACATAAGGCACACCAGCCTTATCCGCTGCACGTTTGACACGCTCTGCAGACTGGCCGAGGATGACCATTTTTTTCAGTCCAGTAATATCAGGAACCAACTCGTCAAACTCATTGCCACGGTCCAACCCACCAGCAATCAAGATAACCTTGCTGTTGTCAAATCCAGACAAGGCTTTTTGAGTCGCTAAGATATTGGTTGACTTACTATCATTATAAAATTTAACGCCATTGATTTGGTCTACAAACTGGAGACGGTGTTTGACTCCACCAAAGGCTGACAAGGTCTCCTTGATAGTTTCATTGTCAACGCCACGAAGTTTAGCAACAGCAATGGTTGCAAGAGCATTTTCCACATTGTGGCTACCAGGAACACCGATTTCATCAGCTGCCATGACTTTTTCACCACGGAAGTAAAGAAGACCATCTTCAAGATAAGCACCGTCAACCTTTTCAAGGGTTGAGAATGGTACTACAGTCGCATTTGTCTTTGTCGCAAGCTCTTTAGCTAATTCCTGGTTGAAGTTCAATACTAGGTAATCAGTTGCTGTCATATTGCTTTGGATATTCCACTTAGCTTCAACATAAGATTCAAAAGAACCGTGATAGTCGATATGTGTTGGCATCAGGTTCGTAATAACGGCAATTTCAGGATGGAATTCCTGGATTCCCATTAATTGGAAAGAAGAAAGTTCCATGACAAGGGTATCCTTATCTGTTGCAGTCTGAGCTACCTGGCTTGCGGGATAACCGATGTTACCTGATAAGAGGCCATTTTGCCCAGCTGCAGTCAGAACTTCTCCAATCATAGTTGTCGTCGTTGTCTTACCATTTGAACCAGTAATACCGACGATTGGTGCTTCTGAAATCAAGTAGGCCAACTCAACCTCTGTCAAGACTGGAATGCCTTTTTCTAGTGCTTTTTCAATCATAGGATTGCTATAAGGAATACCAGGGTTTTTCACCATGAGGGCAAAATCTTCATCTAATAATTCCAAAGGATGGCCACCAGTTACAACCTTGATGCCCTCTTCCAAGAGACTTTGCGCAGCTGGATTTTCCTCAAAAGGCTTGCCATCATTCACCGTTACAATGGCACCCAACTTGTCCAAGAGACGAGCTGCTGACTCACCTGATTTAGCCAAACCTAGGACTAATACTTTCTTATTTTCAAATTGATCAATTCGTTTCATATCTAGAACTCCATTTCTACTCTTACTATTTTACCATTTTTATGAAAATAAAAAAGCCACAAAGGGCGAGCCCACTGAAAAAGTCATCCAATAGATGGCTTTTTTGTTATACTAGAGATGAGGTGAAATGATGCTTGATAATCAGTTAACTATGGATGTCAGTCCTTATTCTAGTTTGTATAATATCGTGGTT
>NZ_JASGZS010000001.1:0-168251 GCF_047465525.1 Streptococcus infantis | reverse complement strand
CATTTTGAAATCCGAAATGTTTTATGGCTATGAGAAGACCTTCCAATCACTTAACCAATTGGAACAGGCTATTGTAGACTATATTGATTATTACAACAACAAACGAATTAAGGTAAAACTAAAAGGATTTAGTCCTGTGCAGTACAGAACTAAATCCTTTCAATAATTATTTGTCTAACTTTTTGGGGTCAGTACAGACAAAGTATGCTATTTATCTTCTAGTGATCCACCTTATATGCATACTTTTCACTATAAGCAAAATAGTGATACCTTCATGGGGTCACTGGTTAGAGACGACACGCTTTCTTTGGACAAGCTTTCCTACCTATGTATGCGTGTTAGTAGCCGTTTTCCCAATGGTATGCTTTTGGCCATACTTGATTAGTGCAGATTTTAAGCCGGGTACAGCAAAGACCTTGCTTGCGACTTTTGGTCTAATAGTAGGTAACGTGACTCTGATTTTGATATATACGACTATTTTGCACAAGGTATTATAGGTATAAAAAAATCCCTATAAAGGGATTTTTTTTGATTGCTTCAAGTAGCTCGTCATATTCTTCAAATGCTGGAACCTCTGGGTGATCCTTCTTGATTGATTCGGTGCTTCTAAACAAGAATCCTTGTGGGTGTCTCCTTGAAAGAAGTCGGTTTAATCGACGGTCAAGGCAGTTGATTTGGTTAGTCCAAATTATTCGGCAAGCCATAAATACTCAAATTTCTCCCAATAACATTGTCATCATAGATAGTTTCCTCTTATCACTTTGTCAACCAGTCCGTAACCATAGAGCACATGTTTTTAATGAACTAGACGACATTGGTTACAATTCCTCTAAGCACCTTTGGTTCTATGGATTCAAAGTACATATGCTGGTCACCCTATCAGGCTATATTCTGAATTATGTTGTAACGCCTGCCTCAGTACATGATATTAGGGCAGTTGATGACTTACTAGAAAATTGTTCTCAACCCTATGTTTTAGCTGATTTAGCTTATCTTAGCTATGAACTCATAGAACAGTTGAAACAGAAAGGTTACCATCTTTGGACGCCTTTACGTCAAAATGTGGCAAGAGCTAAACAACATAATCATTGGAAACTAATGGCTATGAGACGGACTATTGAAACTCGATTTTCAGAACTTTGTGCTTTTTTTGATGAGGCTTAACAGGATTGCAGTTGAGAATGGAGCAAATTGTACTGTCTTATAATCTGAGATACTTTGAGATTAACTAGCACTACGAGTAAAAATCTATATCTTACTATCAATAAGACCTTAAATGAGTAGCAAAAAATGTACAATTGAACCACTACTTCTTCTGCACCTATTAGAGTAAAAATGTACAAATCAATTTCTTAAATCAGATGATGTTATGAACTAGAAAATATACAAAATAACACTTCAAAATAATGTACAAAATAAAAATAAAGTAACTCCTTAAAGAATGTACTTTATGCTTCTAATTCAGTTGTATCAATAGTTTAGCTCACGTTAAGTCAATTGTACATAAACTTTTAGTTTTCTAAAAAATGACTAGATACGCTAAGTGAATTATTGATCATTAATTTATTGACTTAAAAAATTTCTAAAGCTTCTACAGTTTATCAGAATAAAATATAAAAACTCGATACCATTATTTAGGAATCGAGTTTTGATTCATATGACTCGGTCTATTATTTTAATTACTAATTTTAGACCAACTATATACGAGACATAACATAAGTTATGTAAACAACCGATCCTACAACAACAAATCTTTGACTTTCCCAATTTCACTTTTTGGAATAACTAGGTGAATCATATCACCGAGGTACATTCTGGTTGAGCCGTTAACTGTTTGGCTCTTGCCATTATGGACTTGAGTAGTGATTAGTACGTTATGTGGTAAGTTGAGTTCGTGTACTTGTTTTCCTGCTATTTTATCTGAAACAGGGATTTCAATGAGAGTGACTTCTCCTTCATCTGTCGCTTCTTCTGGCAGCATTTTTTCTAACATAGCCTCATAGACTGGCGCACCCTTGAGCAGATCCATGATGATGTAGGCAACTAAGGTGACTAATCCAAGTGGCATGAGGTTGCGAATATCTCCTACCATCTCAGTTACGAGTATCATGGCAGTTAAGGGAGCCTTGGATATTGCTCCAAAGTAGCCACTCATTCCTAAAATGACAAATATAGGGAATTGCTCCTGACTGACAAGTCCAAGATTGACACAAATAACACCTACCAGGGCACCAAGTAAGGATCCTAAAGCTAAAATTGGCAAGAAAATACCACCTGGCAGTCCACTACCATAACTGATCATACTCCAGATAAAGCGAATAATAAAGTAAGCCAAGAGAATTTGAAAACTAAAATCCTGTTCTGTTAAGGATAAGACAACCTGATTGCCTCCACCAAGTATCTGTGGCAGGAAAATTCCTACTGGAATGATAAGAAGAAAGGCCAGAATAGGATAATAGGCCTTATCCAGATGAATCTTTTGACGAATCCAATCATATACTTTTCCAACGTTAAGAACGGCTTTTTCATAGAGAAAACCTGAGAGTCCTAGAAAAATTCCCATCACCAGATAAATCCAATATTGGCTCAAGTCCATGAGAGGGATATTATCCGGCATATCAAGTACAGGTGTTAAGCCAAAGATGAGAAGGGAAACAAAGTTTGCTACTAGACTAGCAGCCAAGGTAGAAACCCAGAAAAATCGTGAAAAATGATGGTAGACTTCTTCTACTACAAATAGGAGTCCTGCAATCGGTGCATTAAAGGCTGCAGCAAGTCCAGCAGCAGCTCCGCTAGCAATCAAAGAACGCTCCTCAACAGGGCTAGACTTGAGCCATTTAGCAATTCCTTTGCCTCCAGCGGCACCTAGCTGAATACTGGGACCTTCACGACCGAGCATGAGCCCACTCGCAATGGCCAAGATACCTAGAATGTATTTTTTCCAGAGGACACTCCACCAGTTGAGAGACATGAGACCTTTTAACTCCGCTTCAACTTGAGGAATACCAGAACCTCTGATATCTTTTTCTGAGCGTGTTAATTTGGCACTAAGTAAGCAAATGAGGATATAAAACAATAAAATGATCAATAGATTCCGTATCAGATTCTCTTGGTCTTGATAAAATCCTTGAACGATATGAAAGCCTTTTTCGATCAAAAATCGAAATGATCCTACAATAAGTCCTACGACTAATCCGACAATAATACCTCGCCCTACTTGAGCTAAGATCGTACTGGACGCGAAGGCAAATTCTTTCTTGGAACTAAGTATTTGCGACTGTTCCTCCATAATTCTCTCCTTTAATTATCTTTTACTAGTTTCTGAAACGATCGTTTTAATCGGTTCAAAACTGGTGCGATGAATAGGTGTGACACCGTGCTTTTCAATTCCTTCTAGATGCTTAGCAGTTCCATAGCCAGCATTTTGAGCAAAATCATAGCCTGGAAATTCTTGGTCATAGTTAGCCATGATCTTATCTCTTGTAACCTTCGCAACGATAGATGCTGCTGCGATAGAAAGCGAGTTAGCATCTCCTTTAATGATGGATGTTTGCGAAATCGGCAGATCTAACTTCATAGCATCAATCAAAAGATGTTCTGGTTGTGGCTGAAGCTGAGAAATTGCTTCCTTCATTGCTAGTTTAGTCGCTTCGTAGATATTTACTTGGTCAATAACATTATTATCCATAATACCAATGCCAACTGCTAAAGCATTGTTTTTAACGGCTTGAAAAATCTCCTCATGTTTTTTCTTAGGAATCTTTTTACTGTCATTCAAGCCCTTAATCTTACAATTTTTTGGAAGAATGACCGCTGCAGCAACAACAGGTCCGGCCAAAGGACCGCGTCCAACTTCATCTACACCTGCAATTAAGCTAAGACCTTGAGCGTAAAACTCTTTTTCATAGCTAAGCATGGCTTCTAAGCGGAGATTTTCATCAATTTCAGCTTGAATAGATTTCTTACGTTTTTCAATTTCCTTTTGTACACCTGAACGAGAATCTTTTTCAAATTCCTTGAACAAGGGACTTTCAAGATCAGTTATCTTTGCTAATGCTTCTCTTATTTCTTTAATCGTTGCCATTTAGATCATCCAATATATCTAATGTGTAATTACCAAGTTTTCCATCACGAACTTCTTTAACAAAGAGATTGTAAAAACGATCATAATCATCACGGAAACCAAGGATACGCGTCATATCCATAATAATTTCAGGAGCTTCATCATCCAGATTCATTTGTTTGAAACGTTCTTGAAGATTATCGGGATAATGGGTTTTAAAGTAATTGAGACCGAAAATAGTTACCTCATCCATTGGAAGCAATTGATCCTTGATCGCTCCGGTAAGAGCAAGTTTAAGGGCGACAGTTTCATCTTCAAATTTTGGCCAGAGAATCCCTGGAGTATCCAAGATTTCCAAATCTTTATTTGTTTTGAGCCATTGTTGGCCTTTTGTCACACCTGGCTTATTACCAACTACAGCAATTTTCTTACCAGCCAAACGGTTCATTAGCGTCGATTTACCAGCGTTTGGAATCCCGATTATCATGGTACGTAAGGTTTCGATTTGAATCCCACGTTCCTTTTGACGATCTATCTTATCTGCCATGAGTTTCTTAGCGGCATCTGTAACGACTTTAACTGTAATTTGCTCTTTAGAATTGATTGCCAGTGTTTGAATGCCTTGTGATTCAAAGTGTTGACGCCACTCTTTTGTTAATGCTGGGTCTGCTAGGTCTGCCTTGTTCAAAATCAATAGTCTTGGTTTATCTCCGATGATTTTCGTCAGCATCGGATTTTGACTAGACAAGGGCAAACGTGCATCAACTAAAACTGTCACAAAATCAACAAATTTTAAATTTTCCTGAACCTGACGACGCGCCTTAGACATGTGTCCAGGAAACCATTGAATAGTTGCCATTCTGTAAAATTCCTTTCTTTTATTGGATTTGTATCTATTCTTTCATATTTAAAAATTAAATAGATATCCTTTTTCTAAAAATAAATCACTATCTTTTATTATAACATGATTTCTCATATTTGACGCTTGATTCAATGCCGATTGTAAAATGTTTTCTAAGTCAATCAGTCACAAATTAAATTCCTCATTGTCTAAAACAATTGAAAAATAATAGTGTTCACCATGATCTTTAACATAGTTGCTGATATATTTTTCTGTTTGAAAAATGGATTTACTGCTATCAATGGTTGGATCTTGTTTCTCGTAATACCAATGATCATAAGTATGTTTCAATTGGCCATTCTTGTAGCAAAAAACATCCCCACCTAGTATAATTTGATTATTGGCTTTGAGATTATCAAGTAAGTCTGGGATTGCTGAATAATCATAAGCGTATGCGTTGATCCCTATGTGATTTAAATTTATCCCTCTTGTATGTATATGTTCAAAATTCTGCTTCATAAAGTTCATTTCTCAAGTTTATCATGATAAGCAAAATCGATAACCACTTTGCAGTTGTTATCGATTTTAATGATTTTTAATCTTTTTCACCTAGCTGACTGTTGATTCTCATCATGATACTTGCAATTTTTTCTCCCCAGTATGGATCTGATGCATAAAGAACATTCATCCCTGACGCTTTATTTCCAAGGTATGTTCTGCCATTATCGATGTAATTTTCGCGGATCCACTTGGCTGCACCTAAGATACCCTTATCAACATCGTCAAAGCTTTTTGCTGAATCATATGGTGTTGTATCATAAGCAGCGATACCAAAGAAGTTGTTTTTATCCTTAGCAATTTGGCTACGTCCCCATGAACTTTCTATGGCACTATGGGCAATTAGATAGAGAGCGTTGATCTGATAACGTTCTTCAGCTTCTTTAAAGATTGCTCCCTTACCTGCCAGACGACTTCCTTTGATATTCATAAGAGAATAGACTTTATCTAATTCTTCAGCTGTGTAATTGGTTGGTTTTCTTAAATCTCTAAATAAGAAAGGATTTTCAACTGTAAAGTTCTCAAAGTTCTTGCCATCAGCTGAATAGTATTTTTTACCAATTGCCATTGATGAACTATGAGGTGCTACACGAATACTTGCGTAAGGTGATAACTCATGGTAAAGATAATTACCGTCAGTGGCATAGTGAGGAATGAAGTCACTATCTGAGCTGACTGCTACTAAATCACTCTTGTTCATATATCCTGAAAGGCCAGAAATTTTGACCGGAAGTCGACCGTCTTTGGCTTCAGCTCCATCAATCGCTACAATACTTCCTTGCGAAATATAGCTAAGTTTCTCACCAGAAGCACTATAGACATTTGCTGTAATTGGTTTTACTTTATAGTATGAGGCTGTATCAGTAATCCATTTTCCGTTGCTTTGGAAAGTATAGTCTTTTCCATTAATGGTGAAGTTACCAGTTACATAGACTCCATCTTCTTTTAGATAATACCAAGCGTTGTAGTCCTTATCGAAAATCCATTCATTTTTGGCCATATAACCAAAAGATTTGAGATAGTAAGAACCTACCCATTGATTTTCAGCATAGGTACCGTCCGACTTGAGGTAGAACCAACTCTTGTATTTTTCATCGAAAATCCATTCGCTTTTAGCCATGGCACCACTATCTTTTAGATAGTATTTCTCTTTCCATTGGCTACTTAACATGACACCGTCTTTATTAAAATAGTACCATGAACCGCTGATTTTCTCCCACTTATCGCGAATAATTTTTCCTGATGTTGTAGCATAATACCACTTATCTTCGAGTTTTGCCCAGGCATTTTCTGCCATAGCTCCACTAGTCTTGAGAAGATGGTCTTTATAAATAGTAGCACTTAGCATGACACCAGATTCATCAAATCGATACCATAGGCCATCAATCTTTGCCCACTTGTCACGATTGATTTTACCTTCTTGATTCCCATAATACCATTTATCAGCAATTTTTACCCAGCTATTTTCAGCTATGGCTCCACTTGATTTGAATAGATAGTCATCGTAAACAGCATTACTGATCATGATACCATTTTCATCGAATCGATACCAAACTCCAGCTATCTTTTTCCAATTATTACGAGTAACTTTCCCGTCCTCAGTGGAATAATACCACTGGTTGTCAATTTTTACCCAAGAAGATTCTGTCAAAGCACCGCTATTATTCAATAGGTAATCATTAAAGATAGTATTACTAAGCATGATACCATCTTGATTAAAATAGTACCAAACACCAGCTATTTTTTTCCAATTCGAAACTGGTTGATTATTCTCATAATAACGCCATTGGTTATTTTCTTTTTGCCAACCTTCTTTGTTAACTACTTCTACTACTGCTTCTTTTGAAGGTTGTTCTTTTGTCTCTGGAGTTTGAGAAGTTGCTTTTTCAGCTTCGCTTTGATTTTTCTTTTCATTGCTTACTGTATTCGTAGCAATCTTTTCTGATGATTGAACATTATTGGTAGCTTGAGAATCCTCGGCATAGACTGTCGTTTTTGCAAAACCTGCCATAGAGAGGGCAACTGTACTTGCCAGCAATATTTTTTTCATTCTTTTCTCCTTGCAAATACCTAAATAGGGGATTTGATGTTTCTATATATTGTGTAAAAAACAGTAATTATCCACTATATTATACAATATTCTGTTAAATATAAAAGTAGTATCTTTCAGAAGAAAAGAACTTGTAATATTTTTAAAATATTTTAGAAATAAAAGTCAATAAAAAGTAGTCGAACATCAGCTGAACGACTACTTTTTTATAACATTATGCCTGACCATAGACTTCTTTGCGATTTGTTTTGGTTGCTTTAGTAGAATTCTTCCAAAGGTTTGGATTGATGAAAATAGTGACGATCGCTAGTATTGCAAAACCAATCCCAACATACCAGTAGGGTGTATCCAAGGTTGTAGAGCGTCCTGAAAGATTGACAATTCCTCGGAAAAGTGTACCCGCTGTAATAATCGCTACTGCCGAATTCCATAGATTTAGACTAATACGAGAGAAATGAGGGAGAACCTTGAGAAAGATTGCTAGTAGAATCCCCCCTACAAGAGGTGCTACAAATAAATAGTGCATATGAACAGAAGTTTCTCCAAAACTAAAAGCTTCATAAATTCTAGAAAATGCAAAGAAGAAAATAGTGATTAGTGTGTAAGAAATGACTGTTTTCTTAAACCGTTTTTTGCCAAGATTAGTAACCGATGTAGACAATGTCACTCACCGCCCTTTCTGAAATTTTGTTTCCACCAGTCGTTGGTTTATTGATAACCTGACCGTTGAAATAAAGTGTAGATGATCCACCGCCATCAAGATTGTAGGCAGTCTTTGCACCATAAGATTTCATGACTTCAGCTAGCTGATAAAGAGAGAGACCTTCACTTTCTGATGTACGTCCATCTGAAACAACGATGATATAGTGGTTTTCATCGATAATACCAATAGCTGTACGAGGATTTGAAGCCATTGCTTGTCCTACTTCTGTATTGGTATCAACTGCAATTTCACCATTTTCGACCAAGGCTGGTCCAAAAGCCAAGAGATTGACGACACCGTCATTTACTAGTTGCTCAGCTGAGATCTGATCTTCGTAAATAATCTTAAAAGAGCCGTCTTTATAAATAGCTAAGTCGCCATTACTAGAATCTTCACGAACAGTATCACGATAGACAACGCCATTACGGATAACATAACCTGTAGAGTTAGCACCATAGTAGTCCCCGTTTACTGCTAAAATGGCATTGTTGTCAGCTGCGGTTACAGAGGTTTTTGCAGTTACGTTAGTTCCATAAGCATTTTGAGCAAAGGCAGTTTTCAGATAATCTGATGAGCTCAGAGTAATATCAGCAACGTAGACTTGTGTATTATTGACCGTCGTTTCAGACAAATTGACTGAAATATTGTCATCTTTATAACTAGAGTCAGTGACAGTAGCTGTCTTAGCAGCTTGACTTGCTGCTGCAGCATTGGAACTTGTGCTAGTTGTGGCAACTGTCGAGATAGTTTCAGCGAGGACAAAGGTCTTTAGCATTGAGTAACTAAAGGATCCTGTCAAGAGTAGGCCAAGAACTGAGGCGTAAGCATAGCGTTTCTTTAAAAATTTCATAATACAGTTGATGTCCTTTCCTTAAAGATGAATTTCTTCTGCACTGTCCAAGAGACAGCGAAGAGAAGAATGCCAACGATAACTTTGGCAATCAGAAGGTTGATACCAAAGACTGTAAAGAAGAGACGAATCAGTAGCGTGTCTAAGACAAAGAGTCCGACTGCTAGACCAAAGTAACCCATCCCTGTTTTCACAAGACTATCGTCATTTTTAAATACTAGTTTTTTATTTGTAGAATAGTTAAAAATAGAGCTAGTTACACGAGCTACTCCGTTTGCTAGAAAGATTCGTAGACTCGTCGGAACTGTCGGTAAAATCAAAATTGCTAGGGCGTAAACGATATAGTCTACAACAAAGCTACTGAGAGATGATAAGGCAAATTTAAAGATATTTTTATAGATCATGAGCCCGTCTTGGATTGGGCGGAAGTGTGAAGCCTCATTGTCATTAATATAGACAGTTTCAATAGGAACTTCTAAAATCTCGTATTCTTTCGTTGCTTCGAGCAACATATTCATTTCATATTCGTAACGTTGGCCTTCAATCTTAAGCATAAACGGTATCAAGTTTGTAGTAAAAGCACGAAGACCTGTCTGCGTATCTGTTACTCCTACTCCTGTTTGAAGCTTAAAGAGAGCTTTGGTTAAACTGTTACCAAAACGGCTACGAAGAGGAACTTTTCCAGAAAAGGCACGTACACCCAAGATTAGCTTGTTTGGATTTTCGGAAGCTTTATTAGCCGTGCGGAAAATATCCCATACCTTGTGCTGTCCATCCGCATCTGCTGTGACAACCGTACCATAAATGTTTTGTTCTTGGATATAAGTAAAGGCTGTTTTTAGAGCCTGCCCTTTACCTTGGTTCACTTGGTGACGAATGACAGTAGCAAATTGTTTTGCTTTATCAAAGATTTTTTGGCACTTTGATGAACTGCCGTCGTCTATGACTAAAATATGAAAATCACTCTTTTCATGAATTTTTTCGATGAGTTTGATAAGTTTATTATCTGGTTGATAAGCTGGAATGACTATGTAGTTCATATCGATACCTCTTTCTTTGGTGATGGTATAACTATACAGAACATCGCTTAAAAATACCTTATATCAGTTTTCTTTAAGATAAGGTTTAAAAAACTTTAAGCTTAAAGAAAAGACTTATCAATTAATAAAAAATATGGTTTGAATTTTCAGATAAAAATAAATATACAAAAATCCCCAAATAGTAACTGTATTTGAGGATGAATCTTATCATACAATGAGAGTACTTAGTCTATTTTCTCTCTTAATCTTTCAACAAAGAGATAAGCTGCGGGGCAGGTTAGAGTATTTTTAATAGTAAGATTATTGATTTGGTAAATCTTCTTACGGTCAGTATGTGGAAATTCACGACAGGCTTTTGGACGGACATCGTAGATGGAACAGAGATTATCGCCTCCTAAGAAGGGACAAGGCATTGACTTAAAGACTTTATCACCGTCTTCATCTACTTGCAAAAACTCAGCTTCAAAGGCTGGCAATTTCATTTTAAAGTATTTTGCGATACGTGTGATATCTGCTTCTTTGAAGTCTGGACCAAGACTCTTACAGCAGTTAGCGCAGGCTGTACAATCAATTTCAGTAAAAACTTCTTGATGGATTTCAAGGGCAATTTTATCCAAATTTTTAGGTGCTTTCTTTTTCAGATTTCCTAAAAACTTCCGATGCTCTTTTTGTTTTTGCAAGGCTAGTTGGTGATAATATTCGATATCGATTTCTTTTGACATAGTTTCTTTCTATTTTTTTAATGTTGACACAAACATTTTCAGTTTATACATAAAATAAATTATGTAAAATGCTTTTAAGACTAATTTTAACAATAATGAGTCTCTCCATGCAGAACGAAAACTACTGCTATACTATCATTCTTTCTAAAAAGGGTTTCATGCAGTTGGTTAAAATGCCTTCTATCCAAGATTTTTGAGCGGACGATAGGTTTTCCGCATCTAAACATTCCTTTAGAAAATCCCGTACCTGATCAGGTTCTATTTCAAATTCAAAAGCCTTCATTTTGTAGAAAAAGTCAAACAAAGTGTTAGAGAGATAGTCAGTTGAAAATGGGATTTCTCCAGTTTTTCGATACATGGTTAAAAGTCGAGAAAAGCGAGCTTTTTCTTCTGGAATATCTTGAAAATAAGAGTTTAACAACCATACTTGCTTTTGTTTTCTTTCAAGGGGATCTTGACTAGCAATACGTTGATCCTTTTCGAGTTCTCTTTGATACTGTTTTGATTTTATAGAACGTTCTGTCCGATTTTTACCAAAGAGAATCTTTTCCCACTGGCGTTCTTCTAGAGTCAGTGTTTCGCTCAGTCCAAAGTAATCTTGATAGGCACGTTCAGCTGGTCCCATTGCTAGAACCAGGTTATCCGCATATTGTTTTGCAATCTTGTCTCGCTTCTTTCGTTCCTTTTCAGCTTTGATTCGAAGTTCTTGCTCATAGTCAATTTTTTCTTTTCCTAGTTTAACTAGATAAAGTTGATCGTCAGATTTTCCAAGTAGAAAGGGTTTGATAAATTTCTCAAGGACTTCTTCCATACGAGCTTTCTTCAAAGGCTCTGCCTTAGTCCAACTTCCACCTTGAAATACCTCCAAAAAGAGTTGATAATCCTTTTCTGGTGAGAATTGATTACCTCGATTTGACTTAAAAGCTCCCTTTTTCCATAGCCAGTTGATCAGTCGCTCATCAAAATCTGTTTTATTAACTCGAATGGTTTCTTTTTTCTGGACCTTTCTGGTTAGATTTTCAAGCTTTCTGAGAAGTTTTTCCTCCTCTTCTAGCTGTTGATCTAGGCTAATTCTCTGGAAATGGCGAACACAGTCACTCCCAATGGGAAAGAGACGTTTGCCAGTAACTCCGTTAAAAAGTTCATAAGCATACTTAATAGCATTACCGCAGACACAATTGCTTCGACCGATTCCATTAAAAATCAAGGAAACTTCACTCCATTCTTTGGTAGCTTGTTCCCAAGTATCGGCTTTAGATGCCTCTAAAACTGCATCATATAAGTTTTTTCTAACAGGAATGGACATGATGTCTCCTTTCTTTTTAGAGTTTAACGACTTCTACTTGGTCTTTACCAAGTAGAATCAAATATTTCTCAACTGTTTCTATCTGATAAGAGCGAGATAGAGCCTCTGCATAGAGATCCAATTGTCTTCGATAGCGTTCAACAAGCTGACTAGCATGCTCATAACGATCTGTCTTGTAGTCAAAGAGAACAATTTTATCCTCATAGAGGAGATAACCATCTAAGATTCCACGGACAACAAAGTTTTCCTGACTCTTCTCGTCTCTCTTTAACATTGAGAAAGGTTGTTCTCGATAAAGTTTATCTTGATTTGCAAGAATCTCTTGACCTAGAGCTGTATCAAAGAAGGACAAAATTTTTCCTAGATTGATTTTGGATTTGACATCCGAGCTTACTTGAACTTGCTCCAAGGCCTCTGTTAAAGTCTCTAAAGTGGGTTTCTTAGCTAGATTAATTCTCTGCATGAGTTCATGGGTAGCACTACCAATCTCAGCACCAGTAACTTTCTTAGTTTTAGAGAAATCAGGAAGGTTGAATTGAATGGATTTTTCTTTTGGCTGACTTTGACCAGCCACTACGACTCCTTCCATATCCATGACTGGTTCATAAAACTTCTTAATCTGACTTGGGGTTTGTACACTTGGAAGATTGATTGCTGCACGGTGGATTTCGTTATACACTTCCACTTCTTTTAGCATTTCCAACGCATCTTTGATGATTTCTGACTGGCGATTATCTGCTTGGGATTGGTCTTGGAGCTGGCTTTTATTTTCCAATTCTCCGATAGCTTCTTTGGTTAAATCTTCTTCACCCTCAAAGTGCACAGTGAAGTGTAAGTCCTCTTTAGAAAATGCTTGATAAATAGCCCAAATCCAATCTTGGAAATTTTGAGCATCTAGTCTAGTTTCTCGAGTCAAAAGACCTTTTCCATTTGTTGGATATTCTTTTGCTTCTAATTTTTCACGAGATCCTTTTCCAACTAGATAGAGTTTCTTCTCAGCTCGCGTCATAGCCACATAAAGCAAACGCATGAGTTCAGAATAACTTGCTAATTGGAGCTCTTCTTCATTTTGAGTATAAGTCAAGTTTGGAATAGATAACTTAATCGTAGATGGAACGTATTCCTCTTTGGCATCTGTAGCAACTCTAGCAACATACTTGAGACCAAGGCCATTTCTTCGACTTAGGATGACCTCAGACATGGAATCTTGCTTGTTAAATTGCTGATCAATATTAAGGATAAAGACATAAGGGAACTCAAGGCCCTTACTTTTATGAATACTCATAAGTTCTACAGCATCCTTAGGAGGTGCCACAGCGACATTGGCAAGATCATGCTGGGCTTCCAAGACCTGATCTATCATTCTAATAAAGCGAGATAATCCCTTGAAATTACTCTTTTCAAACTGATCTGCTCTTAAAGCAAGGGCATAGAGATTTGCCTGTCTAGCTTGACCATTTGGCAAAGCACCGACATAGTCATAGTAAAAACGGTCGCTATAGATTTTCCAAATGAGATCATAAAGTGAGTGCGTTTTAGAATACAAGCGCCAAGCCTGGACGGTTTCCATGAAAAAGCTTAGTTTCTTTTGTAATTCAGCTTTGATTAAATCCTTTTGAAGACCAATTTTCTTCTGAGCATTAACTAGTTTCTCATAAAAGTTTTCTTGAACCTCATCCTCGGATTTCTGAAGAGCTAATCGAGCCAATTCATCTTCATCAAAGCTAAACATAGGAGACTTCATAAGAGCCACTAAAGCGAAGTCTTGTAGAGGATTATGGATAACGCGAAGGGTATCCAACATAACCTGGACTTCTAGGGATTGCAAATAATTGTTTTGAGCACCATCAGTCTTAACTGGTATCCCATATTCCGATAAAGCAAGTAAAACCTGATCATTGCGACTTCTGCTGGCAGTTAAGAGAGCCATGTCCTTGAAAGGTACACCCTTATCATTATGAAGGTGAATTATCTCCTTAAGCACCATGCGCATTTCACCAGTTAATTTGTTGGTTGCAAGTTCTTCCTCATCATCAGAATCGCTATCATCATCCTTATCGTACAAGAGAACTTCTGCCTTGTTTTCAGGATTTGCTTGAATATCAGTATTTCCAAAAACAAGTTGATGCATACCATCGTATGAAATTTCCCCAACTTCCTCGTCCATAAGATGCTTAAAGACATCATTTGTAGCATCTAGAACCTCTGAACTACTACGGAAATTTTCCTTAAGCAGAATTAACTGACCTTCTTTGCCATCTTGAGCAAATCTATGAAATTTTTCGTTGAAGATCTGGGGATCTGCCTGTCTAAATCGATAAATGGACTGCTTAATATCTCCTACCATAAAACGATTATGGCCGTTTGAGAGGAGTTCCAACATTCTTTCCTGGATATGGTTGGTATCCTGATATTCATCGACCATAACTTCGTGGAAGCGTTCCTGATACTCTTGACGCACCTGTGGGAAGTTTTCTAAAATCTCAATCGTATAATGACTAATATCAGCAAATTCAAAGGCATTTTCTTCGCGCTTCCGTTGTCGATAGGCATCAACAAAATCCCTCATGAAGACTTGGAATGTCTTTGCCAAGTCCCAGGAATCTTGATGATAATCTTCTTGGAATTTTAGTAAAGTGATTTGGTCATTGAGTGCAATCAGCTTTTCAAATTTTGCTTTTCTCTCTTGGTTGTAGGTTTCTTTCAAGTCTTGCAGTTCGGCCTTACGACTGGCATTTGTAAGAGCACGACCTCCCTTATCCTTAGAGATACTAACAACTCGGTCTAAAACTACTTGATATTGATTAAAAGTTGATTCATGGCCTAAAGAATCGATCTCGTCAAGAACTTGTTGGATAGATTCTAAATAAGCTGCTTTGCCAAATTCCTTGGCATCATTATCCAAATGATAACGGAAAAAGCTTTCTAAATCCCAGAGTCTTTCTTTAATATCCTCTGCAAGTTTTTCTTTAGCAACCGTAAAATCAGCCTTTTCAAAGCCTTTTAGAAAGGAATTTTCTAGCCAAGCCTGAGGATTGCTGGTAGATTGTAAAAAGTCATAAATCATATAGACCTGTTTACGCAGTCCACGCGCGTCTTTGCTTCTACCTGCAAAGTTCTTAACTAGCTGACTAAACTTGCCTTGTTCTTTACCTTGATAATGACTTTCAAAAACTTGTCCAAAAACCTCATTTTTTAAGAGAAGTTGTTCACTTTCGTTCTGAAGGATACGAAAGTTTGGAGCAAGATCTAGTAGATATCCATGCTTGGCCAGGAATTTTTGGGTAAATGAGTCCATGGTTCCAATTGCAGCATTGGGTAAATCGGCTAATTGTCTACCAAGATGTTTTTTTAGTTCCACATCTTGCGTTTCTTGGATCTGTTGGCTGATTTTCTTTTCCAAGCGTTCTTTTAACTCGGTTGCTGCCTTAACGGTAAAGGTAGAGATAAAGAGTTGGCGGATTTCTACGCCACGCGCTAGTTGGTCAAGAATTCGTTCAGCCATGACAAAGGTTTTCCCTGAACCAGCTGAAGCTGAGACCAAAGTATTTTGACCAGAACTATAGATCGCTTGAATTTGTTCAGCTGTTTTCTTAGGCTTCTTATTAGACTGAGCTTCTGCTACTTGCAACGCTGCAATCTCTTCTTGGGTTAAAAATTTCATCGCTCCAACTCCTCTCTGATTTTATTAAACCAAGCTTCCTTGGCATTGCTCTTGGCAACTTTCTCTAACAATCTCGCCTGACCTAAATGATAATTAGCTTCAAAACCTGTAATAGCTTGATATTGTTGAACATAGGGTGCAATACTTCTACCGTTTTCTGTATAAGGGTTGATCGCAAATTCACCAGATAAAATCTTCTCTGCCGCTTTTTTGTAGAGAAGGGCATTATAGTCCAACAATAACTGGAATTCCTCATCAGACAACTGGTAAGTCTTATTTTTATTGTAAAACTCTCCAAGGTTTTTTATCTCTTTTTCAAGAAAGAGGCCTTGGTATTTCATAGTCTTATTGGTTTCTGCTACTGCTTTAGAAAGAGTTTTTGCAGTTTGCAATGACTGAATTGGTTCAGCCATTTCTAGGTACATAGCTCCAAAGAAATCCATATTCCCTTCTTGCTTGAGGGCAGCTAGATAGGTTGGTAATTGCGAATTAAGACCATTATAAAACATAGGAAACTTGAACTGAGTCAAAGAAGACTTATAATCTACAACACCGATAGCTCCATCTGATTTTAGACGGTCAATTCGGTCAACCTTACCACGAACATAGAGATTTCGACCATTATCTAGCTGAATAAAGGCTTGTTCCTTGCCACCAAAGACCGCCTCTTCCTGAATCGTTTCAACATCCGCATTATGTCGAAGAATATGGCCAGTAGCGCGTGCGACATCCAAGAGGACTTCCTTAGTAAATTGAGCCTCCAAACTCTCCTGATAAATAGCTTGAAACTCACGTTCTTGACTGGTTTCAGAGATAGCTTGTTCTAAACGTCGATCAAAGGATTCATCGCTCGGCATTTTCAATGCCCGCTCAAAGATACGATGCAAGAAATTCCCATGGCTTCGAGCATCAGGTTTCAGACGCAATTCTTCTTGCAAGCCTAATACATAACGAAGGTAATAACTGTATTCATTACGGTAAAATTCTGTTAGTCCAGAAGTTGATAGATAGAAATCTTGTTCCTGCGGATACAAGGCTTTCAAAGTTTCAGAATCTAAAATCTTGCTCTTTGGACTTGTTGGTAAAACTGGATTTTCTAAACCTTGGTCTTCCAACTTTTTACCCATCACACGAGCCAAAACCTTGACAAAGGTTAAGTCTTGGTCGCTTGTCTCACTCTCACCTTGCTGATGATAGGCAACCAGACTAGACAAAAGACTGTGATAAGAACCAATGTCATCTTTCGATAGATTTTTTCGATCAATTCTCTTTTCAATCTTGCTAAAACCAAAGTCTTGTAATTCTTTCAGATATACCGACTCTTTACTCTCATTTTCATTGAGTAAACTTGGCGCCGATAAGACCAATTGCTTCTTAGCAGAGTTGACCAAAGAAAGCATGGTATAGCGATTCTTCTTGAGGTTTTCTTGACTTGCAATCAGTAATTGAGAAACTTCTTGAGTCGCTTGGTTTAGCACTTCTCTTTCTTCATCGCTCAACAAACTGCTGTTTTGAGCAATTTTAGGCAAGTGGTCTTGAGTTAAGCCAAGTGCATAAATGTAATCAGCTGTCAAGGGTGCAATCAAATCATAACTCTGCACCAGGACAGTATCTACCGTTGCTGGGATCGTACGATAATTGGACAAGCTCATGCCTGAATGAAGCAAAGCCAAGAAATCATCTAAAGTAACCTGGGAACCTTCAAACACGGTTGCAAATTGCTCCATTACGTGGCAAAAGGCCTTCCAGACCTCCTCTTGTCTTTCTTGCTCTGCTGCTTCCATCGTTGCAGATAAGGTTTGCAGTTGCTTGGTCACAAAGGAATTCTTCAAAAAATTATTCCATTTTTCTAGTATATTTTCAGCTTTTTGCTTACGACTAGATAATAAAGTTTCTAGTGGATTTAGAACACGAACACGAAGCTTGTTTAACTTCTCTAAATCAAATTTCCCATGATGATTTTTTGTGAATTCTTGTTTAAAGTTAGAAAGACCATCGATACCTAGATAACGAAGATATTGTTCAAAGCAATCAATTTCCTCTTGGTTTAGGTCTGTATACAAGCCAGTGCGTAGGAGATTAATCAAATCTTCTTGACGAAAATTGTATCGTTTCAAACGTCCGATGGATTCTACAAATTGAGTTAGAGGATGATGAGCCATAGACTCACTCTTGCCCAAATAAAAAGGAATCTGATATTGATTAAAAATTGTCTGTAAGGACAGTTTATAAGACTCTACATCTCCAAGTAGAATTCGAAAATTCTTATAACTAAGTTCTGAATCTTGGTGCAATTTCTGGCGAATACTACGAGCAACTAACTCCAACTCTTCTTTTTGGGTCAAACAGGACCAGATTTGTAAATCTTCTCTATCCTCATCAGTCACTTCTAAACTGATTTCAGAATAATCATAAGCACTTTCGAGTAGTCTTGAAGCTTTGGCAAAGGCATCAAGTTTCTCATGGTCTTGACAAGCATTTTCTGTCTTGGTCTGATATTTATAGGCCAAATGTCTCAAAAACTCAACACTGGCTTGATAGAGGTTACCTTCACTAAATGGACTTGTATAAGCTTTTTTAGTCGCATAAGCCCCGATAACAATTTCAACACCCTTACGATAAAGTAGATCCACTAGGTGTTCTTCTTCTGCAGAAAATCGGGTAAAACCATCAATGACTAGGGCAATCTTACTAAAATCACTACTTACTTTGTTTTCTTCGATAGCATTGATCAGATAGGTTAATGGACTCCCCTGTGAAATTTGTCCTTGATTGAGATATGCTGTTACCTTTTCAAAAATCAAGAGTAAATCAGAACGTTTATCAGCGTCAGCTAGACTTTCCAAGTCCAAAAAACTCATCTTCGCAGTTGTCATTTCATGATAAATCTCAATCAGTTGTTGGATGACTTGCGGATCTTGCTTAATAGCCCCGTAAACACGTAAATCCTTAGCGTCTATCTCAGACAAACATTTATAAAAAACCATACCCAGACCAATATCATCGAGACTTGACTTCGCGGGTATATCGTTTAAAACCAGATAACGAGCCATCTGAGCGAAGCGCGTGACTGTGATCGCAAAAGAAGCCTGCTGACTCAAGCACTCCAGCACGGCACGTTCCTTTTCAAAAGAAAGAGAGTTAGGAGCTATGTAAAAGACTCGTTTGCCTTGGGCAACCAGTCCTTGAGCCTCCTTGGTCAGGATTTCTGTCAAAGAAGTCCGAATATCGGTATAAAGTAGTTTCATCTCAGCCTCGTCTGTTTTTTCATTACCTTTCATTATACCATTTTTTGACTGCTAATCCTATAAATAGAGAATTCTTAAACTACTGATAAAAAGTAAAATACCGGAAATTTCCGGCATTGATCGATAATCACTAACTTCATGAAAATACAAGCATCCATAATTCCCAAAATGCAGCAATGTTAATCATGATGTGAAGTAAAATAGGATAATAGAGAGAATGAGTTTTTCGGTAGAGGAAAGCTAAAATTGCTCCTCCGCTTGCATAGGTGAAAAAGGCGAGTGGTGTTAAACCTGAACTGACATGCACATAGCCAAAGACACAGGCTGATAGTAAAACATCTCCATACCAAGGTGTATCTTTCAAAAATGTTTTCATCAGAACTCCTCGATAAACCAATTCTTCTGTAATTGGTCCTAGTAGACAAACAATCAGTAAAAGATAAGGTAACTCTTGTCGCCCTGTCATCTCAATCGTTTCATTTAAAGCGATTTGATTGGACGTTGCTGGGGTTAAAAAAGAAAACACAATATCTGAAAGATAACTGACTCCATAAGCAAGGAGCAAATAAACTGGATAACTCCATTTCCACTTCAACTCAAGAATTTTTCTACCTTCGAATACTAGTAAATAAAGAATAGCTAGAAGACTTACGCTAAGCTCTAAAAAAGCAAGAATCTGAAAAAATTCTCGACTAGCGGCTACAAATCTAGCTGAAAAGTGATTAAAAATCCACCAAAACCATGTCTTTCTATAAATAATTACTAATAAAGCTAGTAAAATCTGTACTGTTCTTCTTTTCATGATAAACCCTCTGCTTTTTTATCCATTATCAGTATATTGCAAGTTTAGTATAGCATATATTTGCCAAAAAGCTTCTTCCAATCATGAATTGTAATTGAAACGTCCTAAATTGACATAGTAATCCTTATTTCATCCAAAATATGCTATAATATAGACAAAATACGTGAAAAGGAAATACTATGATTAAATTACTTGCTCTTGATATGGATGGAACTCTACTCAACGAAGCCAAGGAAATCCCTCAGGCTCATATTGATGCCATTCATAAGGCTATTGACAAAGGCGTCAAACTGGTTCTCTGTACTGGTCGTCCTCTCTTTGGGGTTCTTCCCTACTATAAGAAACTTGGTCTTGATTTGCAGAATGAATACGTCATCGTCAACAATGGTTGTTCTACCCACCAAACTAGTGATTGGGACCTTGTTGACTGGAGAGAACTTAGCAAATCAGACATTGAATACCTGAATGACCTAGCAGAAAAAAGTGAGGTTCAATTGACTCTCTTTGACGAGGAACACTACTTCGTTCTCGGAGGCAAACCAAATCCTATCGTAAAATACGATGCGACACTCGTCTTTTCTGACCTGACTGAAATTTCACTAGAGGAAGCTACCAGTGGTAAATATCGCATGTTCCAGGGTATGTTCTTAGGTACAAAAGAACAAACAGATGATTTTGAACAACGATTTGCTGATGAACTTTGTCAGAGATTTAGCGGAGTTCGTTCACAACCAGTTATCTATGAAGCAATGCCACTCGGTACAACTAAGGCTTCTGCACTTTCTCGTTTGGCTGAGATTTTGGATATCCAACCTTCTGAAATCATGGCAATGGGTGATGCCAATAACGATATTGAGATGTTAGAATTTGCAGGGCTTGGGATTGCCATGGGAAATGCTAGCGACTATGTCAAATCTCTCGCGGATTCCGTAACTGCTAGCAATGAAGAAGATGGTGTTGCACGCGCTATTGAGAAATATATTTTGTAGAATATTAAAAAGCAACTAACAGTTCATTCTGCTAATTGCTTTTTTTCTGTATTAAATTAAAGCTGTCAATGCGGTAATAATCCCAAAAACAATACCTGGTGCGTTAGCTGCTGCCAAAGGGATATCACGTTCTTTTTTAAAGAGTCCGTAGTATACCCAAAGACTGCAGTTAATTGCAGCTACTGCTGGTTGGATAAAGTTTCCTTTTTGACCCGCAAGGTTGTTCATAATTTGAGGAATGTATGAGATATACATCATTACAGACATAAAGGTTGCAATCCAACCTAATTTTTTCATTTGTTTTTCAGTCATTTTCTTCTCCTTTCAAAAACAGTTTCAATTATACACTATTTGTTTTAATCGTGTAAGCAAAAAACTTTTTTGTTAAGAGAATGTAAATTATCACAAGATTGTGACCAGAGGTAACTTTTTGTTCTTATCTTTAGAAAAGGTATGGTGGCTAACAGTTTTATCATACTATTATTATTTAAAAAATCTCGGATGACCATTTACATCCAAATAAAAAACTACCTTCGCCTCCTTATCTGAAATTACTAATGTATAGTCTTCGAATAAAAAATTATTTGGCGGATACTTAACTAACATAAACCATAATGTTGAACCTTTGTAATCCATCTTTTCAAACTCATATGGATAAGAGTGCTCTAATCTTAAAAGGTTAGGATCTAAAACACATTTACCCTCAAGTTTATTATTAGAATGAAAGTTTTTACCAATTTCAATAACCTGTAAAGGTGTTAAATTCGTCTTCTTTGTCATAGTTATATACCACTAAACTCTGTGGAATCAAATGAATCTGTTGTCATTGAAAAATATATTTATCTTCAAAAACTTAAACTATTGACTACTTCTTCTCAATCGGTGCTACACTGGCTAGAAGTTTTTTGAGGCCGACTTCTGGGAAATTGATTTTCAATTCCTGAGTAGATCCACTTCCTGAAACTTCTAGAACAGTTCCTTCGCCCCATTTCTTATGAAGGGCAATATCACCAATAGACCAGGTTGTCTCACTAGAAGCCGATGTAGAACCAGCTGAAAACTGTCCAAAAGGTAGTCCTTTTGATTCAATTGATCTTGGTGCTGCGTTGCGTTTACGATCTTGTAGAGCTTGAGCTAGGCTCATGCCTTGACCAAAGGCAACACCTCCACTACTATAGGATGCTTTTAAGCTACTATTAGCAGGACGCGCCAAACCTTGATAAGTTAACAAATCTGAACTAATCTCATTGATAAAGCGTGTTGGGCGATTATAGTTCGTTCGACCAAACAGCAAGCGTGAGTTAGCATTGGTTAGATAAAGGATTTTCTCTGCGCGCGTGATACCGACATAGGCTAGACGGCGCTCCTCCTCTAGTTCATCCATGTCTTCTGCTGCACGACTAAGTGGAAAGACATTTTCTTCCATCCCAATCAAGAATACAACTGGAAACTCGAGTCCCTTGGCCGCATGGAGCGTCATCAAGGTTACTTCTGATGTTTCCTGACTGCCAGAGTCTGTATCTGCAATCAAGGCCAAATCGTTCAAGAAGCGACTGAGCTTATCCAATCCAGTTTCCTCTTCCTGATTATCTGGATTATCATCAAAGTTCTTGGTAACAGAAAGGAACTCTTCAATATTTTCAACACGAGCCTTGCTTTCCAAAGTCGCTTGAGCATTGAGAATATCCACGTAGCCTGTCTTTTCCAAGACTGCTTCCACTAACTCAGTAATGGTTAATTGATCCAGTTGTTCCCGCAAATCAAGAATCATATTGGCAAAATCCCAGATTGACTGAGCTGCCTTACCTTTAATCCCTGATAACATGATGTCAGCTGAAGCATCTAGCATAGACATATTTTGTAGGTTGGCAAAGTCACGGATTTTCTCTACTGTTCCTGGTCCAATGCCACGTTTAGGTTCATTAATGATGCGTTCAAAACTGATATTATCACTCAAATTGGCGATGAGATTCAGATATGCAATAACGTCACGGATTTCCTTACGGCTATAGAACTTAGTTCCACCGACCATAGTATAAGGAATATTGGACTTGAGCAGAGCTTCTTCAATGGTACGAGACTGGGCATTAGTACGGTAAAGAACTGCAAAGTCCTTGTGAAGGAAGTTTTGGCTTCGACCAAGTTCATCGATGGTTTTAGCAACAAAGACAGCCTCGTCTTGTTCATCATTAGCACGATAGTAGACAATCTGTTCCCCATCCGCATTTTGAGTCCAGAGATTTTTAGGACGGCGATTTTTATTGTTTTTGATGACATCATTAGCTGCTTGGAGAATGGTTTTGGTTGAGCGGTAATTTTCCTCCAACAAAACAACCTTGGCTTGAGGATAATCCTTCTCAAAATCCAAGATATTCTGCATATCAGCACCACGCCAACCGTAGATAGACTGGTCAGCATCCCCAACTACGCAGATATTTTGGAAACGAGAAGCCAAGAGTTTAACGAGTTGATACTGAGCATGGTTAGTATCTTGATACTCATCAACATGAATGTACTGGAACTTCTGTTGGTAATAAGTCAAAACATCAGGATTTTGATCAAAGAGACGCAAGGTCAACATGATTAAGTCATCAAAGTCCACCGACTCTGACTGACGAAGTTCTTTCTGATAGGCCGTATAACACTTAGCTACAATTTGAGTGTACATATCTCCTGCCTGGGCAGCATAAGCAACATCGTCAATCAGATCATTCTTAGCATTGGAAATGGTTCCCAAAATAGTCCGTTCATTCCATTTTTTAGGATCCAAGTTTAACTGTTTGAGGATGCGTTTCATGAGAGTCCGCTGCTCCCCTGGATCCACAATCGTGAAATTGCGATTATAGCCAATATGATCCGCATCGCGACGTAGGATACGCATGCACATAGAGTGGAAGGTCGCAATCAAACAATCCTGAGTAGCTGGATTGAGTCCATAAGCACGTTCCTTCATTTCACGCGCCGCTTTATTGGTAAAGGTAATGGCCAAGATATTCCATGGGTTGACCATCTTTTCATCAATTAAGTAGGCAATACGGTGGGTTAAAACACGAGTCTTACCAGATCCAGCACCCGCCATGATCAGCAGAGGACCTTCTGTTGTTTGAACGGCCTCGGCTTGACGGTCATTCATTCCCTTTAATAATTCGTTCATTTTCTCTTCCTTATTCTTCAAGTCAATGTTTCTATTATATCAAAAAAGTTTGAAAATAACTTTTCTTAGGAGCCTTCTGATTACTTTAGTTGGCAAGACAAGAAAAGGCTGGGACAAAAGTCCTAGCCTCTCAATTCTCTTTTGATTGTCGAGCAAGGCGCAGTGGTTGAGTGGGCTCTACTACGCTGATTTCATCAGTTTTTACAGCCCTACTCAACTGTGCGGAGGTGGGACGACGAAATCGAATTCTAACGAATTGCCGATTTCTGTCCCACTCTCAGTAATTCTTCCATTAATCCTCTATAGACTCTAAAAGCGTCATTAGGGCTTGGGCAGAACGACGTCCTGCTTCTACGATAAATTCATCAAAGGAAACGGATGCTTCATGGTTGGCATTGTCACTCATGGCACGAACGACTAAGAAAGGAAGGTTCAAAGCATAAGCTGCTTGAGCAATAGCTGCCCCTTCCATCTCTACAGCAAGAACTTGAGGGAAATGTTCTTTTATCGCTTTGATTTTATCTTCTCCAGCAACAAAACTGTCTCCTGTCGCAATCAAACCTAAATGCCAAGTTTGGTCCAGTTTAGACAAACTCTCTTGAATCAAGCTGATAAACTTTTTGTCTGATTCAAAATAGAGAGGCTGTTTAGCCATTTGACCGTAATCATAGCCAAAGGCAGTCACATCAACATCGTGGTAGGCAAGCTTGTCTGCAATCACTACATCCCCTACTGCGATTCCACTTGCCACTGCACCAGCAGAACCAGTATTAATCACTGCATCGACTTGAAAGTGATCCGCTAAGATAGCGACACTCATAGCAGACATGACTTTACCAATACCACTCTCTACAAGTACAAGCTCAACAGAACCAATCTTACCAGTATGATAGCTATTTCCCTGAACCTTTTCTTCACTAGTATCTTCCAAGTGTTGAAGCAAGTAAGCTAGTTCTTCTGGCATAGCTGCAATAATTCCAATTTTCATGATAGGCCCCTTAAATAAATCTCATTGCTAAAATTAACAAAATCAAGAGAAAAATAACTGCAAAAAGAATCTTGTTTAATTTATAATTAAAGACATTTCTCTTGGTATTTTCAATCCGACGACTTTTGTGAATAGAAGGTTCAACTTCGATGGTCAGTGTATCCTGGCTAAAACCATGATCTTTGGTTCGCGAATAGCCAAAATTTTGAGAAGAAGTCGGTAAAATTTTAGTTTCCTCATCATCTAGCAAGGGAGGACCTGAGATGTCCTCTCCTCGATTGGCACGTTCGATCATTTCATCTGTTAATAAAGGTTTACCCATGGGTTCCTCCACTATTTTTTTGTAATTCCCAGTACTGAATAGCCATGATAGTCTTGGCATCACAAATATCTCCTGACTGGATCAGTGCTTTAGCTTGGTCAAGACTGACTTCAAGTAACTCCAAAGTCTCATCTTCATCCTGCGGACGAGGATTTTCAACTTTTGTCAAATCACTTGCCAAGTAAAGTTTTAAGCGCTCGTTACAGAAACCAATAGCAGAATAGAAATCATACAAAAGAGTCAGTTTTCCAGTGTAGGCAGCTTCTTCTTCCAATTCACGAAGGGCTGCTGCTTCAGGATCGGCGTTTTCTCCAATTTCTAGTTTTCCTGCAGGAATTTCAACAGAAACTTTTTCAATCGCCTTGCGATATTGCTTGACTAGAACAATCTTATTTTCTGGAGTAACTGCTAAGACACATACAGCTCCATTGTGAAAAATCAAATCACGTTGCGCTCTACCTTTGCCAGAAGGTAGTTCAACCTGGTCTTGAACCAATTGGAAGATTGGTCCACTATAGATTTCTTTACGACTTAGGGTCTTTTCTTCAAATTCCATCGCTAGCTCCTATTTATTGTTAGGATGATGAGGGAGGCGAGTTGCATATTCATCCTTATTGACTTGACGACCTCGTCCAATAGCAATGGCATCAGCTGGAACATCCTTAGTAATGGTTGAACCTGCCCCAACAAGAGAGTTATCTCCGAGCTCTACTGGAGCAATAATGGTTGAATTTGATCCAACGAAAACATTGTTGCCAATGGTTGTTTTAAACTTGTGTTGACCATCGTAATTTACAGTAATCGTTCCAGCACCGAAGTTGACATCACTACCAACTTCACAGTTACCAATATAAGTCAAATGACCTGCCTTAGTATTCTCCCCAATGCTTGAACCTTTGACTTCAACAAAGTTCCCGATATGTACATCTTTAGCAAGGCTTGATCCTGGACGGATATGAGCATATGGTCCAACTGTAACGCCATCTGCAACCGTGCTTTCTTCAATCATCGAGTTTGTAATCACAGCCCCTGAACCGATAGTGCTATCAAGGATATAAGTTCCATTGGTCAAAACAGTTCCTGCACCAATCCTACTAGAACCTTTGAGGGTTACATTCGCTTCAATTTGAACTTCTGGAGCGATCTCAACATCAATGTCAATGTAAGTAGCTTCAGGATTCACAAAACTAACCCCATTGACCATATGTGCTTGGTTAATGCGACGACGCATGATACCTTCTGCTGTCGCAAGGGCAACACGGTCATTAACTCCTAGACTTTCATCAAAGTCTTTCAGAGTATAGGCTCCAACTTTTTCGCCTGCTTCACGGAAAATGCCGATGACATCAGTAATGTAGTATTCGCCTTGGGCATTGTTGGTGTTGATATTCTTCAAAGCTTCAAAGAGGCGGGCATTATCAAAGACATAGGTTCCTGTATTGATTTCCTTGATTTGTTTTTCAAAATCAGTCGCATCCTTCTGCTCCACGATACGAAGCACTTCAGCATTCTCGTTACGAACAATACGCCCATAACCAAACGGATCATCAGCTTCTGCAGTTAGGATTGTCGCTACATTTTTGTGATTTACGTGGAAATCAATCAAGTTCTTTAGACTTTCACCAGTAATGAGTGGTGTGTCACCAGCAATAACCAATGTTTGTCCAGAAAGTCCTTCAAGAATTGGCTCAGCCATCATTACTGCATGACCAGTTCCCAATTGCTCAGACTGTCTTACAAAATCAGTTTGACCAGCTAAAACTTGCTCCACAAGTTCTGCCTTATGTCCAACAACCGTTACTGTTTTTTCAGGATTGATGGCCCCTACACTACGAAAAACATGCTCAAGCATTGAAATTCCTGCAACCTTGTGCATGACTTTTGGTAGATCTGACTTCATACGAGTACCTTTACCCGCTGCTAAAATAACTGCATAATTTGCCATAATTTTCTCTTTTCTATAGAAATTCCCTTATATTATATCATAAATTTGCTTTTTCAAACACAAAAGATGGTAAATGCTCTAAAACATCGCATTCTCTAGATGATTTCGAGTATTTTTTTTTGATTTTTTTCACCATTTACGATACACTATAAAAGTATGAGAAAGAAAATAAATCCTGTTTTTATTTTTACTGTATTAGCTACTCTCGTGGGTATTTTAATCATCAATAGACCCAAGTTCGAAGACCATCCAGTCAAAACAAAGCAAAATCCAGTTCAAGTAGAAACTCAAGCTTTACATAATATCAACAAGCCGATTATTGATGTTTCTGGCTGGCAAAGACCATCAGAGATCAATTATGACACCTTAACTCAAAATATTTCAGGTGCAATCGTTCGGGTTCATAGTGGGGCTCAAGCTTCTGTTGAAAACGATGCTTCATTTAAAAATGGGGTTGATAAGGCTTATAAAGAACATATCACAGAATTTCAAAAACGGAATATTCCAGTCGCTGTTTATGCCTTTGTAGCTGGTAAAAATGTCGAAGAAATGGAAAAAGCTGCCGAAGTTTTCTATAATGCTGCTTCTCCCTATAATCCTAGCTACTATTGGTTGGATGTTGAAGACAAGACTATGTCTGACATGAACAAGGGTGTTGAGGCCTTTCGTGCTAAATTAGCTTCATTGGGAGCTAAAAATATTGGCATCTATGTTGGTGTTTACTTTATGGAGGAGCATAGTATCAGTACGGAAAATTTTTCAGCAATCTGGATACCGTCCTATGGAACCAACTCGGGTTACTACGAGAGTGCTCCAAAAACAGATCTTAACTATGATCTTCACCAATACACCTCTCATGGAAGCCTTGGAGGCTTTGAAAATCATCTGGATTTGAACCTTATTTCTTCCACAAAAAACAAGGAAGAAACCTTTAGAAAATTATTTTTAAATCCTTAATCACTATCACCATAAGCAAGTCAGACATTGCTTTCTGCTTGCTTTTCTTTATTTTTCAGTATTAAATCACTGTTTTATCTTTATAGAATATGAATCTCGGAGGAACTCTATGTTATCATGGCTATCAAAAATTATTAAGGGAATTGTTATTGCTCTCGGTTTCATTCTACCAGGGATTTCTGGTGGCGTCCTTGCTGCTATCTTGGGAATTTACGAAAGAATGATTCGTTTTCTTGCCCATCCTTTTAAGAATTTAAAAGAAGATGTACTCTTTTTCCTTCCTGTCGGTATTGGGATGCTTCTAGGTATCGGACTTTTCTCCTATCCAATCGAGTATCTTTTAGAGAATTATCAAGTGTATGTATTGTGGAGTTTTGCTGGAGCTATCATTGGTACCATCCCAAGTCTTGTCAAAGAATCAACTCGTGACTCTGATAGAGACAAGGTTGACCACATATGGTTTTGGGCAACCTTCATCATCTCAGGTATCGCCCTCTATGCCTTGAATTTTGTAGTTGGTTCTCTATCTGCAAGCTTCCTTAACTTCACACTGGCTGGTTGTTTGTTGGCCCTTGGTATTTTGGTTCCTGGGCTTAGTCCTTCCAATCTTCTCTTGATTCTTGGCCTTTATGGGCCTATGTTAACAGGGTTCAAGACTTTTGATTTATTTGGTACCTTCCTTCCAATAGGAATTGGAGCTGCTGCTACTCTTATAATTTTTTCAAAATTTATGGACTACGCTCTCCGAGTCTATCAATCTCGTGTCTACCACTTTATCATCGGAATTGTTCTTTCAAGCACAATCTTAATCCTCATTCCAAATGCTGGTAATGCTGAAAGCATCAGCTACAGTGGATTATCTCTTGTGTCTTATGTCATCATTGCCTTTTTCTTCGCTCTAGGTATTTGGTTAGGTATTTGGATGAGTCAATTGGAGGATAAATACAAATAATGGCTAAAAAAGTAAAAGTCAAAAAAACCTTGGTCCAACAAATTTTAACCAAGGCAGGAATAAACCATACAGGTATTCAAATTAATGCCTTGGAAGGTGAGATGCCTCAAGGTTATGAAAAGAGTCAGATTTTCAAGACTCTAGCACTTCTGGGAGATAAGACTGGACCAATTATTGGAATCGTACCTATCACTGAACATCTTTCTGAAAAGAAACTGGCTAAGATTTCTGGTAATAAGAAAGTCAGCATGATTCCACAAAAAGACCTAGAAAAAACAACAGGCTATATCCACGGTGCCAATAATCCAGTTGGAATCCGTCAAAAACATAACTATCCTATCTTTATCGACCAAACTGCTCTTCAACTGAATGAAATGATTGTTTCCGCAGGGGAGGTTGGTCATAGTATCATTATCAATCCTCAAGATCTAGCATCCTTTGTTAAAGCTGAATTTGCAGATATCTTGGAGGCAAGTAACACATGAAATTCTATTTTATTCGTCACGGTAAAACACTTTGGAATCTGGAGGGACGTTTTCAAGGAGCGAGTGGGGATTCTCCACTCTTAGATGAATCTATTGAAATCTTAAAAAAACTAGGTCGGTATCTCCAGGAAACCCCATTTGATGTGATTTATTCTAGTGATCTTCCTCGGGCTAAAACTTCCGCTCAAATTATCCAAAGTCAACTGAAAGACAGCTGTCCATTAGAAGAGATACCCTCACTAAGAGAATGGCAACTTGGAAAACTTGAAGGTGCAAAATTTGCAACCTTGGAAGCCATCTATCCCGAGCAATTAAAGGCTTTTCGTACCAATCTAGCAAAATTCGATTCGACTATGTTTGGAGCAGAGTCTGTCTATCAAACAACTCAACGAACCATTCAATTTATCAAATCATTAGAGTCCAAACCTTTTGAACATGTTATGATTGTTGGTCACGGTGCCAATCTCACAGCCAGTATTCGAACTCTTCTAGGCTATGATACTCCACTACTTAGAAAAGATGGAGGTTTAGCAAATGCTAGTGTTACTATTGTCGAAACAGAAGACTTTAAAAACTTTAACCTCTTAGTCTGGAACGACACTTCTTATCAAAATTAGAACTGAACTTAACAATCGCTGTTAAGTTCTTTTTAGATTTTGTAGAATATCCGTGAATTTATTTGACTTTTATGATAAAATGGGAGTATCGCAAAAAAGACTCATCGTATCAAGAATTGAGTAAAAACTAGGAGGAAACCATGTCAACAGAACATATGGAAGAACTAAATGACCAGCAGATCGTTCGCCGTGAAAAAATGGCTGCGCTCCGCGAACAAGGAATCGATCCATTCGGTAAACGCTTTGAACGCACTGCTAACTCACAAGAATTAAAAGATAAATATGCTGACCTCGATAAGGAACAACTACATGAATTGAACGAAACTGCTACTATTGCAGGTCGTCTTGTTACCAAACGTGGTAAAGGTAAAGTTGGATTTGCCCACCTTCAAGACCGCGAAGGTCAAATTCAAATCTACGTTCGTAAAGACGCTGTTGGTGAAGAAAACTACGAAATCTTTAAAAAGGCTGACCTCGGAGACTTCCTCGGTGTTGAGGGTGAAGTGATGCGTACGGATATGGGAGAACTCTCTATCAAGGCGACTCACATTACACACTTGTCTAAGGCTCTTCGTCCACTTCCAGAGAAATTCCATGGTTTAACAGACGTTGAAACAATCTACCGTAAACGTTACCTTGATTTGATTTCAAACCGTGAAAGCTTCGAACGTTTTGTTACTCGTTCAAAAATCATCTCTGAAATCCGTCGTTACCTTGATCAAAAAGGTTTCCTAGAAGTTGAAACACCTGTTCTTCACAACGAAGCTGGTGGTGCTGCTGCTCGTCCATTTATCACACACCACAATGCTCAAAACATTGATATGGTTCTTCGTATCGCGACTGAGCTTCACTTGAAACGTCTTATCGTTGGTGGTATGGAGCGTGTTTATGAGATTGGCCGTATCTTCCGTAACGAAGGAATGGATGCTACACATAACCCTGAGTTTACTTCTATCGAGGTTTACCAAGCATACGCAGACTTCCAAGATATCATGGACTTGACTGAAGGCATCATTCAACACACTGCTAAAGCTGTTAAAGGCGATGGTCCGGTTATCTATCAAGGAACTGAAATCAAGATCAATGAACCATTTAAACGTGTACACATGGTGGATGCAATCAAGGAAATTACAGGTGTTGATTTCTGGAAAGATATGACTTTCGAAGAAGCTAAAGCTATCGCAGCTGAAAAGAATGTTCCTGTTGAAAAACACTATACTGAAGTTGGTCACATCATCAATGCTTTCTTTGAAGAATTTGTTGAAGAAACATTGATTCAACCTACCTTTGTCTATGGTCACCCAGTAGCTGTATCACCACTTGCTAAGAAAAATCCTGAAGATGAACGCTTCACTGACCGTTTCGAACTCTTCATCATGACTAAAGAATACGGAAATGCCTTTACTGAGTTGAACGACCCAATCGACCAGCTTAGCCGTTTCGAAGCTCAAGCCAAAGCCAAAGAGCTTGGGGACGACGAAGCAACAGGCATTGACTACGACTACATCGAAGCACTTGAATACGGTATGCCACCAACAGGTGGTTTGGGAATCGGTATCGACCGTCTCTGCATGCTCCTCACAGATACAACTACAATTCGTGACGTATTGCTATTCCCAACTATGAAATAAAAACTCAAATCTCCTAGTTATCTCTAGGAGATTTTTTAATAGTAACAAAAAGACAAACTCAATGTTGAGCTTGTCTTTATATTGTTCAATTAGAATAATCCAAGAACTGTACCATCACTTTCAACATCCATGTTGAGAGCTGCTGGGCGTTTTGGAAGTCCAGGCATGGTCATCACATCACCAGTAAGGGCAACGATAAAGCCTGCACCCAATTTTGGTACTAACTCACGAATGGTAATTTCAAAGTTTTCAGGTGCACCAAGAGCATTTGGATTATCTGAGAAACTGTATTGAGTTTTAGCCATACAGATTGGCAATTTGTCCCAACCATTTTGAACGATTTGAGCGATTTGAGTTTGAGCTTTCTTCTCGAAGTTTACTTTGCTACCACGATAGATTTCAGTGACAATCTTTTCAATCTTTTCTTGTACTGAAAGTTCGTTATCATAGAGACGTGTATAGTTAGCTGGATTTTCGTCAATTGTTTTGACGAGAGTTTCAGCCAAAGCCACTCCTCCTTCAGCTCCATCAGCCCATACGCTAGCTAACTCAACCGGAACATCAATTGCAGCACAAAGTTCTTTCAAAGCTGCGATTTCAGCTTCTGTATCAGATACGAACTCGTTAATAGCAACAACTGCTGGAATACCAAACTTACGGATATTCTCAACGTGGCGTTTCAAATTAGCAAAACCAGCACGAACAGCTTCTACATTCTCTTCTGTCAAAGCATCCTTAGCAACCCCACCATTCATCTTAAGAGCACGAAGAGTTGCAACAATGACTACTGCATCAGGAGATGTTGGCAAGTTTGGAGTTTTGATATCCAGAAATTTCTCAGCACCAAGGTCTGCACCAAAACCTGCTTCTGTCACTGTGTAATCTGCCAAGTGAAGGGCTGTAGTTGTAGCCAAGACAGAGTTACATCCGTGTGCGATATTGGCAAATGGGCCACCATGTACAAAGGCAGGTGTTCCATAGATGGTTTGAACCAAGTTCGGTTTGATAGCATCTTTCAAAATCAATGCCAAGGCACCTTCAACCTGTAAATCACCAACTGAAACAGGTGTACGATCATAACGGTAGCCGATAACGATATTGGCCAAACGACGTTTCAAATCTTCAATATCAGTTGCCAAGCAAAGGATAGCCATGATTTCTGAAGCCACAGTGATGTCAAAGCCATCTTCGCGTGGAATACCATTAAGTGGACCACCAAGGCCAACAGTTACGTGACGAAGGGCGCGGTCGTTCAAGTCCACCACACGTTTCCAGAGAATACGGCGTTGGTCGATTCCAAGTTCATTTCCTTGATGCAAGTGATTGTCAATTAAGGCAGAGAGAGCATTATTTGCAGTTGTAATAGCGTGCATATCTCCAGTAAAGTGAAGGTTGATGTCTTCCATTGGTAAAACTTGGGCATAACCACCACCAGCTGCACCACCTTTAATCCCCATGACTGGTCCAAGAGAAGGTTCGCGGATAGCAATCATGGTTTTCTTACCAATCTTATTCAAAGCATCAGCAAGTCCGATAGTAATAGTTGATTTTCCTTCACCAGCAGGTGTTGGGTTGATAGCTGTCACCAGGATCAATTTGCCGACTGGATTACTTTCAACCTCACGAATCTTATCAAAACTAAGCTTAGCCTTGTATTTTCCGTATAATTCCAAATCATCGTAAGAGATGCCAAGTTTTTCAACAACATCAACGATTGGTTTCAATTCAATACTTTGTGCAATTTCAATATCTGTTTTCATTCAAAACTCCTCTACCTCAAATGTGTTAATTCATTATATCATAAAATAAGATTTTTAACAGTCATAAAGCTTGATAACGTTCGTAAATATCACAACACTTCAGACTTTCTTGGCTTCTTTTTAAAATTTTATATGCCTTTATAGGTTTTAACTATAGTTGAAAGCTTGGATTTCACATAATATTTTATCGCTTTCATTTTACTTACTGCTCATTTTTTTGTACAATAGTTCTATGAAAATTTTAGTTACATCTGGTGGTACAAGCGAAGCCATTGATAGAGTTCGCTCCATTACCAACCACTCTACTGGTAGACTTGGTAAAGTTATAACTGAGACTTTACTGAAGGCTGGGCATCAGGTTTGTCTGATTACTACGCAACAAGCACTAAAACCAGCACCACACTCAAATTTATCCATCATTGAAATCAAAAACACTTCCGATTTACTTCGAAAGATGAAACGGATTGTTCCTGATTATCAAGTTTTGATTCATTCCATGGCAGTCTCTGACTATAGTCCTGTTTACATGACTGGTCTTGACCAAGTCCAAGCAAGCCAAGATTTAAGTGAGTTTTTGCATAAGAAAAATATGGAAACAAAGATCTCCTCTAAGGCTGAGGTGCAAGTCCTATTTCTCAAGAAAAATCCAAAAATTATTGCTCTTGTCAAAGAATGGAACCCCAATATTCATCTCATCGGCTTTAAACTGCTTGTCGATGTTACCAAGGAGCATCTGATTCAAATCGCTAGAGAAAGTCTTGAAAAGAATCAAGCTGACTTGATTGTCGCTAATGACCTCACTCAGATTAATGAAAATCAGCACCTGGCTTATCTAGTAGAAGAAAAAGATTATCAGCTTTCTACTAGCAAGCAAGAAATTGCTGACTTGTTAACCAAGAGAATTCAAGAACTTGATCGTTAGAAAGGAAAATTATGGCTCGTATTACACTCGCTGTTACAGGCTCTATCGCTTCTTACAAGGCTGCTGATTTGGTTAGTAACTTGAAGAAACAGGGGCATTCTGTTACGGTACTTATGACCCAGGCTGCGACTGCCTTTATCCAACCTTTAACCCTTCAAGTCCTATCTCAAAATACGGTACATCTGGATGTTATGCAGGAACCTTATCCTGACAAAGTCAATCATATCGAGTTAGGCAAAGAAACAGATTTGTTTATCCTTGCCCCTGCAACCGCTAATACGATTGCAAAAGTAGCATATGGTTTTGCAGACAATATGGTAACCTCTACTGCTCTTGCCTTGCCAAACTATGTTCCAAAACTAGTAGCACCTGCTATGAATACCAAAATGTATGACCATCCAGCAACTCAAACAAACCTAAAAACTTTGGAAAATTATGGTTATACAATTATTTCTCCTAAAGAATCCCTACTCGCCTGTGGAGACGTAGGACGGGGTGCTCTTGCTGATCTTGATACTATTTTACAACAGATAAAGGAAAAACTTCATGAACAAACGCTCTAATATTGCTCCAATTGCTATCTTTTTTGCCAGCATGATCGTCATTCATCTGCTGAGTTCTATTGTCTTTAATGTCTTGCCATTTCCAATTAAACCAACCATTGTCCATATCCCGGTCATCATTGCTAGTATCATCTACGGACCACGGATTGGGGCCATCTTAGGTTTCTTGATGGGAATGATTAGCTTGACAGTCAATACAATCACGATTCTCCCAACTAGCTACCTCTTCTCTCCTTTTGTACCAAATGGTAACATCTACTCCCTAGTTATTGCGATTGTACCACGCATCCTTATTGGTTTAACTCCATACTTTGTCTACAAACTACTCAGAAACAAGGCAGGGCTCATCTTCGCGGGAGCACTCGGTTCCCTCACAAATACTGTATTTGTACTAGGCGGAATCTTCTTCCTCTTTGGAAATGTTTTTGACGGAAATATCCAAAAACTATTAGCTACTGTTATCTCAACAAATTCTATCGCAGAACTCATAATCTCAGCAATACTTACCCTAGTTATTGTTCCGAGACTTGAAAAAATCAAAAAATAAGAGGTCGGGAAAATCCCGACCTCAATTTTTATTTGCACTGAAACTCTGCTCCAGCATTTAGTGGATCTTAAAGACTTAGAAAATCCTTTGAAAGAAGATTTTTTCTATCTAAAAGCATGATTGTAAAGACTCACTGATATTGGAAAAGGCTTCAATCTTGGAAAAATAATTACTTTCCCATAGCCTTTTATCTACTTATTATTGGGCTAGACGTGCTTCTTCTAAAATCTTTTCAATTTTTGTCGTTAGCAAATCGATAGCTACTGTGTTGGTTACTCCTTCTGGAATAACGATATCTGCATAACGCTTTGTTGGCTCAATAAATTGATGATACATGGGTTTTACCACACCAAGATACTGGTCAATAACACTATCCAGGCTGCGACCACGTTCTTCCATATCACGTTTAATACGGCGAATGATACGAACATCATCATCTGTATCTACAAAAATCTTGATATCCATCAAATCACGAAGTCGTTTGTCCTCCAAAACCAGGATTCCTTCAACGATAAAAACATCTTGAGGTTCTTGACGGTAAGTTTTAGAACTTCTGGTGTGGGCAGCATAATCATAGGTAGGAATATCAACTGGACGACCTGCCAACAACTCTTTGATTTGCTCAATCATCAAATCAGTATCAAAAGCAAAAGGATGATCATAGTTGGTCTTGATACGCTCTTCAAAGGTTAGATGAGATTGATCTTTATAGTAGGAATCATGCTCAATCATAGCAATTTTCTCATTTGGAAAATGTGACAAGATTGCTTTAGATACACTTGTCTTTCCTCCTCCAGATCCACCTGTTACTCCGATAATGATTGGTCTATTTTGCATTGTAGCCTCCTTGTTTTTTCCCTTGTCTATTTTACCATATTTTTGATAAATTTTACAGATGGAGTTTTCTAGAAAATAGAAGAAAAATCCTCATAGCTAGAAGCTACAAGGATTTGTAATTGATTAATCGAAGTTAACGTATTCTTTAGAAAGTTCAAGAACTTCTTCCATTGTTGAACATTCAGTAAGAGCACGATTAGCGTATTCTTGCATTTTAGCAGTGTCGAGTTTCTTCATCAAGCTACGTGTACGAAGTACAGATGTTGCTGACATAGAGAACTCATCCAAGCCCATTCCGACAAGAAGTGGAACAGCTGTTTGATCACCAGCCATTTCACCACACATACCAGCCCATTTACCTTCAGCGTGAGCTGCTTTGATAACGTTATTGATCAAACGAAGGATTGATGGGTTGTATGGTTGGTAAAGGTATGAAACTTGTTCGTTCATACGGTCTGCTGCCATTGTGTATTGGATCAAGTCGTTTGTACCAATTGAGAAGAAGTCAACTTCTTTTGCAAATTGGTCTGCAAGCATAGCTGCTGCAGGAATTTCGATCATGATACCAACTTGGATGTCATCCGCAACTGCAACACCTTCAGCAAGAAGGTTAGTTTTTTCTTCATCGAAGACTGCTTTAGCTGCACGGAATTCTTTCAAAAGCGCAACCATCGGGAACATGATACGCAATTGACCGTGTACAGAAGCACGAAGAAGAGCACGGATTTGAGTGCGGAACATTGCATCTCCTGTTTCAGAGATAGAGATACGAAGAGCACGGAATCCAAGGAATGGGTTCATTTCATGTGGCATATCGAAGTAAGGAAGTTCCTTGTCACCACCGATATCCATTGTACGGACAACAACTGGTTTACCGTTCATTCCTTCAAGAACAGCCTTGTATGCTTCGTACTGTTCGTCTTCAGTTGGGAAGTCTTGAGAATCCATGTACAAGAATTCTGTACGGTAAAGACCTACAGCTTCTGCACCGTTGTCATTAACACCTTCAACGTCTTTTGGAGTACCAATGTTTGCTGCCAATTCGAAGTGTTTACCATCAGCAGTAACAGTTTGAGCATCCTTCAAAAGTGCCCATTCAGCTTTTTGTTGAGCGTAAGCTTCACCAGCTGCTTTAAATTCAGCGGCTTGTTCTTCAGTAGGGTTGATAATCACTTCACCTGTAATACCATTAACGGCAAGTAGGTCACCATCTTTAACGATTTCAGTGATATTGTTTGTACCCAAAACTGCAGCGATTTCAAGTGTACGAGCCATGATAGCTGAGTGACTTGTACGACCACCAATGTTTGTTACAAAAGCTTTAACAAAGTTTTTGTCCAATTGAGCTGTATCAGATGGAGTCAAGTCGTGAGCAATCACGATTACTTCTTCATTGATAGAAGCTGGGTTTGGCAATTTTTTACCAAGGAGGTTAGCCAATACACGTTTTGTTACGTCGCGGATATCCGCTGCACGTTCTTGCATGTATGGGTTGTCTTCCATGCCTTCAAAAATTGTGATAAACATGTCTGTAACTTCTTTCAGACCTGCTTCTGCATTCACTTTCTTAGCACGGATAGTTTCTTTGATTTGACCGATCAATTCAGGGTCAGCAAGAACCATCAAGTGGGCGTCAAATACTTGTGCCGCTTCTTCACCAAGCGTACCTACAGCCTTCTCGCGGATAAGAGAAAGCTCGTTTTGAGAAGCTTCAAGAGCAACATCCAAACGAGCCTCTTCTGCATTTGTATCTTCGACTGTAACAGTCTCGAATGATAAATCCGGTTGAACGAGTAGATATGCTTTTGCAACTGCAACACCGTCAGATGCTGCGATTCCTTTAAGCATTTCTGTCATTTCCTTATGCCAATCCTTCTTTTTCCATTGTTTCTGAGATTGCAGCGATAGCGTCATCAGCGTCTGCACCTTCAGCAGTGATTGTAACGTCAGCACCTTGACCAACACCAAGGCTCATTACACCCATGATAGATTTAAGGTTAACTGATTTACCTTTGTACTCAAGAGTGATATCTGAAGCAAATTTGCTAGCAGTTTGTACCAACAATGTTGCTGGACGTGCGTGAATACCTGTTTCTGCCACTACGTGGAAATCTTTAGAAGCCATAGTTTGACTCTCCTTTAATAGTTTTCTTGTTGAGTTACATATCTGATAACCCTTACAATTTAGTATTATATCACCTTCATTGATATTTTTCAAGTATTTTATGGACTTTCTTCAATTTCCTTTCAGATAACTTGCTGAAAATCTTCTATTAAATTTAGCAAAACACAGTATGTAGTTTTTGTCGAGATACCTATAATGAAATCATTGCTTTTTCTGTAATTATTTTTTAATACTACACTATATATTGTGTTTGTTGGTAAAATCAGTAAAATAAGTACACAAGATTTAGTTTTAGAAAGTTGACAAAGTTTTTTTTTCTGATATACTAAGAAAGTAATAATTTTTTAAAGAGGAGTTACAGAAATGGTAACCGTATATTCTAAAAACAACTGTGTTCAATGTAAAATGACGAAACGTTTTTTAGACAGTAATAATGTTGAATATAAAGAAATCAATCTTGATGAACAACCTGAATACATTGATCAAGTAAAAGAGCTTGGCTTTAGTGCTGCTCCTATTATTCAGACACCGACAGAAGTTTTCTCTGGTTTCCAACCAGGTAAACTTAAACAACTTGCTTAAGAATCAGGACAAAAGCTTCTATGTCTACCTTAGAAGCCTTTCTTTTGTAATTAGATAAAGGATTTTTTATGGGATTAAAACAACTTGAAGATGTGACTTACTTCCGTCTTAATAATGAAATTAACCGTCCTGTGAATGGACAAATCATGCTTCACAAAGACAAGGAAGCTTTAGAAGCCTTCTTTAAAGAAAATGTTGTACCAAATACAATGGTTTTTAACTCAATTACGGATAAAATCAACTTCCTCATTGAGCATAACTACATTGAGACAGCATTTATCAAGAAATACCGTCCAGAATTTTTGGAAGAACTACACCATTTTATCAAGGATCAAAACTTCCAGTTTAAGTCTTTCATGGCTGCCTATAAATTCTATAATCAGTATGCTCTGAAAACTAATGACGGAGAGTACTATCTTGAAAGCATGGAAGACCGTGTCTTCTTTAATGCCCTTTACTTCGCGGATGGTGATGAAGCGATTGCTATTGATATCGCTAATGAAATCATTCACCAACGTTATCAACCTGCTACTCCTTCTTTCTTGAATGCAGGTCGTGCTCGTCGTGGTGAGTTGGTATCTTGCTTCTTAATCCAGGTAACAGATGATATGAACTCTATCGGACGTTCTATCAACTCTGCTCTTCAACTTTCACGTATCGGTGGTGGTGTGGGAATTTCCCTCAGCAACCTTCGTGAAGCTGGAGCTCCTATCAAAGGATATGAGGGTGCTGCTTCTGGTGTCGTACCAGTTATGAAGCTTTTCGAAGACAGCTTCTCTTACTCTAACCAACTCGGTCAACGTCAAGGTGCTGGGGTTGTTTACCTTAACGTCTTCCACCCAGATATCATCGCCTTCCTTTCAACTAAGAAGGAAAACGCCGATGAAAAAGTGCGTGTCAAGACTCTCTCACTTGGTGTTGTGGTACCAGATAAATTCTACGAATTGGCTCGCAAAAATGAAGAAATGTACCTCTTCAGCCCTTACTCTGTAGAGCTTGAATACGGTGTGCCATTCAACTACATCGACATCACTGAAAAATACGATGAACTAGTTGCAAATCCAAACATCCGTAAGACAAAAATCAAGGCGCGTGATTTGGAAACTGAAATTTCTAAATTGCAACAGGAATCTGGCTATCCTTATGTAGTCAACATCGATACTGCTAACCGTGCAAATCCTGTCGATGGTAAGATCATCATGAGTAACTTGTGTTCAGAGATTCTTCAAGTTCAAGAGCCAAGTCTTATCAACGATGCTCAAGAATTCCTTAAAATGGGGACTGACGTTTCATGTAACCTTGGTTCAACAAACGTGGTCAACATGATGACTTCACCTGACTTTGGTCGCTCCATCCGTGCTATGGTTCGTGCCCTTACTTTCGTTACAGATAGTTCACACATCGTCGCTGTTCCTACTATCGACCACGGAAACAGCCAAGCTCATACATTTGGACTTGGAGCTATGGGACTTCACAGCTATCTTGCTCAACAATTGATCGAATACGGATCACCTGAGTCTGTTGAATTTACAAGCATCTACTTTATGCTTATGAACTACTGGACCTTGGTTGAGTCAAACAATATCGCACGTGAACGTGGTGTTACCTTCCACAACTTTGACAAATCAGACTATGCTAACGGAAGCTATTTTGATAAGTATTTAACTGGCGAATTCCTTCCGAAATCAGACCGTGTTAAAGAGCTCTTCAAAGATATCTTTATTCCTACTGCTGCTGACTGGGCTGAACTTCGTGATAAAGTTAAAGCAGATGGACTTTACCACCAAAACCGACTTGCTGTAGCGCCAAATGGTTCTATCAGCTACATCAACGATGTTTCTGCCTCTATTCACCCAATTACGCAACGTATCGAAGAACGTCAAGAGAAGAAAATTGGTAAGATCTACTATCCTGCTGCTGGTTTGTCAACAGAAACAATTCCTTACTACACTTCCGCTTATGACATGGATATGCGTAAGGTAATTGATGTTTATGCTGCTGCGACTGAGCACGTGGACCAAGGACTTTCACTCACACTCTTCATGCGTAGTGATATTCCAACAGGCCTTTACGAATGGAAGAAAGAAAACAAACAAACGACACGTGACTTGTCTATCCTTCGTAACTATGCCTTCAACAAAGGTATCAAGTCTATCTACTACGTCCGTACCTTTACAGATGATGGTGGAGAAGTCGGTGCTAACCAATGCGAGAGCTGTGTGATTTAATTCAACTCTCAAAAAATTACATTTACTTAATCCATTAAACGAAACGTATTTTGCTGATAGAATCATGTAAGAACATAAAAGTCGGGCTACCGACTTTTTGTTCGATTATAGCATAGAATTATGATAAAATAAGAATGATTATGTTATCGCATTACTACACACAGAAAGAGATTTCAAATGAAAACTTACTACAAAGCCATTAACTGGAATGCCATCGAAGATGTCATTGACAAATCAACCTGGGAAAAGCTGACTGAGCAGTTCTGGCTTGATACGCGTATCCCTTTGTCAAATGACCTAGACGACTGGAGAAAGCTTTCTAACAAGGAAAAAGACCTTGTTGGTAAAGTTTTTGGAGGTTTGACCCTTCTTGATACCATGCAATCAGAAACTGGTGTTCAAGCCCTTCGTGCTGATATTCGTACGCCTCACGAGGAAGCTGTTTTTAACAATATCCAATTTATGGAATCTGTTCATGCTAAGTCTTACTCTTCTATCTTTTCTACCTTGAATACTAAGTCAGAAATCGAAGAGATTTTCGAATGGACCAACACCAATCCATATCTTCAGAAAAAAGCTGAGATTATCAATGAAATCTACCTAAACGGAACTCCTCTTGAAAAGAAAGTAGCGAGTGTCTTCCTTGAAACCTTCCTTTTCTACTCTGGTTTCTTTACTCCACTCTACTATCTTGGAAACAACAAGTTGGCCAACGTGGCAGAAATTATCAAATTGATTATTCGTGATGAATCAGTTCATGGAACCTACATCGGCTACAAATTCCAACTTGGTTTCAATGAATTGCCAGAAGATGAGCAAGAAAAACTCAAAGAATGGATGTACGACCTTCTCTATACTCTTTATGAGAATGAAGAAGGCTACACAGAGAGCCTCTATGACGAAGTCGGATGGACTGAAGAGGTTAAAACCTTCCTTCGCTACAATGCAAATAAAGCCCTTATGAACTTGGGGCAAGATCCTCTCTTCCCTGACTCAGCTGACGATGTCAACCCGATCGTTATGAACGGGATTTCAACTGGTACATCAAACCACGACTTCTTCTCTCAAGTTGGTAATGGCTATCTACTTGGTGAAGTTGAAGCTATGCAGGATGATGACTATAACTATGGACTAAATTAATACCTAACCTAAAAAACATCTAAGTTTAATTACAAACTAGATGTTTTTTTTTGTTTATTTTTGTTTTCTTTAAGTTGCTTAGCTGTTTAAAATATGATAAAATAATATTAGATTTGGGGGTGGTTCAATGCTGAAGCAAGAAAAATTAGATACTATTTTAGACATTGTTAATACAAAAGGAACTATCACTGTTAAAGAGATTATGAATCGCCTTGATATTTCCGATATGACAGCTAGACGATATTTACAAGAGTTAGCGGATAAGGATTTGCTGGTTCGAGTTCATGGAGGAGCTGAGAAACTTCGAACAGGTTCCTTATTAAACAATGAGCGTTCTAACGTTGAAAAACAAGGGCTACAAACAGCAGAAAAACAAGAAATTGCTCGCTTTGCAGGTCACTTAGTTGAAGAAAGAGAAACTATTTTCATTGGTCCAGGTACCACATTAGAATTCTTTGCGCGTGAACTTCCTATCGATAACATTCGTGTTGTTACTAATAGTTTGCCTGTATTTCTCATTCTAAATGAGCGTAAGCTAACTGATCTCATTCTAATCGGTGGTAATTATCGTTCAATTACAGGAGCTTTTGTCGGTACTCTAACCCTTCAAGATATCGCTAGTTTGCAATTTTCAAAAGCCTTCGTTAGTTGTAATGGTATCAAGGATCATGCTATCGCTACTTTTAGTGAAGACGAAGGTGAAGCACAGAAATTAGCACTAGAAAACGCCAATAAAAAATATCTCCTAGCTGACCATAGCAAATTTGATAAATTTGATTTCTTTACATTTTACAATATCTCAGATATCGACAACATTATCACTGATTCAAAATTAAATGACCAAACACTCCAATCACTGTCTAAACAAACTAAAATTATCAAGTCAAAACCTTAAACTCTACAACTAGTCACAGAATTTAGTAGCTACTACTAATTCCATGGCTAGTTTTTTATTTTATATTAAGCGTGCAATCTAAAATATTTCAATTATTTTTCAAATCTATGATTTCTGTATTTTTAATTTAATAGATTCCTCGAATCTGTCTTTTTATATTCCATTTCACGAAGTCATCCTTTTTAGTTTATTATAACAGTTGCTTGTATTTTCTATCATTTTCCCTACTTTTTTGATAAAATAAATTTAATGATTCTTCAAAGGAGGCATCTATGCGTTTTAATCAATTCAGTTACTATCCTGTAAACCAGCAAGAAGCTTTACAGGAATTATCCAGCCTTGGATTCAAGCTTGACCAATCAAATTCTGCGAAAGAACTATTTGAAGCTTTTGTTAGAACTTGCTTTTTCAATTACAAAAATACGGATTATCCCCTCTCAACTTTAGCGGTTGATAATGAAACTGATCTGCTCACTTTCTTCAATTCTGATCGTGAATTAACTGCAGAAATTTTCTATACTGTTGCCTTTCAGTTGCTTGGTTTCAGTTACTTAACGGACTTTGAAGATGGTCTTATTTTTCACAAAGAAACGGCATTCCCTATTGCTTACGGAGATTTGATTGACAATCTCTATCAACTCCTTAACACGCGCACTAAAAAGGGAAATACCTTGATCGATCAATTGGTTAGCGATGGTCTTATCCCTGAGGACAATGATTACCACTACTTCAATGGAAAGAGTTTGGCAACCTTCTCTGCAAACAATGCTATTCGGGAAGTTGTTTATGTGGAAAGTCGTATTGATTCTGATAATGATGGTCTACCTGACCTCGTCAAAGTCAACATCATCCGTCCGTCTTACCATGGCAAAATTCCAGCTGTTATGACGGCAAGTCCATACCACCAGGGAACTAATGACAAGGCTAGTGATAAGGCCCTCTACAAAATGGAAGGTGAATTAGCAGTCAAAGAACCTCACGAGATTAGCTTAGAAGAACCAAGTATTAGTTTTGTTGAACCAGTTGGCCAAGCAGAACTCGTTCCAGAAGCTGAAGAAAAACTGACTCATATCAATAGCAGCTACACACTTAACGACTACTTCCTTCCAAGAGGATTTGCAAATATCTACGTATCTGGTCTTGGTACCAAGGATTCTCAAGGTCAGATGACTAATGGTGACTACCGACAAGTTGAAGCCTATAAAAATGTCATTGATTGGCTCAATGGTCGTTGCCGTGCCTTCACAGACCATAGTCGTGAACGTCAGGTCAAGGCTGACTGGTCAAATGGAAAAGTTACAACTACTGGTCTTTCTTATCTAGGAACAATGTCTAATGGTCTTGCTACTACAGGAGTTGATGGTTTAGAGGTCATCATTGCTGAAGCCGGTATTTCTTCTTGGTACAACTATTACCGAGAAAATGGTCTGGTAACAAGCCCTGGTGGTTATCCAGGGGAGGACTTCGATTCATTAGATGAATTAACTTATTCTCGTAATCTCTTAGCTGGTGACTATATTCGCGGAAACGAAGCTCATAAAGATTCTGTAGAAGAACTGAAGAAAAATCTAGACCGTAAAACTGGTGATTATAACCAATTTTGGCATGACAGAAACTACCTACTCAATGCTAAAAAAGTTAAGGCTGAAGTTGTCTTTACCCACGGTTCGCAAGACTGGAATGTAAAACCACTTCATGTCTATCAAATGTTCAATGCTCTTCCAAGCAATATTAAGAAACATCTCTTTTATCATAACGGTGCCCATGTTTATATGAACAACTGGCAGTCTATTGATTTCCGTGAATCCATGAATGCTCTTTTGACGCAGAAATTATTGGACCAAGAAACTGACTACCAACTTCCAAGAGTCGTTTGGCAAGACAATACTGCTCCTCAAACCTGGATGACTCTTGAAGATTTTGGAAATCAAAGTGACCATAAAACTTTCTCTTTAGGTACTGAAGAAGCTGTCATTGAAAATCATTACCAAGAATCAGACTTTGAACGTTTTGGAAAGACCTACCAAACCTTTAACAATGAACTCTATCAAGGGAAAGTCAATCAGGTAACTATTGATCTGCCAGTGACAGAAGACCTTCATCTCAACGGTCGTGTTAAACTAAACCTCCGTCTCAAATCAAGTACCAATAAAGGCTTACTTTCTGCTCAACTTCTCGAACTTGGTCAAAAGAAATACCTACAACCGTATCCAGGAGTCTTGTCTGCTCGTACCATTGATAATGGTCGTTACCATATGCTGGAAAACCTTTGCGAGCTACCATTTATCCCAAATGCTCAACGTGTTATCACCAAAGGCTATCTCAATCTTCAAAATCGTCATGATTTATTGAAAATTGAAGAAATTAAGCCAGATGAATGGTTGGAATTTCAATTTGAACTCCAACCAACTATTTACAAACTAAAAGAAGGCGATACAGTACGTCTCGTTCTTTACACAACAGACTTTGAGATTACTGTACGTGACAATACAGACTATCACTTGACTGTCGATCTTGAACAGTCCAATCTTGAGATACCTTTTCAAAGGGAGGTAACTGTAGATGAACAAAGCCGAGCAAAGACACCAGCTCATCCGAGCCCTAATCACTAAACAAAAAATTCATACCCAAACTGAATTACAAGAACTACTGATTGAAAACGGAGTACAGGTCACACAAGCAACACTTTCAAGAGACATCAATCTGATGAATCTTTCTAAGATTCGTGAAGGTGAGCACTCCTATTATTCAATCAACACTGACTCTACATCCAAGTGGGAAAAACGGCTAGAAGTCTATATGGAAGAAGCACTCTACATGATGCAACCCGTCCAACACCAGGTTGTTATCAAAACCTATCCAGGTTTGGCACAATCTTTCGGATCTATCTTGGATGCGCTAAACTTTCCTGAAATAGTGGCTACTATCTGTGGAAATGATGTCTGTTTGGTTATCTGCGAGGATAAGGAACAAGCTCAATCTTGCTTTGAACGCCTCAAACAATTTGCACCACCTCTATTTTTTGATCGGTAACAAAAACCCGTGATGGCTATCATCACGGGTTAATTTTATGATTTGCTATTTTCAGCTTGCTTTTTAGTTCTTGCAAGTCTCAAAGCTCTATTTGGATTGAGGCGATTAAACAGTTCTTCTAATTTCTTCTCATTCCAGACATCTGCTGCAGAAACAAAATTTCCATCAGCATCACGGAAAGATATCGGTTTATCTCCCATAGCTATCTCCTAGTCCACAAATTCAAACTCAAACTTACCGATACGAACCAAATCTCCATCCTTGGCGCCACGGGCACGGAGAGCTTCATCGACTCCCATACCTCGCAACTGACGAGCAAATTTCATGACAGACTCATCACGGTCAAAGTTAGTCATGTTAAAGAGTTTGATGAGTTTTTCACCTGAAAGTACCCAAGTTGCATCATCATCACGACTAATTTTAAATGGTTTTTCTTCTTCATCAAAGCCATAATAAACTTCTTCTTCCATTTCTGACTCATCATAAAGAAGGAATTCTGGGGTCTTATCAAGAAGTTCAGCCGTTGCGTCCAATAAAGGTGCTAAACCTTGTTTGGTCAAACCTGATATTGGGAAGATTGCTGGTAATTCCTCGAACTCATCAAAGTTAGTTGCCAATTTTTTCTTGAATTCTTCAAGGTTTTCCTGACTTTCTGGCATATCCATCTTATTAGCAACAATGATTTGGGGACGTTCCATGAGACGAAGGTTGTAAGATTCCAACTCTTTGTTAATAGCTAGATAATCTTCGTAAGGATCGCGACCTTCACTGGCTGACATATCGATGATGTGAAGGATAACGCGAGTACGCTCAATATGGCGAAGGAACTGAGTTCCCAAACCCACGCCTTGACTAGCACCTTCAATCAATCCAGGGAGGTCTGCCACTGCAAAGGACTCGCCTGACTGGGTACGGACCATACCAAGATTTGGTACAATCGTGGTAAAGTGGTAGGCACCAATTTTAGGTTTTGCAGAGGTAATTACGCTGAGCAAAGTTGATTTTCCAACTGAAGGGAATCCAACCAAACCAACATCAGCAAGAATTTTAAGTTCTAACTGTAATTCGCGCTCCTGACCAGGTTCTCCATTCTCAGAGATCTCTGGAGCAGGATTTTTTGGTGTCGCAAAACGGATATTCCCACGGCCACCTCGACCACCGTGAGCAACGATAAACTCTTGGCCGTGCTCAATCAAGTCAGTGATAACTTTTCCAGTTTCTGCATCACGCACAGTTGTTCCCTGCGGTACTCGAACAATCAAGTCTTCTGCACCGCGTCCGTGCATTCCTTTGGTCATCCCTTTTTCACCCGATTGGGCTTTGAAATGACGATTGTAACGGAAGTCCATCAGGGTACGTAAACCTTCATCTACAACAAAGACAACGTTCCCTCCACGACCTCCATCACCTCCCCATGGACCGCCATTAGGGACGTATTTTTCACGGCGAAAGGCAACCATCCCATCGCCACCATTTCCAGCCTTGACCTTAATCTTGGCTGTATCTAAAAACATACTCATATTCTTTTCTCACTCTAAAAAGGGCTGGGAAATCCCAGTCACCAACTATTACTACTTGCTAGAAAATCTAGCATTTTAAAATCTGCTAAATACACCAATGGCTGTAGCAAAGATACCTGCTAAGGTTACAAACAACATAATCAAAACGACGAATAGTGTCAATTTCTCAAAAAATGTTTTTTTACGTTTTCCATTATCACCAAATGCCATTATTTTCTCCTTTTCTATAATTCCCTATTTTTAATATTCTTCCGAAATTGGAGCAATTGCCCACAAGATCAAGTAAGCAATAAGTCCACTACCATAACAAAAAGCTAGAACTCCCCAGATTACACGTACAATTGTAGGATCAATATCAAAATAATTAGCTAAACCAGCGCATACTCCACCAATTTTTTGATCTCGACTGCTTCTCATAAATTTCTTTTTCATTTCTTCATTTCCTTTCTTCGATGATCTTAGTCATTCCAATAATCTCTCAAATCATTCAACTGTTTCTTAGATGCCTTTAACATTCGTTTAGAACTTTTGACTGGAACTGAAACTGCCTGTTGTGGTATATAAAATACTGTCTTTAAAATACGTTTCGTAACAGGTTCATCTGCAGTCAATTCTTTTTCAAAATTGTTTGAGATGATAGCATCCAAATAAAACTCATGGACTCTCTTAGCAAAATTCTCAGCTGAAATTTCATACAATTTTTCAGCCAAAAGTTTCTCATCCATCTTTGGAGTTGCAATTAAAGCTTCTAAAATAGCCCCTGCTAGATCTCTCTCTTCATAATAAAGCGTTCCAAACATTTTATGATTGATGAGGTTATCAAGATAGGGATTTCCATGAGCTATAATTGGTGTCTTGCTAGCCAAACTTTCTAGATAGGTTAACCCCTGAGTCTCACTTGTAGAAGCTGAAATGAAGAAGTCAGCAGCCTTATAGTAAAGTGCTGTCTCACTCGGAGCGATCATACCTGTAAAGATAACAGAATCCTGAATTTGCAAATCTCCTGCTTGCTCCTTGAGGTTTTCCAGATAAGGCCCATCACCAGCAACGACTAATTTCACCTTTTGTTCTTCTTTTAGAACCTCTGCAAATGCAGCTAGTACCGCCTGAATATTCTTCTCGTAAGACACACGCGAAAGGCTAAGAAGCATTTTTTCATCTTCCTTAATACCTAGTTTAACCCGTAAGTCTGCGATATGTTCTGGTCCAATCTCTGGTCGTTCAAACTTGGCTAGCTCAATCCCTGTAGGAATAACACGCTTTTCAACTTTTACCTTATAGTCAGATAAAAGGTCACGCACAATTTCACTCGGACAAATCACACCATCAACATCATGAAGGAAGCCTCTTACAAGATACCTGACCATACCTGGACGAATCAACATCCCCTTAGCGATATAGTGGACATAATCCTCGTACTGGGTATGATAGGTATGAATAACAGGGATTTTCAACTCACGCGCTATCCAAATCCCTAATAAACCAAGAGAAAATTCGGTCTGCGTATGAATAATATCCAGCTTGTATTGCTTTGCTATCTCAAGAGCTTTTGTAAATCCACGATAGGCGAAACGACGATCCTTAAAGGCAAAGAAAGGAACACTAGGGATACGGATAATCTGCCAGTCTTCATAACGATTAACATCCTTGTCTGTTGTTGTAAAGATAAAGACGGCATGTCCTTGCTTTTCAAGTTCTGTTTTTAAGGTTCGAATACTGGTCGCAACACCCGAGACCTGCGGGAAATAAGTATCTGTAAATAATCCAATTCGCATATACTACCTCATTTTTTTCCTAAAGCTGCTTGCTCCCGATAAAATTTTAGCCAGATTTCAAGAAGATGCTCTTCGGAGTATTCTTTTGAAATGGCCTTAGCCTTTTCTTTCAACTCTTTCAATGCTTCTGGATGCTCTCGGTATTCCAAGATAGCCTCTTTCATCTCTTCTACATCACTTGTTGGTCTGTAATTTCCTTCAAGAATGACCTTGTAAAGATCTAGATCACGAAGCATAATGGGTGCTTCACAACTCGCAGCCTCTAAAATAGTCATTGGAAAGAGCTCGTTATAACTTGGAAGCAAGAAAAGATCAGCCAAGGCATAGAATTCTCTCATCCTTTCTGGATCAACAATCCCTGGGAAAATTAGATTTTCAGGAGGGTTATCCATAATCTTTTTATAGCGTTCATAACCATCGGTTATTCCCCCAAAAGAGAAGCCACCAGCCCAAATAAAAGTGATATCAGGTAATTCCTCAGCTAGAGTGATAAAGTCATCGATTCCTTTACGCTTCTGAACCTGACCTGCACCAACGACTACAAACTGATTCTCATCAATTCCCATATCTTTACGAAGTTGTTCAACTTGCTCTATAGGAAGTGGATGCCATTTTTCTTTGTTAACAAAGTTAGGAATATAGGTCACTTTTTCACGTGGAATTCCAGCAGCAACCAAATCCTCAATGAAGGTAGGATTGACCACTACCAGATGCTCCATACGGTCATAAAAAGAAAACACATAGCGTTTGACAATCCCCTTTAAGAAGAATGGAATCTTCAAACTACCTTCCAAGGTATCCGGTAAGAAGTGAACATAGCCAATCTTACGACCAGAACGTTTTTTCTGAAAGGTCGAGAGATAATAAGGGAAATCAATCGTATGAAAATGAGTAACATCCGCTTCGATTGGAAGATTTTCTGTTACGATCAGTTGGTCTTTCGCATCTCGTTTTAAAAGCTGCACCAGTTCACGATAAGCGCCAGACACACCTTGGCCTGCCACTTTTTCACTTGAACTTAGCATGTTGATGCGTAATTTCTCTTTTTCCATAGTAACCATTATACCATTTTCTTCAAATAAAATCAGCAAATAAAAAGAGAGATAGCATAAAAGCTGGGAATTCCTGGCGTCTACACTATTTCTCTTTTCATAATATACTTACTTGATACCTAAAGCGATACGAGCGTAACGGCTCATTTTCTCAACTGTCCAAGCTGGATACCATACTAATTTGACTTCAACGTTAGTAACTTCTGGAACATCTGTCATAGCATCATAGATTTGGTCAGTTAAAAGATCTGCCAAGGGACAACCCATGGTTGTCAAGGTCATATCAATTTCAGTCTCACCTGTATCGCCATCAAAACGAATCTCGTAGATCAAGCCTAGATTGACAATATCAATCCCTAATTCTGGGTCAATCACTTCTTCTAAGGCTGTCAAAATACGTGTTTTGATATTTTCAATTTGCTCTTCTGTATAAGCCATCTTCACTCTCCCTCAACTTAATCTTCAATGAAATCACGAAGTGGTTTGCTTCGACTTGGCTGGCGAAGTTTTCTCAAAGCTTTGGCCTCAATCTGACGGATACGTTCACGAGTCACGTTAAAGACTTTACCAACATCTTCCAAGGTACGCATTTTCCCATCATCAAGACCAAAACGGAGACGCAAGACATTTTCTTCACGATCTGTAAGAGTATCCAAGACTTCATCCAACTGCTCACGCAAAACGATGCGAGTTGTATAGTCCACTGGATTTTCAATCACTTCGTCCTCGATAAAGTCACCAAGATGGCTATCGTCCTCTTCACCGATAGGTGTTTCAAGAGAAACAGGTTCTTGGGCAATCTTGAGAATTTCACGGACCTTATCAGGTGTCATATCCATGCGTTCGGCGATTTGTTCAGGAGTTGGATCTTGTCCCAATTCTTGAAGAAGATTACGTTGTTCACGAACAAGCTTGTTAATGGTTTCCACCATGTGAACTGGGATACGGATGGTACGAGCTTGGTCAGCAATTGCACGAGTAATAGCCTGACGAATCCACCAAGTCGCATAAGTTGAGAATTTGAACCCTTTAGAGTAGTCAAATTTATCAACGGCCTTCATCAAGCCCATGTTTCCTTCTTGGATCAAGTCAAGGAACTGCATTCCACGTCCAACATAACGTTTAGCGATAGATACTACCAAACGAAGGTTAGCTTCTGCAAGGCGTTGTTTAGCTTCGATATCACCCGCTTCAACAGCAAGAGCTAATTCTTTTTCCTCTTCATTTGTAAGAAGAGGTACAACCCCGATTTCTTTCAAATACATACGGACTGGGTCATTGACCTTAGCTGAGGTTGAACCGATCAAATCTTCATCAGTCAACTCTGGTTCTTCCTCAGTGCTCAAAACACGCGCACTTGGATTTCCTTCGTTGTCAGTAATTGAGATACCAGCATCTTGAATGCGTTGCAAAAGATTCTCAATACCTTCCACATCTAAAGTGAAGGGAATTACGAGGGCGTTATTGATTTCATCATCAGTTGCTGTACCAGTCTTTTTATGATTGCGAATAAATTCCGCTACTTGGACGTCAAAGGTTGTTACTTCTTTTTGTTTTGTTGCCATTCTTACTCCATTCTTCTTTTTTGGGCAATTAAGCGTTCTAGCTCTTCTAATGCGGTGTCTGTATCACCGACATGGCTAGCTTCCTGAACTTTCTTTTTAATTTGCAGATTTTCCTGATTCAAAAGAGCTCTTTTTCGAGACTCTTCCACTTCAGCTAACTCGTGAGGGGACATCTCAGGTGGCAAATCTAAGGCTAGGACTTGATACCAAGCACTCTCCACTTCTCTGGTCTGATGAGCCAAATCCTCAGACGAGATACTTCCATTATCAATCAGGAGTCCATACAAGGTCTGAAACTCTGGTGTTTCAAAGATAAAGTCATCTCTTAAGCGGTAGTCATTGAGCACCAAAGGATGTTCCATCATTCGGTAGAGGATATGAGCCTCCGCTCTCATCACTGCTGTCAGCTGCTTGGAGACAGACATAGTGATAGGACTAGGACTATAGGTCTCCTTGACCTTCTCCTTTCTCTGTCTAACACGACTTTCATTGACAATATGTTCGACTTGCTGATAGTCAAAAGATGGCAAGTGATCCGTCAAAATGTGAATGTAGGAATTCTGAGCTGTGATAGAGGGTTCCTTGGCGATTAAGGGAGCAATTTTCTCTATAAATTCAATTTGAGCTTGTAGATTTTCACTGTTTTCCGGTCTGAAATGATGGATGTAAAACTCAACAGGACTAATGCGTGTATTGGTTAAGAGATAAGCCAAGTCTTGAGGAGAGTTTTTCTGCAAATATTCATCCGGATCCATCGCGTCAGGAATCTGGACTACTTGGACAGGTATATCTTTAAGCTCGTCCAAGGCTTTAGCCGTCGCAGCTTGTCCAGCCTTATCTCCGTCATAGGTGACGATCACTTTTTTGGTAAAGCGTTTCAGATGCTCCACATGTTCACTCGTCAGTGCGGTACCCATAGAAGCAACTGCATTTTCAATACCAGCACGATAAGCCGCAATGACATCCATAAACCCTTCCATCAGGTAGATTTCAGGAGCCTTGCCCGATCCTTTTTTTACCCTCTCCAAATGATATAATTCGTAACTTTTGTTAAAAATTGCCGTCGCTCGACTATTTTTATACTTTCCAGTTTGAGAATCAGTCTCTTGCCATACACGACCAGAAAAGGCAATCACCTTTCCTTGATCATTTGAAAGAGGAAACATAATGCGATTATGAAAGGTATCAAAGAATTGGTTACTCTCAGATAGATAAAACAAACCTGAATCCAGCAAGTCCTTCTCACTATAATCATCGGCTAAACGCTGATAAAGATAAGATCGTTCTGCTGGAGCCAAACCAATCATAAAATGCTTGAGAACATCATCTGTTAAGCCACGTTTATAGAGATAGTTTCTAGCCTCTTCACCCATCTTCGTTGTCATGAGGATGGCATGATAAAACCGTGCAGCCTTGTCATGCATATCGTAGAGATTTTGATGGGGCGACCTAGGCTGTACAGAACCTTGAACAGGCGCTGCCATCTGAATCCCAAGTCTCTCAGCTAATATCCTCACCGCATCCGAAAAGGTTACCTGCTGATACTCCTCGATAAACTTAAAAACATCTCCAGAACGACCACATCCAAAACAGTGGTAAAACTGCTTATCCTCGACCACGTTAAAGGAAGGGGTCTTTTCACCATGAAAAGGACAGAGCCCTAAAAAGTTCCGTCCAGATTTTTGTAAAGAAATCACTTCTCCTATGATTTCGACAATATTGGTATTGTTTTTGATCTCTTCGATGAGTCTCTTGTCAACCATAGACAATACCTCCATTTTATCACAGTTTACTCTAACTAGTATAGCTTATTTCTGAAAAAAAGTAAACCATTTCATACACTTTACATGAGACTATTTCATAAGTTTCCAGCTATTATGAAAAAGTGAATCTTTTGAGCAAACCATTCTAATATTTGAAAGAAAAATAGAAAAAATTAAAGACTATTTCACCTGATTTTTGAGATTATTTTTCAATATCCTGCTAATATACTGACCATCTTTTCTACTGATACAAGCTGTTGCATAAGTCAATGGTGCTTTGTATACCTCTCCTCTATATGATGGATCAGTCAAGACAGGCATAGAATAATAGGCGTTCTTTTTATTTTTAAGGTCAATAAACCATTTTCCTCCTAGGTGTTTGCGGAAGGTTTCGCCGATATAAACTGTCAAATAATCCAACATCTTGCGGTCTGCTATCAAAGCATGGTGGTCATCGTAGTGAGCCAAGATCCAAGCCTCCAAATCATCCAAAGACTGCATGCTATAGTCTAAATGAAGGCCTTGTTCCTCAGCAAACTCCCTAGTAAAATAGTCCATCTTAAATCCAATTTGAAAAATCCATTCTTGAAAATCTTCTTGTGTGTAAGCCATATTTTTATCTCCTTACTTTTATCAATGTTTAAGATTCTTATACTGATTATACTCCAAAGTAAAACTGATGAATAGGAAAAAACAGTAATATTTAAAATTCAACAAAAAACTTAGAAGCAAAAGCCTACTTCTAAGTTTTTTATCTCAATTATTTAAAATCAATTACTCAAACAGTTGATAGTAATCGGAAATTTTCATCTTGGCTTTTTCATCCTTATTCAAATCTTGGATGATTTGTCCATCTTTCATAACAATCAAGCGATTTCCATACTTGAGAGCATCTTCCATATGGTGGGTAATCATCAAAGCAGTCAGATGGTCCTTACTGACAAAGTCATCTGTCAATTCCATCAAGGCCACACTTGTTTTAGGGTCAAGGGCTGCTGTATGTTCATCCAACAAAAGGAGTTCTGGACGTTTTAGTGTTGCCATTAAGAGACTCAAAGCCTGTCTTTGTCCACCAGACAAAAATTCAATCGGTGTATCCAAGTGTTTCTCTAGTCCATTTCCAACCTTCTCAATAGTTGCTTGAAATGCTTCCTTGTAAGCTGAGAGTCTTCTTGGAAACAGACCACGTTTTTCTCCACGAAACTTTGCAATCAAGAGATTTTCTGCAACGGTCATACGAGGGGCTGTTCCCATTTTTGGATCCTGGAAGACACGAGAAAGGTATTTGGCACGCTTTTCTGGGCTGAAATGAGTCACATCCTCACCCATGATACGAATGCTACCACTAGTCAAGGGTAGCGTTCCCGCAATACTATTAAAGAGGGTTGATTTCCCTGCACCATTTCCACCCAAGATTGTAATGAAGTCATGTTCATAAATATCAAGTGAAACATCGTTTAGAATAATCTTTTCTTCGTCAAAGCCATTTGTCACAATTTTTGTGGCATTTTTTAATTCTACAATTGCTGTCATTTGCTTAACTTGACTCCTTTCAAGTATTTATCCTTAAGAGTTGGAATGACTAGACAAGTTGCTAGGATAAGGGCACTGTATAGACGGAGGTAGCTAGTATTAAAGCCGAGAGCAATGACTCCCCATACCAAGAATTGATAACTGATGGAACCAACTACAATAGTAACCAAGCGTTCTGCTAGAGTAAGACTCTTAAAGAGAATCTCACCGATAATCAAGCTGGCAAGACCAACAACGATAACACCGATACCACGAGAGACATCCGCATAACCTTCTTGTTGAGCGATAAGTGCGCCAGCAAGTGCGATTACACCATTTGACAAGACCAAGCCCATAAGCTCCATACGTCCTGTATTGATACCAAAACTACGAGCCATGTCTGGATTATCCCCTGTAGCGATATAGGCCTGTCCAAGTTTGGTATCTAGGAAGAAAAGCATGAGAAGGATAACCAAAGTCACAAAGATTAAACCTGTCAGTAATTGATTAACCTCAGATGAAAATGGAAGAACATCCTGGATTTGTTTTGTTCCTAAGAGCCCAAGGTTAGCCCGTCCCATAATCATGAGCATGATAGAATGACAAGAAGTCATGACTAAAATTCCTGATAAAAGAGTTGGAATTTTCCCTTTGGTATACAATAGTCCAGCTGCTAAACCAGCAAGACAACCTGCTCCTATGGCTGCTAAAGTAGCAAGAAAAGGATTAACCCCTTGGGTAATGAGAGTCACTGCTACCGCTCCTCCCAATGGGAAAGAGCCCTCCGTTGTCATATCTGGGAAGTTCAAGATTCGAAAGGTCATAAAGATTCCTAAACCTAGGATAGCCCAGACCAATCCCTGTGAAATAATAGATATTAGCATGTTTGATTCGTTTCCTTTATTCTAAAAATTGGAGGAGATGTCTCCAACTCCTCCTTTATTCTTATTCGATTACTTGACCAGCTTCTTTGAGAACTGATTCAGGAATAGTGATTCCAAGTTCTTGAGCAACTTTTTTGTTGATCACTGATTTACCAGTTGAGAAGACATTAACTGGTGTATCTGCAGGTTTTTCACCCTTCAAGACTTTAGCAATCATTTTACCAGTAGCAACACCAAGATCGTGTTGGTCAACAACGACTGATGCCAAACCTCCAGCTTCTACCATGGCAGTCGCACTTGGGTAGATTGGTTTTTTAGCTGTTTGATTGCTTGAAACGACAGTTGAGAATGCAGATGCGATTGTGTTGTCAATTGGAATCCAGATTGCATCTACTTTACCAGTCATAACATTAACTGTTGAAGCAATTTCGTTAGTTGATGGAACTGCGAATGTTTCTACTTTCAAACCAGCTTTTTCTGCGTAAGCTTTGAACTCTTCGACTTGTGATTTTGAGTTATCTTCGCTACTTGAGTAAAGAGCTCCAACTGTCTTGACATCAGGAGTCAATGTTTTAATCAATTCAACCTGTTGTTCAGCAGGGTTGTGGTCAGACACCCCAGTGATGTTCCCACCTGGTTTTTCCAAGTTTTGTACAAGGTTAGCACCAATTGGGTCTGTGATAGCTGCCATGATAACAGGAAGGTCTTTTGTTGCACTTGCAAGACCTTGAGCTGCTGGTGTTGCAATACCGACAACGACATCATTTCCATTTGCTACCAATTGTTTACTCATTGTCGCAACCTTACTTTGGTCACCTTCTGAGTTCATGAAGTCGATTTTAACTTGGTCACCTTTATAGCCTTCTTCAGCAAGTCCATCTTGGATACCTTGGTAAATCAAGTCGAGTGATGGGTGGCTTACAAACTGAAGAACACCAACCTTAGCTGTTTTATTAGCTGTCTCAGTTTTAGTTTCTTGTTTCGTTAAGCTAGAATATACCAAGCTTCCTCCAACTACAAGTGCTAATACTACGATAATACCGAGTAGACGTTTGTTTTTCATAATTTTCTCCTTATTTCTTCTTAACTTATTATTTTTTTCAATCACTTATTCAAGCGACGCCATCGTTTGATTTCCATAATTTTCTCCTCCCCATAGAAAAAGTCCTCACACAAAAAACTTGTGTGAGGACGTCGATGCGCGGTGCCACCTCAATTATAGGAACTAGTCCTATCGCTCTTACTCGCTAAAACGAGTTGCACTGTAAGGTGTGCTCACCGAATTCTTATGATTTCAAATTCTTAATAACATTCAGCCCAATTTTCATCACTTCCACCTATCTGTTTCCACCAACCACAGACTCTCTAAAAAATTTCAATGATTACTTTCTGAATGCTTAAATTATATCATTTTACTAAAACTTGTCAAGGGTTTTCATAAAATATTTTAAAAAATTACGAAAATTCCTACGATTTTTGGAAAATGGAGCTTGTATCAACCTGAATTACGTAATCCTGTAGCAATTCCGTTGATAGTTGTATGGATCAATCTTTCTTCATCTGAAGATAGCTCACCACGACGTTGACGCTTAATCAATTCCAACTGAATATAGTTAAGGATATTGAAATAAGGCATGCGGTAGTTGAGACTGTCTTTCAAATAAGTATTTTCTGCCAAGAGATCATCATAGCCTTCGATGGCTAAGATAACGTTCTTGGTCAATTGCCATTCATCTAAGATGGTATAGTAGATTGCTTGGACTTCTTCACTTTCACACAGTTTAGCGTACTCAAAGGCGATGTTCATATTTGATTTGGACAAGACCATATCAACGTTAGATAGGAGTGACTGGAAGAATGGCCAGTTTTGATACATATCACGAAGATATTCGATATTTTTGGGATCTTGGTCAATAAATTCCTTAAAGCTTGAACCAACTCCATACCAACCTGGGAACATAACACGACTTTGTGACCATGAGAATACCCAAGGAATAGCACGTAGACCACCGATTTCAGTGATCGTTTTACGAGCTGCTGGACGAGAACCAATATTGAAACTTGAAATAGCCTTGATTGGACTAGATTCAAAGAAATAATCATAGAAATGGTCATTTCCGAATACGAGTTCACGGTAGATATCGTAACTACGTTCTACTACTTGGTCCATGATGGCTTCATAGCGATTTGACGTATTGGTATCACTCTTCTTCTTGGTAATCATACGGTTGATAGCTGCTGAAACCAACATTTCAAGGTTATAGTAAGCTGCATCCTTGTTTCCGTATTTGTTTCCGATAACTTCCCCTTGCTCTGTCAATCGAATACGATCCTTAATTGACTTGAGCGGTTGAGAAGCAATAGCATCATAAGTAGGGCCACCACCACGGCCAACGGTACCACCACGACCATGGAAGAAGGTTACTTTGACTCCAAATTCATCACCAATAGCAGTCAATTGTTGTTGGGCCTTATAGAGTGTCCAACAAGATGATAGATAACCGCCATCCTTATTACTATCAGAGTAGCCAAGCATGATTTCTTGGTAATTGTTTTTAGAAGCAATCCATTTCTTAGCAAGTGGTAGAGAGAAATACTTTCTCATTGTTTCTTCAGAATGGTCCAAGTCCTCAATTGTTTCAAAGAGAGGAACAATCTGAACACGCGCTTTTTCAGCATCTACCAGACCAACTTCTTTTAGCATAATAGCCAACTCAAGCATATCTGACACACTTGTTGCATGTGAGATAATCGTTTGACGAATGACATCTTCTCCTAAACGATCTTTTAATTCACGTGCTGTTTGGAAAATAGCCAGTTCTTTTTCGAGAAGTTCAGACTTCTCAGCATGAGTTGCAGACAAGATTCGAGGATCTTCTAATAATTCATGCAAAAGCAATTCACATTTTTCATCTTCTGATAAATCACTATAGTGGTCATTGATTCCAGCAGATGCCAACAATTCTGCTACACAGGCTTCGTGGACGCTTGAATCTTGACGCATGTCGATGGAAGCCAAGAAGAAACCAAAGACTTCTACAGCTTCTAAAAGTTCTGCAAATTCACCTGTGAGTAAGGCCTCTGCCTTGTTTTCAAGTAATGAGTCCTTAATAATGTATAGATCTTGCTTAAACTCTTCGACTGTTTCGTAAAATGGTGGACGATCTTCAGCCAGCTCTTGAATAGCTCCTGAAAGTCGATTACTAATATAGTCTGTAATCACTCCTTGTTGATGTCCTTGAGTACCTAGAAGACGTTCAACAGGATGACGTTCATCAGCTGACGAGCCAACAACAGACCATTCTTTTAAATTCAAGAGTGTTTGAATCAATTTGGATTGAATCAAATGAAAGGCGCGGCGATAGGGTTCTTTCTCACGAAAGACTGATGTATCTCCAGACTGAGCAGCCATTTCTTCAACAGCTTTACTAGTTTTTGATAAATTAGTCGAGAGAGAGAAGGTACGATAGAGACTAGAAATCTTGCTAATATAGTAGTTCAAGATCACTTCACTTTGGATAGTAGCAGAACGCATGAGCGTCTCAGCAGTTACAAATGGATTTCCATCACGGTCTCCACCAATCCACATTCCCATAGTAATTGGTTTGGCTTGTTTAAGATCAATTCCTTGTTCTTTTGCTAGACGTTTGTACTCTAGCATCAAGTTAGGGACAGCCTGTAGGAAGGAACTATTGTAGTACTCCATCACATTGGTGATTTCGTTGGTTACTTTTAGTTTCTTCTCACGAATCATATCTGTCTGCATGATAATCTCAATATAGCGACGAAGATCATTATGCCATTTTTCTTTGTTGATGAGTCCCATTCTCACGTCACGATATTTACGCAAAAGGGTATGGATATGAGTGGTCAAATCCAACATACTCTTACGTTGAACCTGAGTTGGGTGGGCCGTCAAAACTGGTACCACGTTCAAGTGTTCAAGAATCTCAGCAGCGTTTTCTTTTTCAGCCACCATTTTTATCGTTGTTGACAATTTACCCAGATAGTCTTGATCGACATTGTTTAGATGGTTAATCTCATAAGCCAAGTCAACATCTTCTGAGATGTTAATTAAAAGAGGCAAAATAGAGAAGTATCTAGAAATGTAGACCATCTCATCATTTGAAAGCCCTGTTACTACTTTATCTAGCCCTTGATAGTCAAGTTTTGAAGAAAGTTCCTTCAAGTGCATAATCTTATCGAAGGTTTCAGCAGGAAGCATATTTTTTGTGATATCTTCCAGCATATCTGTCAAGATTTGAACTTCTTCTTGTACGACCGTTTTGTTACTATAATTTTCTAACTTTTGAAGAGACATTTTTTTCTCCTTGTTATATTATGTCTTAGAGTTGCGCTTCTAATTCGCGATAGAGTTTGGCACGTTTTTCACTGGCATCAATATTCAACACAAAAGCGATGGCTACTGATAGCACCAAGAGACTGTTTCCCCCTTGCGATAGGAAGGGGAAGGTTACCCCTGTTGAAGGGATCAAGCCTGATATACCGCCAATGTTAACGAATACCTGTATCAGAATCATTCCACCAATACCGATTGCTACCATTGAGTTGAAAGGATCCCTTGCTCGAATACCTACCAAAATGATTCGGAGAATTAAGAAGAATAGGAGAGCCAAAATAAGACTAGCTCCTACAAATCCAAACTCCTCTATCACAATCGAAAAGACAAAGTCTGTATGAGCTTCTGGTAGATAACCTCGTTTTTCAATAGAATTTCCTAAACCAAGACCAAACCAGCCACCATTAACCATTGCATAATAAGAATTGGCTAACTGATGTCCAGATCCTGCTAGGTCATTAAAGGGGTTGAAAAAAGCACTGAAACGCTTGGCAACATAACCAAATACGGGAATTTTAGAGAATTTCTCAACACCGATAAAGCGAATGGCTGTTAAGGAAATCATAGAAACACCAGCTAGTAAGCCCAGAATAGTTGTGAACCATCGATAAGCTATTCCACTGATGGTATACATGAGCAAAGATACTAAAATCAAGATGGTTGCATTTCCAAGGTCAGGGAAGATTGCCAAACTACCAATCATGACCAAGAGGACAAAACGCCAATCATTAAAGGCTCTTGGCAACCACTGATTGAGGGTTAAAACTTGGAAGTCATAAACTGCTATCTCATCTTGTTGTTTTGAAAAACGCTGAGCCAAGTACCAAATGATAATAATCTTTAGATACTCTGCTGGTTGAATCGTGATGGGACCAACCTTGATCCAGCCATATGCTCCATTGATGGGACTACCTATTAACCGTGCCAGAGCTAGGAGTATCAGCTCGACAAACATAACGATAAAGAGCAATCGCTCATTACGAAGAAATCCTAATTTTAATTTATAGATTAAGGCTATTAAGAATAAACTGGCTATCCAGAAAATCCCCTGATTTCGCACTAGATATAATGCACTTTTCCCCTCCTGAATAAGGGTCGCACTAGTTGTCGAATAAACTACTATCAATCCTAAAACGGATAACAGTAAATAAGGAATCAAAATGGAATAATTCAGCAGGTGCCTTTTACTTATTTTCATATGTCACCTATCTTTCGGAAAAATATTTTTATTTTCCCTTATTATTTCTAGTTTTACATGCTATTATACCATTTTTTAGCCTAGAAAAAAACTCTTACAGTATAAACATTCGAATTTTACTCAAATATAGCATAAAAAGGGCAGTAACTCCCTTTCTATTTTATCTATATTTTCGTTTTCCTGCTAAAGCAAGTAGTCCAACACTTGCTCCAAGCAATGCGAGGAGATTCGATTCTTTCGTTCCAGTATTTGGAAGTTGTTTCTTAGGTTCTGATTTTTCATTTATAGCTTGTGCAGGCGCTTGATATGTTTTATCGTCTTTAGTTCCTACAGTCACTTTCTCTACTGTGTAATCCACCACATTCCCACGACCGTCTACAACTGGAACTGTTTGGTAGCCTGCTTTTTCAAGCTCTTTACGTTTTTCTTCTGCAAGTGCAACCAAACGTTTGGCTTCTGCTTCTTCAAACTTCGCTTTAGCAGTTTCGTAAGCAGTTTTAGCTTGACCTGCAGCAAGGCTCTTAACTTCGTAATCTACTTTAGCTTCGTTTTGTGCTTTGTAAGCTTCTTTAAGCTCTGTTTCTGCTTTTTCAAGCTCTGCTTTCAACTCTGCCAAACGAGTATGCGCACCGTTAAGGTCTGCAAGCTCTTTTTCGGCTTGTTTAACTTCTTTTTGTGCATCTTGAAGTGCTTTCTTAGCAGTAGATACCGCTTGTGCTTTCGCACTTACATCAGCTTGCAACTTAGTAAGTTCAGCCTCTTCCTGTTGTAACTTATCTTTCCCAAGTTTTAATGCATTCTCTTTATCAACTAGCTCTTGTTTTGCTTTATCTAAATTCTCTTGTTTAAACTTGATATCAGTCATAACTTCATCTTGTGCTTTTTGAGCCAATGCAAGTCGTTTTTGAGCCTCGATCTGAAGTTTTTGAGCTCTAGCAAGTTCAGCCTTTACTAAAGATGCTTTAAATGGAGTTGACTTTAGAAGTTCTAGCCTGTTCTGAATATCTTTTTGAATCGATAAATGTTCCTTATATTCTGATTCTGCTTTTTCCAAGTCTGCCTTCGCTTTAGTATAGTTAGCTTCTGCGGTCTTTAGCGCAGTCAATGCAGATTCATTGCTTACTGTATTATATTGAGTTGAGTTTGAAGGTTTAATTACAGTTTTATCAAATTTTTCATTACCCTTGATTTCTTCATTGACAGTCAAATAATAAAACTCTGTTTTCCCATCTCTTTCAATAAGAGTAAAACCAAAATAATCTTTTCCCGTTTTAAACGAATGTTTCATAAAATTCCAATCAGATGAAACAATTTGATGTCCGATATCTTCAGGAGATTCAAATAATAGCCAAGTAAACGTTTCATATATGTATTTTTTGGCTTCATCTATACTAGACATTTTGATTTTATTATCGCTAGTTACCACACTATAATTAATAGGGGTATAATCATCGATTTGGAGAAAATTGAATTCCTGAGCAGCCCAAATTGTAGTTTTGTCCTTAGCAACCTTATCTGCAACTCCTATCATTCCTTGAGTAGCTACTGTGTCAGGCTTCGCAAACAATCTACGAGCTTGATTGAAAAGATCGTTTGCGAAGAGTGTCAGTTCCTCTCTCTGCTCCAATGTCAAATGAGAAGAATCAAATGGTCTGTGTTTATCCTTTTCAACCGAATGATATTGATTGAGAGATTTATTTTCTGGAGCAATTTTCTTCAGTTTTTCTCTATACTCTTTACTATGTTTAATGAATAGTTCTGGTTGTTTATCATAATCGTATGGATTTAATACAAAAGACTTAAAAGTTTCAACAAAACTATCAGTTAACTTAATCGTATTTTTAGGATTTTGGTTTGCTAAATTTTCTTGCGCTTTGATTAGCTCAGACTGAGTTTGCTTTACTTTTTCGCTCGCGCTAGAAATTGATTGATTAGATGTTGAAACTTTTGTTATAGCTTCAGCTAAGTCATTTTCAGCATTTTTTATCTTTTGACTATGTTTTTCATCTTCAATCTCTGCTTTTGCTAATTCATCACTTAGTCTTTTAACATTAGCTGTTTCTTGTTCTAAAGCTTCCTCAGCTGATTTTTTCTCTTCAGATATTTTAGTCCCATCTAAAATATTTTGTTTCAGCTGTACATTATTTTTAGCTACTAAAACAGCTGATTGAAGTTTTTCAATTTCTTCTTTCTTACCTTCAACTATTTTTTCTTGATTAGATACAGCTTCATCAGATTCTGCTTTTAAAGACTGGGCAGAATTTAAAGCCTCTTCTTTTACTTGAACTTTTGCTTTAGCAGTTTCCACTTTCTTCTCTGCATTTTGAATCGCTTCAGGAGTTGCTTTGTCAGCCTCTTTTTGAGCATCGTCTTTAGCTTGTTTCAAGCTTTCAACTTTCTTTTCTGCTTTATCAGAAGTTTCATTAGCTTGATCCAAAACCTCTTTAGCCTTATCGGCATCTTCTTGGGTTTGTTTAGCAGTAGCACCAAGTTCAGCAACTTCTTCCTTAGTAGGAGTTTTCACTTCTACTGGTTTTGGTGCCTCTTTCTCGACCAATGCTGGTTCGTTTTTAGCATCAGTAATGTTAAACGCTGGCTCAGTTTGAGCAGTACGAACACCACCTGCATTATCTACATTGGGTTCAGCCACCTCATTTGCACTTACAGTTGTTGCAAGGCCCGTTGCTGCTATGGCAGTCAAAGTAATCAATTCTTTTTTCATAGGTTTCCCCTTTTTATTTTTTATACCTTCATTATACCACAATGTACAACTTTTTAAAGTTATTTTATTAAAATGTAACTATTTAAAGTCTAAAAAATGCAGTCGTTTGACTGTATCATGTAAGTAGCGAGGTACTACATGGTCAAAAATAAAAGTAATTTGCAAGACTACATTTCTAAACGCATCCGTTTACTCAGAATAGAAAGAGGATATACCCAAGAACAATTAGAGGAAATGGCTGACTTAGGAACAAATTATGTTTACAAATTAGAAAATCTATCAACAAACTTAAAGATTCAAACTCTAGAAAAAGTCATGGAAGCATTAGAAGTAGATTTAGACACTTTCTTTGATATCCAACTGAAAGAAGAAGACCCCAAAATATCCCGTCTGATTGACGAATTGAAACTTCTTCCTACAGAACAAAGATCTCGTGTACTAGATGCACTACTGCTAATTCTGAAAGAAGTCCAATAGAAAAAAACTATCTACTTTCTAAAAAAGAAAGATAGATAGTTTTTTTATTAGTTTGAGGCGCTACTGCTGCTGTCAGAAGTTGTTTCGCCTTTAATGTATTGTGTAAAGATATTTTGGAAGGCCTGGTCTTTAACTTTAATGTTGGCATCTTGTAATTCTTTACTAATAACACCTTGAACAAAGGTTGCATCATTTTGTTTTTGAGTCAAAATGATTGTTTTAAGTTTTTCTTTATAATCATCCAAGTTTGAAGATTTTTCTGACTTCTTCGTCAACTTAACAATGTAGAAACTACTTGTATAAGCTTGAGTTCCTGGAGCGGTGATAACATCTGAAATTCCGTTGACATCAAGCGCAAAAGCTGCTTTCTTAACTACGTCTGGTAATTCTGTTGATGCAGAGTCAAAGGTGATTTCTCCACCATTTTCTTTTGTCTTTTCGTCTGTAGAATTGTCTTTTGCAAGTTGTGCAAAGTCAGCTCCAGACTCTTTTGCTTTGGCAAGAACTTCCTTAGCCTTATCTTCACTGTCAAGTTTAATAATTTGAGCCGTTACTTCTGGAGTATACTCTTCAAAAGCTTTTTTGTAGTTTTCATCTGTTAATTCAGCTTCAGCGGCTTTCTTAACAGCATACTCAACTAATTTACTTGTACGAATTTGAGCTTTACGGCTTTCTGCAGTCATGCCTGAACGGGCGAGAATCGTTTGATAGCTATCACCGTATTTCTTTTGTTCTTCTGCAACTGCATCATCTACTTCTTTATCACTTACTTCTGAACCATATTGTTTTTCAAAAACTTTTTGAATGGTCATATTCAGCAAGACTTGTTGAGCAGTAGCATTATTTTTGACTTCTTCAAAGAATTGATGCTCAGTAATAACATCGCCTTTCATGCTAATCAAGTCAGTTCCTTCAGAACTGTTTGAACAAGCAGCCAAAGTGGCTACTGACAACAATGTGATGGCTCCTGCCATTAGTTTTTTCTTCATGTTTACTCCTTTTGTTCACTAAATAAAGGTTTACCTTATCTATTTTACCAAATTGTCTTAAAAATATCTGAAATCAATCAATATCAGGCAGTTCTACTTCTGCTTGATTTTTTCTCAGCATGAGAATTCCATCTCCAAGAGGAACCAAAGTAGCGGTTAATCCTGGATTGTCCAAAGTCGCATCAAAGAGTCGTTGCAAGCCACGATAGATGGTTCTTTGTCCTCGACGGACTTCCATGATATCCCTAGCAATATCTCCTCCTTGGAAAATATCATCTAAGACAACCACTCCACCTACTTCTAGGTGTTTGAGGATTTCTGGTAGAAAAATGATGTACTTGGACTTAGCAGAATCCATAAACACAAAATCATAGGTCTCTGTCAACGTTGACAGGACATCTACCGCATCACCTTCTAAGAGAGTGATTTGTTTGCGTTGATCAAATTTTGCAAAATTTTCCTTGGCAAAACCAATCATCTCAGGATTTCGGTCAATAGTGGTGATTTTTGACTTGGGTGAATGCTCTGCCATTAAAAGTGCTGAAAATCCAATCGCCGTACCAATCTCTAAAATATTTTTTGGTTGAATAGTTTCCATAAGGAAACGAAAGTAAGCGACGGTTTCATGAGGAATGATGGGAATATTTTCCTTGCGAGCGAACTTCTCTAATTCCTTGAGTGAGCCAGTCACCTGCTTTTGTCTGTGACGCATGAACTCGACAATCTCATGCTTGACAACAGGACGTCGCATGTTATGATTGGCATTTTTACTATAAGACTTTACCATCTGCCTTATGCCAATCCTAATTTTTCAACAAGGGCTTCAAATTCATCCAAACGGCGTTCAAAGACTGCAAAGGCATCGTTGAGGTAATCTTCTTTTTCCATGTCAACACCAGCTTTACGCATGATATTGAGTGGATAGTCTGACTTCCCTGCTTTGAGGTAGTCGATATAGCGCTCACGATCATCTTGGCTACCATGAACAATCTTTTCAGCCAAAGCTGAAGCTGCTGCAAAGCCTGTTGAATATTGATAGACATAGTAGTTATAGTAGAAATGCGGGATACGAGCCCACTCGTACTGGATTTGAGGATTGTCTTCCTTGCTCAAACCATAATATTCTTGGTTCAAGTCAGCATAGAGATTGTTTAGGAACTCACTTGTCAAGACTTCACCATTTTGGTCAGCTTGGTGAATAGCATGTTCAAATTCAGCAAATTGAGTTTGGCGGAAGACTGTTCCACGGAAACCATCTAGGAAGTTGTTGAGAATTGCAAAGCGTGTTGCATCGTCTTGAACTTCTTGCAATAATTTTTCTGTCAGGATGTTTTCATTAGTAGTTGAAGCAATTTCTGCCAAGAAGATTGAGTAATCTCCGTATACATAAGGCTGAGTTTCACGCGTATAGCTAGAATGCATACTATGACCTGTCTCATGTACAAGGGTAAAGAGATTATCCAGGTTATCTTGCCAGTTAAGAAGCATAAAGGCGTTGGTATCATAAGAACCGCCAGAATATGCACCTGAACGCTTGCCTTGATTTTCATACACATCAATCCAGCGTTCGCTGAAGGCACGTTTAACACGGCTCAAGTAATCCTCACCAAGAACTGCCAAAGCATTTTCTGCTTTCTTCAAGGCTTCTTCATAAGTAAAGCTGTATTCCACTGAAGACAATGGTGTATAGACATCGTACATTTTGAGGTCTGGAATACCAAGAATTTTTGAGCGAAGAGCCAGATAACGATGCAATAATGGCAAGTGCTTACGAACAGCAGATACTAGATTGTCATAAACACTTTCTGGCACAAAGTTTGCCGCAAGAGCAGCTTCACGCGCACTCTTGTAGTTTCGAACCTTTGCACGATAGTTTTGCACTTTAACATTAGTCTGCAAGGTTTTAGCGTAAGTGTGCTGGTATTGCTCATAAGTAGCATAGAGGGCTTCATAAGCTCCACGACGAACCTCACGATTTTTAGATTCTACCAAGCGCATATAAACGCCGTGTGATAATTGAACTTCATTTCCATCTTCATCTTTAACAAATGGAAAGACGATATCTGCATTATCTAAAATAGCAAAGGTTTCACTAGCAGCACCGAAGATTTCACCAGCACCTGCAAGCAACTCTTCTTCACGTTGTGAAAGGACATGGTCCTTATTTTGCAATAGTTTATCAAAGAAGTGTTTATAAGGCTGGAGTTTTGGTTCTTCTGCTAAAAAGTTTTGATACTGCTCTTCTGTGATTGCCATAAATTCAGGCTCATAGAAAGAGAAGACTTGATCAAGTTGACTATAAAGAGTCATGGCTTTTGCATAGTATTCTTGATATTTAGCAACTCGTGTATCCTGGTCGTTTTTCATATGTGCATAGACATAGAGTTTTTCAAGACGACGACTCAAGTCCAGATAACGCTCTGTAATATCAAGAAGACTTTCTGCACTATCCAAGAGATGTCCTTCAAGACTAGCTGCTTGTTTTGTATCTTCCGTTAAAAGGGCGAGTTCTTCTTCCCATTTTTGGTCTGTTTCAAAGATCGTTGATAGATCCCATGTATCTTTTTCATTGATTTCATTTCGTTGTAATACCATAAGTTTCCTCCATCCTTTCTATTTTACCATATTTTTTAAGAAATATTGCTGATAAAAGGCAGGTGGATAAAGCTTTTGTGTGTCAATTTTGGGATTTAGTTGATAATAAGCCTGAAAATTATCGTAATAGCCCTGTAAATCTACAGTTATCTGACAAAAATGACCATGTTCTATCGGCCTTACTTGGGGATACCAGTCCTGAGTCTTCAAATTTAATAGGTTTTCTCCTCTCAAGTAAGCTTGGGCTTGTTGTTTCATCCAATAGGGGTTTTGATAATAGAGCTGTTTTTGAATGTAATGACAAATGTTCCTATCTTGTTCAATCGAAAAAGTGATAAGATTTTGTTGATGATAAGGAGTCCGTAATATTTCTAGAAGATTTCCTTTGTTATAAAAAAATTCCTTGACCTGATAATGGAGTTTCCCTTTCAAATCTTGGTGAAGGAGGTACTTGAGCCTCAAAACTTGTCTTTTATGGTCTAACTCCCAAAGATAAAATCCCATATTATTACTAAAATAAAGAAAATCTCTTTGAAGTTTAGTTAGTCGCTCTTTTAGCCAGAGCTTTTCTCCCAGTAGCCAAAGAGCTTGAATTCCCAAACTTCGATAACCATTGCTTCTCTCCCGTAAAAGTTCACAAGAAATAGGACTACACTGAACTTCCAGTGCTAATTGCTTATTGATGAGGATATCTGCGATTTGCTTAAGTTCAGGAATCGGATATTCCATTTCTACTTTAGCATCTTTCTTAGCCCAATTAAAAAGTGCCACCTTATTCTCTAAATGTTCTGGTCCTTCGTTCTCATGATAAAAATCACAACTTTTTAAACTTTCATGCGCAAAATGAGTTCTTACATTTTTTCCTATTTTCAAGCGAACACTCGTTCCACAAGCTGGACAATAATAAGCTTGTTTCTTTACTTCTTTCTCTAACGCGTTGATTAAATGACCTTTTTTATCTCTAGCTAAAAACATATATCCCCCTTTTCTACTTTATTCGGAAAGGATAAGAAAAAGGCTAAGAAAACCAGCCTTTCCATTATATTTTTAGAATAATCCTTTAATCCAGCTCATATTTTATGCTTTTTGATCTGTTTTTGTAACATGGGAATCAGATTTGAAATTTGATCTTGTTTAATCACCAATACACCGTACTCTTGACAGCGATGGTTATATACGGGATTAATTTTTCCAGAGCAAACAATTAATTTCAAACAAGTCTCACCAGCAAAATGATTGGCATATACCTCTAGTTCATTAATAGCTTCTACAGACAAGTCTGTCATTTTACAAGATATAAAAATAATGGATTGACCTTTACGGAGGACAACATCAATTTCATTTTGTACATTATCAACTTCAGGGAAAATACCATTCCAGTCAATTTCTGCCCCTATCATACATTCATCAAAATACTCTGACTCTATCGCTAAAAGATAGAGATATAATTCTAAAATATGACCTTTTGTGCGACAGAGCAATTGTGCCTCAGAGCTAGAAAAAGTGTAACTAATATGTTCGGAACTTTCCGCATCAATATGAATCAAGTTAGCTTCTGTTAGTAGAGGAATCATTGATTCTGGATATGAGTACCTTTTTCCGTTACTTTCCAAAACTTTTACTGTTTCAGCATGAAAATCAATTGTTTTAGCTAATGCAAAGAATTGAGTAATCTGATACCATTGCTCTGGGTTTAAAATTGCATAGTTGGCTAGTTTTTTGATGGTAATAATTTGTTTCGGACTATATTTAGGTTGTTTCGATTTGATGAGTTTACCACCCCGTAAGGCCATCAACTGTTCAATGGTCAGACCAGGAATTACTAACTCTTCCTTTTCCACCTTCCCCATCTTCCATTTGAATTGTTTTCCTTGCTCAATATCAATTGCAACAATCGGTAATTGCTTTTCCAAACCATACTGATAAAGGAAAATAGCTAATATCGAATCTCCTCCAAAAACATCTAAAGTCACTGAATCATAATTAGTCAAGAAAAGATTCAAATCATCCGTAATCTTATCTAGGCTTATTTGCCGAAAATGCACTTGTTTTACATGGGAAACTTGATCCAGCAAAAAATGCTTCAAGGACAACCTTTCTTCTTCTGTAATTTTTTTCAGGGAGAGAAATAGAACCTCGTCACAATCACAAATAAAAGTCTGATAAACATTTTTCTCGATAGTGTGATGATCAAAAAGTTCGACTAAAAGACTCGGCATGTCGCTACCTCCCTATTAAAGACTTATTAGTAGTATGGAAAATTTAAAATTTCTTATTGTAAACTTCATAGAAATACGGGTTAAGAGATTATCTTTAGCATTTCCTACACATCTAGTATAGCATAATTCAGTTGATTGGCCCTCAAGTCTTTATATAAAAAACGAATAGAAATTGATAGCTTTTCTATTCGTTTTAAGATTTTATTTTATCTTTTTAGCCAACATAGTAGCAAATCGTAGTTGGATACGATTGCCATTTTCATCACGACGGTGCAAATGACCAGGATTTTCATTGTATTTAACCAATTCCCAGTCCTGGTAGTAATTTGCTAATTCCCCCTCTTTAAAGGTAAAGGGAAAATTAACTGAACATGGATAATCTTCCGTATCCATGGCACAAACAATCAAATTGTAGCCACCAATAGAGGTTTGTTCTTGCATGTTTCGGATAATAGCTGGAATGCGATCTGCTTGTAAAAACATGAGAACAACCGTTGATACGATAAAATCGTAAGTTTGTCCAATGCTAGCTGAATTGATATCGTAGATACCGACAGGCATTTCTAAATCTTCTTGTTCCACAATGCTTTGCAAGATTTCAAGAGATAGCTCATTTTGATCTACAGCTGTGACATCAAAGCCATGTTGAGCGAGAAAGAGTGCATTTCTTCCTTGACCACAACCCAAATCTAGTGCCTTACACGGTTTTACCGTCTTCATAGCTTCTAAGACTTCCGAATGAACTGGATTAGTATTGTATTTCTTAGGGAAATAATCCTCAGGTTTACAATAAAATTCCAAGTACCATTCTACATCATCTGTAGCAGCTTCTACACGGTGCCAGGCTTGAGGCTGAGCCATGGGATTATTGGCACCCGCTTCAAAGAGGTGCTCAACTATAATTTCTCCCTCTTCAGTTAATTCAATAAATTTAAGGGTTCCTTTTAATACAGTGATTTTGCCCCAGGTTCCAACCTTAGTATTGTGTTTTCTTTGAACACCTTCAGGCATGGTGTCTTTATTCCAGACAGGCATGCGTTTATAGGCAACTAGTTTTTCCATTTAGTTCACTCTTTCTATCGGTGGTTAACAGCTTTCATAACACGCGCAATATCACGATCTTGCTCACGTCGTTTGATAGACTCACGTTTATCGTAATCATGTTTCCCTTTTGCAAGTCCTAAAAGTAACTTGGCATAGCCATCTTTGATATAAACTTTAAGAGGAACCAAGGTCATACCTGTTCCTTTGGTTTCTTGCTCCAATTTCTGGATTTGTTTTTTGTGAAGGAGAAGTTTACGACGACGTTCGGGTTCCTGATTCCAGATATTGCCCTCTTCATAAGGTGCAATATGCACATTGCTCAGCCAAACTTCCCCATTTTTCACTTGGGCAAACCCATCTTTCAGATTGATGCGGGCTGCTCGAACACTCTTAATTTCAGTTCCTGTCAGGACCATTCCTGCTTCTAGCGTATCTACGATTGTATAGTCGTGGTGCGCTTTTTTATTTTGCGCGACGACCTTTCCCTCGCCCTTTGCCATACTTAGCTCCTTTCTTTGCTACTTCCTTATAAAAAGGTTTCTTGCTCTTTTTCTTTTTATCTTTTGGAGAATGCTTGCGCTTATCACTTGAGCGACTAGCTTTTCTCTTGTCTTCTTTCTTATCTGAACGACGACCTCTATCCTTACGACCAGAGCCTTTCAGACCTTTTTCAATCACATCAAATTCACTTGGAATAAAGGAGAAATCGATCTCACCAGTCATCTTATCCGCTCTTTCAACGCGAATGCGAATCTGCTGACCTACACGGAAGGTAATACCTGATTTCTCCCCACGAAGGGTTAAATCACGTTCGTTAAAATGATAAAACTCAGGCAGATTTGTAATGTGAATTAAGCCTTCAACTGTATTTGGCAATTCAACAAAAAGACCAAATTTAACAATACTTGAAACAACTGCATCATACTCTTCACCAACGTACTCTTCCATGTATTCAGCTTTTTTCATGGCTTCGACTTCACGCTCTGCTTCGATAGCACGGCGCTCACGGTTGGAAGACTGGATGGCAATCTCAGGAATAACCTGTTCAAAATGATCTGCTACATCCTTAGAACGTCCATAGTCACGAATCATCCGGTGAACCAAGAGGTCAGGATAACGACGAATTGGGCTGGTAAAGTGAGTGTAGTAGTCTGCAGCTAATCCATAGTGACCGTGATTATGCTCAGAATAACGAGCCTGCTGCATCGAACGCAGAAGCATCATGGACAATACATCCGCATATGGCTCTCCTTCAACAGCACTCATGATATCTTGGAGGGCTTCCTGACTTATCTCACTGGCAGTTCCATAGATTCGTAATCCAAAACTTGAAGCATAATCAATAAATTTCTGAACTTTTTCAGCTTTAGGTTCCTCGTGGATACGATAGATAAAAGGTAGGTCCAGCTTACTAAAGTGCTCGGCAACTGTTTCATTGGCAATCAGCATAAAGGACTCAATCATACGTTCTGCAGTCCCACGATGACGAAGAACAATATCAACTGGCTTCCCTTTTTTATCTACTAAAATCTTAGCTTCATTGGTATCAAAATTTAAAGCACCACGCTTAATTCGCATACTTTCCAAAGTCTCATGGAGCTTGGCCATAAGTTCGATACTAGGAACGATTTTCTTATAGTCTTGTCTCTTCTCCTCATCACCTGCTAGGATGTCATTGACATCACTATAAGTCATACGGAAACTTGTCTTGATAACAGTCTGAGTAATTGTGTAATTACGAACACGACCATTTTTGTCAATTTCCATAATAGCAGACTGGGTCAAGCGGTCCACTTGAGGATTGAGGGAACAAATACCATTTGAAAGGCGTTCTGGTAGCATTGGAACTACACGGTCTGTCACATAGACAGAGGTCGCACGATTGAGAGCTTCCTTGTCAAGAGCAAAACCCTCTGTCACATAGTAGGAGACATCGGCAATGTGAACTCCTAGTTCGATATTTCCATTTATCAATGGTTTGATATGAACAGCGTCATCCAAGTCCTTGGCATCAGCTCCATCAATCGTAAAGGTAATTTCATCTCTTAAGTCCAGACGACCTTCCATATCCTTCTCAGATGGCGCATCAGGAACCTTTTCTGCTTCTTTAAGAACATCCTCTGGAAACTCAGATACAATATCCATAGATTCCAAGACCTCAAGGACATCAATCCCTGCATCCGTTGAATGTCCGACAACATCTAAGACACTAGCGACAAAGAAATCGTGTTTCTTACTTGGGTACTTATCGATAAAGACCTTGAGTACTTCTGTCCCTTCTAGTTTGAGAGATGGCTTTTTCACATAAATCGGTTGACTTATTTTTTGGTTTTTAGAACGGATATAACCTGCATACTTTGGTTTCTCTTCATCGAGAATAATTTGCCCAACAACTGTCGTTAGACTGTGCTCTAGGATGTCGACAATCTTTGCTTCTGCTGCAGTTCCTTTGTTACGGTCAGCAACTTTCTTAATGACAACTTCAACAGTATCACCATCTATGGCATAGTTAACATCACTTTTTCCAACAAAAAGATCGTCTTCTTCACCTTCAAGACTCACAAAACCGAACCCATTTTTATGCGCATGGAAAATTCCTTTTAGGGTAATCTCATGTTTTTTCTTCTGTTCTAGGGTTAAACTACCATCTTCTTCAAAGCGAATCTGGTGCTTACGTTCCATCAAGGAAAGAGTTTTGATTAACTCACGGAAGTCCTTCGAACCATCCTTCCCGAGAGCACTGGCCAAGTCATTGACTGTGACTCGTCCCTTTTCTTGTATATATTCTTTTATTCTATCTTTCATGTTTTCTTTCTAGATTTATAATATTTTCTTTTTGGTGTAAAACCTTATTTCTTTTAAAAATAAAAATAGGCAAAGACCTAGTCCCGCCCATTATTTTCTTATCTACTTGATAATACCGTCAATGCTAAGGCAATGGCTAGCCAGAAAAAGACTAAAATTCCTGTCAAACGTTGCATCACAGCTTCAAAACCGCGCGCTTTGCTACGTTCAAACAAATCACCTGCACTGGCATCAAATACATTGCTAGATTGGTTTTTGGTTGGTTGCATGAAAATCGCAATCACAATCACAACAGATAATACTAATAAAATGGTTAATAATAGGTTATACATATCAAACTCCTTAAAATCCCTATTATTCTACCATAATTTCTACTTAGATTCAAGATGTAGAGTCACTTTTCTTTCTTTAGGGCAATACTTTAAGACCTCAATCTTGTCTGGATGGGTTTTGGAGTTCTTACTGGTTAGATAATTGATGCTGCCACAAGAGGAGCATTTGAGATTGATTTTTACTCGCACTAGATTTCCTTCACTTTTAATAATGTTCTAAATTGGATAAGATTAAATAAACAACTGAGAGCTACACAAAGAGCTGTTGCATAAAATACTGAGTGATAGCCAAATTGTCCCGCTACTGCTGATCCTGCTAAGGGACCTATCACTCCTCCTAGATAAAAGAAGACTTGATTAAAGGCAAATACCCTTGAAATGCCAACTTTAGGAGTCATTTTGCTTAGGAGAGCATTGACACCAGGGATCAGAGCTCCTGTTCCCAGACCAAATAGAAAACGATAGAAGCCTAATTGGAATGGGCTAGTCGCATTTGCACATAATAGATATATAAAAACTGAATATACCTGAGCTAGGACAAGTAGTCGATGATTGCCCACTTTATCACCTAATTTACCCATGATACCTGCACTCATCATACTTGAAAATCCCATACTGGATACAATCAAGCCAGAGACAAAAAGAAGGTTCTCTTTCTGTCCCAGATCTCGTACATACAGGGCAAGGATAGGACCGATAGATTGGGCAGCAAATTGAATCACAAAGCTAGTTAGAAATAAATTTATCAGGAGAAAAGGATATTTAACAGAAGTAAAGAGCTCTTTTGTAGGGAGTGCTTTTTCTTTTGGCACTGGTTGAAAGTTTTCTTTGATAAAAAGAATGGTTAAGATAGCAGCTAAGAACAGGAAACCACCAACCAATAAAAAGACATTTCGAATGCCAAAAATTTCGGCAATGAAACCACCGACAAAGGGACCAGTCAAAGTTCCAGCGACAACACCAGTTGATAAAGTCCCTAGAGCGTATCCCGACCTATCTTTGGGGACTTGACTAGCAATTAAAGCTGTCGCATTAGGTACAAATCCTGTAAAAACACCATTAAGAAAGCGTAAGAACAAGAGCCAGAAAACGTTTGGAACAAAGGCCAGACCACCCATAGTAATAGTCATGGCTAGCCCTGCACGAATCATCATGGGTTTTCGACCATACTTGTCTGCTAAGATACCCCAAATTGGTGATACAAAGGCTGCAGAAATGGCTGAGACTGATATAGCTAAACCTGAATAAAAGGCAACTTGATCTCCTTCAATTCCTAACTGTTCGACAAAAATAGGCATGAAAGGAACAACGAGAGAAATGCTGGCTCCTGTTAAAAAGCAACCAAACCAAGCAATACGAAGATTATCCTTCCAGCTAATCTCTTGCATGGGCATCGCCTCCTTCAAGTAAGGTCACTACTTGACTCAAAAGCTGCTCTCGACTGCCGTTATTGTCTAATATATAAGTAGCAAATTTCTTCTTTTCTTCTAAAGGCCACTGTGAAGCTAAACGAGTTTCAGCTGACTCTTTGGATAACTGATCACGGTTCATTAAGCGATCCAGCTGGGTATCTCGGCTTACATAAACTAGCCAAGTTTCATCGAACCATGAAGCATAGTCCTGTTCAAAAAGCAATGGAATATCCATGAAAAACACGTCCTCAGTCTGAGATAACTTGTCTCTCAAAGAGCCCAATTCTTCACGGATGATTTGTCCTTGAGTTTCTTTAGACCATTCTCTATCCTCAGAGTTAGAAAAGATAAGACTGGCTAGTAATGGACGATTCAGTTCCCCATCTTCTAGAAGGACTTTTTCACCGAAATGCTCTACTAAAATCTGAAAAAGTCGTCCACCAGGTTTTTGAAGTTGGTGGACAAGAGCATCCGCATCTACCACTTCAAACCCTTTTTGTCTTAGAAAATTTGTGACGGTGGACTTCCCAGATGCAATACCACCAGTGATTCCGATAATTTTTCTCATCACTTTCTCCTTTGACATTTTGGACAAAAATGGGTTCCACGACCACCGAGTTGAATTTTTTCGATAATGGATCCACAACGTGAACAAGCTTGTCCAGCTTTATCATAGACTTGATGAAAGTCTTGCATGGTCCCATCTTCGCCAAATGCATTGGTATAGGTGCGAATGGTTGAACCGCCTTTCTCAACAGCCTGCCCCAAAACTTCAATGGTTTGATCATGGACTTTTCTAGCCTCTTGGGCGCTTAAACTTTTAGAAGTTCTAGAAGGATGAACTTTCGCTCTCCAGAGAACTTCATCCACGTAGATATTCCCCAATCCAGCAACCAAAGTCTGATCGAGAAGATGTGATTTGATAGGCTTTTTAGATTTCTTCAAGGCACCTCTAAAAATCTCTAAGTCAAAATCTTGTTCAGTAGGTTCTGGTCCAAGCTTTTTAGATACAAAGTAAGCATCTAAGAGTTCAGGAGCAAGCAATTCCATAGTGCCAAACTTGCGTACATCCTCGTAGACTAGAGTGCCTCCATCTTCAAAATGAATCAAAACATGGGCATGCTTACGTTCAGGGGCTTGACCTGGATAATAAAAATACTTGCCTTCCATCCGTAGATGAGAAATCAAGACCTTATCTGTCAGGAAGAAAAGTAAATACTTGCCACGGCGCCCCATCGATTGAATCTCTTGACCAGGCAATTCTTTCTGAAACTGATCCAAATCTGTCTTAATCAACTTAGGATAACGAATGTCAAGACTAGCAATCTTCTTCCCTAGAATCAGTTTTTCAAGACCTCGTCGAACCGTTTCGACCTCAGGTAATTCAGGCATAACTCCTCCTTCTCTAAAAACAAGAAGCAGGCTACTGCCCACCTCTTCTTAATATTCTTTTTCATTATAGCCAAAGTCAGCCAAATCTAGCTTCTTATCTCGCCAGTTTTTCTTAACCTTGACCCAAGTTTCTAGGAAAACCTTGTCCCCTAGCATAAGCTCGATATCACGACGGGCCATAGTCCCAATTTTCTTGAGCATGGCACCACCTTTACCGATGACAATCCCTTTTTGGCTATCACGTTCGACCATGATAGTTGCTCGAATATGAACCTTGTCTGTATCCTCGTCTCTTTTCATTGAGTCCACCACTACTGCAACTGAGTGTGGAATTTCTTCACGAGTTAAGTGTAAGACCTTTTCACGAATCATCTCAGAAACCAAGAATCGTTCTGGATGGTCAGTAATTTGATCCGCAGGGAAATATTGGAAACCTTCCTCAAGATTTTCACTGAGAATATCGACTAGACGAGAAACGTTATTTCCCTGAAGGGCTGAAATAGGAACAATTTCCTTGAAATCCATCTGATTACGGAAATCATCGATTTGAGCCAAGAGCTGGTCTGGATGAACCTTGTCAATCTTATTGACCACCAAAATTACAGGAACTTTAGCAGCTTTAAGACGTTCGATAATCATATCGTCGCCCTTCCCACGTGGTTCATCAGCAGGCACCATGAAAAGTACGGTATCCACTTCACGAAGTGTGCTATAGGCAGACTCCACCATAAAATCTCCAAGAGCCGTCTTAGGCTTGTGAATACCAGGTGTATCGATAAAGACAATTTGTTCCTTATCAGTGGTGTAAATCCCCATGATTTTATTGCGCGTTGTCTGCGCCTTATCACTCATGATGGCGATCTTTTGCCCCATGACATGATTCAAAAAAGTTGACTTCCCTACATTTGGACGTCCTAAAATGGCTACAAAGCCTGATTTAAATGTCATAATTTCCTCTTACTGTTTAAAATAATAAATCCCAAATCCGTGGGAGAAAGATGAGTGCACCTGTCAAAGCGGCAAAAAGAGAAACCACAAGCACGGCACCAGCTGCCATGTCTTTAGCTTTCTTTGCCAACATAGAAAAGTGATAGTGACTAGCCAAATCTACTACATTTTCAATAGCTGAATTAATAATCTCAAAAGCTACTACCATGAAAATGCTTAAAAGTAGAAATAACCATTCGATTCGTGACACCTGAAAAACAAAACCTGCAAGGACAACTATTAGAGCCGTCACTGCATGCTTTCTCATATTACGTTCTTCCTTAATCGCAGTAAAAATCCCTGTAATGGCAAATTCTAAACTGGAGATTAGGTCACGATTTTTCCATTTTCGTTTATTGTCTTGTGAGTCCATAGGCTGTCAAAATTTCTTCTTGTAAACCGAACATCTCCGCTTCTTCCTCGGGAGTGTAGTGATCATAGCCGTTAATGTGTAAAAAGCCGTGCACTGCCAAGAAGCCCATTTCACGTTCAAAACTATGACCGTACTCCTCAGCTTGCTCATGTGCCTTATCAATGGAAATGAAAAGCTCACCGATATAAGCATCAAATTCTGACATCACATCTGCCAAGTCGGGATCATTTTCCAGATCTTCCTCATCAAAGGCAATCTCTAACTCCGGCTTGTATTCAAGACTGATGACATCTGTTGGACGATCGGTATCACGAAACTCTAGATTGAGTTCATGGCTTCGTTCGTTGGTCACAAATGTGACCGCCATTTCCTTGTCTTCTTTTCCAATTTTTTTTGCAGCAAATTCTAAAATTTCCTGTGTTTGTTCTAAAATTTCTTTTGAAACTTGTCCAGTTTCATCTACCATTTCAATATACATGTGCTTCTCGATTCTCTTTACTTGGCTTTATTATATCACATTTCTATGATTTTATTCTACCTTTTTGATATAATACTATGGAATACATTCACGAGGAGAGAACCATGTCATTTGATGGATTTTTTTTACACCACATGGTTGAGGAATTGCGAACTGAACTACTAAATGGTCGCATCCAAAAGATTAATCAACCCTTTGACCAAGAATTGGTCCTGCAAATCCGTAGCAATCGTAAAAGTCATCGTTTGCTCCTGTCTGCCCACCCAGTTTTTGGTCGCATCCAGTTAACAGAGTCTACCTTTGAAAATCCTGCTCAGCCATCTACTTTTATTATGGTATTGAGAAAGTACCTTCAAGGAGCAGTTATTGAGTCAATCGAACAAATCGAAAACGACCGTATTGTGGAAATCACAGTTTCCAATAAAAACGAGATTGGAGACCATATCCAGGCCACACTCATCATCGAAATTATGGGGAAACACAGCAATATTCTCCTTGTAGATAAGTCTAGTCACAAAATCCTTGAAGTTATCAAGCATATCGGTTTCTCTCAAAATAGCTACCGTACCTTATTACCAGGTGCTACTTATATCGCTCCTCCAAGTACAGAGTCTCTGAATCCTTTTATGGTCAAGGACGAAAAACTCTTTGAGATTCTACAAACCCAAGAGTTAACTGCTAAAAACCTTCAAAACCTCTTTCAAGGTTTGGGAAAAGATACAGCAACCGAGTTAGAAAGACAACTGCTTAATGATAAACTAGCCACTTTCCGGAACTTCTTTGGACAAGAAACCGAACCTTGCCTAACAGATAAATCCTTTTCTTGTGTGCCTTTTTCTAGTAAAACAGCGGAGAATTTTGACAGTCTTTCACAATTACTTGATATCTATTATAAGGATAAAGCCGAACGTGATCGTGTCAAACAGCAGGCTAGCGAACTCATACGTCGCGTCGAAAACGAACTACAAAAGAATCGTCAAAAACTAAAGAAACAGGAAAAAGAACTTCTGGCTACCGAAAATGCAGAAGAATTTCGTCAAAAAGGTGAGTTACTAACCACTTTCCTTCATCAAGTTCCCAATGATCAAGATCAAGTCATTTTAGAAAACTACTACACCAACCAGCCTATCACGATTGCACTTGATAAGGCTTTAACTCCAAACCAAAATGCTCAACGCTACTTCAAACGCTATCAGAAATTAAAAGAAGCTGTTAAATACTTGACTGACCTGATTGAAGAAACCAAGGCAACCATTCTCTATCTAGAAAGTGTCGAAACTGTCCTCAATCAAGCCGGACTCGATGAAATTGCTGAAATTCGTGAAGAATTGATCCAAACAGGATTTATCCGTAGAAAACAACGCGAGAAAATCCAGAAACGTCAAAAACCTGAGCAGTATCTAGCTAGTGATGGAAAAACGATCATCTACGTGGGGCGCAATAACCTACAAAACGAGGAATTGACCTTTAAAATGGCCCGTAAAGAAGAACTCTGGTTCCACGCTAAGGACATCCCTGGAAGTCATGTTGTTATCTCAGGCAATCTCAATCCTACTGATGAGATTAAAACAGACGCAGCAGAACTTGCAGCCTACTTCTCTAAGGGACGTCTCTCAAACCTCGTTCAGGTGGATATGATTGAGGTCAAAAAACTCAACAAACCAACTGGTGGAAAACCTGGTTTTGTCACCTATACTGGGCAAAAGACCCTCCGTGTTACACCCGCCCCTGAAAAAATTCAGTCCATGAAAATCAAATAAAGTCTTGTATACTGGTGGGCTGTTACTGCTATAGACTCAAATTAAAATGGGAGGTGCGTTCAATGCTACGGCATATCAAATCTATTTTAACCATTATATTCGGAGCTGCCATTTATGCCTTCGGACTCACGTATTTTGTTGTGCCCCACCACTTATTCGAGGGTGGAGCAACGGGAATCACCTTGATTACCTATTATCTCTTTAACATCCCTATCTCCGTGATGAACCTCATCATCAATATCCCATTATTTATTCTAGCCTGGAAAATATTTGGTGCAAAGACCCTATACAGCAGCCTGCTTGGTACTATTTCCTTATCCATTTGGCTAGCAATCTTTGAGAAGATTCCTCTCAACTTTAATCTTGAAGGAGATCTGGTCATCGTTGCTTTAGTTGCGGGTGTTCTTTTGGGACTTGGTCTAGGTATTATCTTCAATGCTGGTGGTACCACTGGAGGAACAGATATCGTCGCTCGAATCCTGAACAAGTACACCAATATCTCCGTAGGGAAATTACTCTTTGCACTAGACTTCCTCATCTTAATGCTCATTTTAATTATCTTCCAAGACCTTCGTCTCGTTACTTATACACTTCTATTTGACTTCATCGTCTCTAGAGTTATTGACTTGATTGGTGAAGGCGGATATGCTGGAAAAGGTTTTATGATTATCACTCAAAAGCCTATGGAAGTGGCAGATAAAATCAATGAAGAGTTAGGTCGAGGTGTCACCTTCATATCTGGACAAGGTTACTACAGTCAAAAAGATTTAAAAATTATCTACTGTATCGTAGCAAGAAATGAAATGATTAAGATGAAAGAATTGATTCATACGATTGATCCTAAAGCCTTTATCACCATCACTGAAGCTCACGAAATTCTTGGAGAAGGCTTCACCTTTGTAAAAGAAGAAACTTCCTAACACATAGACAACAAAAATAGTAACTTCGAATTTGAAGTTACTATTTTTTTGATGATAAAAACGGAAGAAACAAATCTTCCGTTTTACAAATCATTATTTTTCAGCTGTAAGTGCAGCCATTGTGATGTAGTTGTATGGTTTGTTGAAGTGTGGCAAGAAGAATAGGTCTGTCAAGGCCAATTTTTCAATTGTAACATGTTCTTGGATAGCAAGTGAGAACATGTGAATTCCCATAGCAATTCCAGGATCACGTGATACCATTTGAGCACCAAGGATTTCACGGCTATCTTTGTCGAAGACAATCTTGATAGCTACTTCATGGTTGTCATGTTTCATAAATTCTGGTTTTTGAAGATCGTTGAAGCCAGTTTCAGTTGCATTGTAGCCTGCAGCTTTTGCTTTTTCAAGAGTCAAACCAGTTGAAACCATGTGAAGACCGTAGATAGAGATACCGTTTGATCCTTGAACACCGATTCCTTCAAGCTCATGTCCACAAGCATTGTAAGCACCAACGATACCAGTACGTACAGCGTTTGATGCAAGAGCGATGTAGCTAGTGTCTTTACGAGCGTTGTCATAAACAGTTGCACAGTCACCCACAGCGAACACACCTGGAAGTGAAGTTTCTTGTTTCTTGTTAACAAGGAAAGCACCGTTGCGGAAGAGTTCAATCTTACCATCAGCAAGAGCTGTGTTAGGACGGAAACCAACTGCAAGGATAACCATATCAACGTCAAAGCTTTCTTTGTCAGTGATCAAGCGTTCAACTTTACCGTCACCTTCGATAGCTTTAACAGTTTGTCCAAGTGCCAAGCGGATGTTGTGGTCTTCCAAGTTCTTAGCCATCAATTGCGTGAAGTCTTTATCGTAGTAACCGTTTAAGACTGTGTCTACGATATCAACAAGGACAACTTCTTTTCCAAGACGTTCGAATGCTTCAGCAAGCTCAACACCGATGTATCCACCACCGACAACAGCGATACGTTCAAGATGTTTGCTCTTGTCAGCAAGTTTGTTGATCACTTCTTCAGCATTTTGGTACAATTTAACGAATTGAACATTTTCAAGAGTTGCTTTGAATTCGCGGTTACCTTTAACAATTTCAACACCTTCGATTGGTGGCAAGATTGGTGTAGAACCAGTTGCAAAGATCAATTTTTCGTATGATTCTTTGTGTTCTTTTCCGTCAACTTCTGCAGTAACAACTTTGTTGTCATAGTCGATTGAAAGAACTGGTGAGTTCATGTAAACTTTAGCACCCTTTGCTTCCAATTTTTCTTTATCTGAGTAGAAGAGACCTTCTGGACCATCGATTTGCTCACCAATCCATAGAGCCATTCCACATCCTAGGAATGAAATGTTTGAGTTTTGGTCAAAAACAACGATTTCATTTTCACTTCCAAAATTGTCCAACATAGTGTTGATACAAGCTGTTCCAGCGTGGTTAGCACCCACGACTACGATTTTACTCATAAGATAATTCCTACCTTTAATTTTTTTTACCTTTCCAGTATATCATTTTCTGTGAGCGTTTACAAGCTTTTTACTTGTTTTCCCTTATTTTCGAAAATACTAGAAACATGTATTAATTTATTTTCAGTGTTTTCAAATTAAATTTTAAGGAAATATAGTTTTTTTGAGCATATTTCTTGACTTTTTGTAAAAAATAATTTGTGAAAACGCTAACTTTATGATATTCTATTTATATGGAAATGAAATATAAATCTTCAGATTGCTTTCATATCTGGATTTACAACTATTTCCAATTGATTTGAAGGGAGTTGATTTTTTGCCTTTCAGTTCATTATCTGAACGGTTAATGGGAACTACGATTACTATTTCCTTGGTACATGAACAAGCGGATAATCTTCTCCGTCAAGCTTTTAATTTGCTCAAGGAACTTGAATTTCGATTTAATGCGAATAGCACCGAATCGGAATTGATGGAAATTAACTATCAGGCGGGAATTGCCCCAGTTAAGGTCCACCCTGATTTGTTTGAACTGATTTCCTTAGGTTTAGACCATAGTCTAGCCTCTGGAAGCAATCTCAATATCAGCATCGGTCCCTTGGTACAAACCTGGCGTATTGGTTTTTCCGATGCAAAAGTTGCTAGTCCTGAAGAAATTTCTTCGGTTTTACCATTGATAGATCCCCGTTTTATCAAACTTGATTCAATTGCTTCTACTGCTTTCTTAGAAAAGAAAGGAATGAAAATTGATTTAGGTTGTCTAGCAAAGGGCTATAGCGCAGATAAGGTTGCTACTTTTTTAAAAGAAAATGGTGTCACTTCTGCTCTTATCAATCTTGGAGGAAACATCCTCACCATCGGAAACAACCAAGCCAAAAATGGTCAACCCTGGCAAATTGGTATTCAAGACCCTAATCATCCACGTGGTAATCACCTGATGACCTTATCTATTACTGGAAAATCTGTTGTTACATCTGGAATTTATGAACGGCATCTTGAAATTGATGGAAAGGATTATCATCACATTTTCGATAGTGAAACTGGCTATCCTATTGAAACGGATTTGGCTAGTTTAACGATTATATCTGACCGCTCAGTTGATGGTGAGATATGGACCACACGATTGTTTGGCCAACGTAGCGCTTCTATCATGTGGCAAATCGAAAATATCGATGGAATCGAAGCCATCCTTATTGATAAAGATGGACATATCGCTTGTTCATCCGGTATCTAAAGATAAATAATAAATAATGCAAAAAGAGAAAGGAAAGCTCATGCTAAAACTTATTGCTATTGTAGGAACTAACTCTAAACGTTCCACAAACCGCCAACTGCTTCAATATATGCAAAAACACTTTGCTGATAAAGCAGAAATCGAATTGGTAGAAATTAAAGATCTTCCAGTTTTCAACAAACCTGCAGATAAACTTATTCCTGCAGAAGCCTTGGAAATCGCTGCAAAAATCGAAGCAGCTGATGGTGTGATTATCGGTACTCCTGAATATGATCACTCAATTCCTGCCGTTCTTATGAGCGCTCTTGCTTGGATTTCTTATGGAGTATTTCCACTCCTTAACAAACCAGTGATGATCACAGGCGCTTCATACGGTACACTCGGTTCTTCACGTGCTCAATTGCAACTCCGTCAAATCTTGAATGCACCAGAAATTAAAGCAAATGTTCTCCCAGATGAGTTCTTGCTCTCTCATTCTCTTCAATCATTCGATAAGAATGGTGACTTGGTAGATCTTGATGTCATCAAGAAATTGGATGCCATCTTTGATGACTTCCGTATCTTTGTTAAAGTGACTGAAAAATTGCGTAACGCACAAGAACTTCTTCGTAAAGATGCAGAAGAATTTGACTGGGAAAATTTGTAAGATAGGAGATTGAAAGAATGAAATTTGTTGGACTTGTTGGATCAAACTACGACCAATCATATAACCGCAAACTCTTGGAATTCATCCGTCGTAACTTCAAACTGAAATTTGAATTAGAAGTTCTTGAAATCGATGAAGTTCCAATGTTTAACCAAGACGAAAAATGGGACGAAAGCTTCCAATTACGCCTTCTTTACAATAAAATTACTCGTGCTGATGGTGTGATTATTGCTACTCCTGAGCACAACCATACAATTTCTGCTTCACTCAAGTCAGTTCTTGAATGGCTTTCATATGAAGTACATCCATTCGAAAACAAACCAGTGATGATCGTGGGTGCTTCTTACTACGACCAAGGAACTTCTCGTGCTCAAGTTCACCTTCGTAAAATCCTTGACGCACCAGGGGTGAATGCCTACACATTACCAGGTAATGAATTCCTTCTTGGAAAAGCTAAAGAAGCTTTTGATGCTAACGGAAATATTATCAACGAAGGAACTGTTAAATTCCTTGAAACTTGTTTAGATAACTTTGTCAAATACGTAGGAGTCGTTTCTAAATTGAAAAAACCAAAACCAATTGAACCAGAAGACTTGGATTGTGGAAAACCAATCGCTACAACTATTACAGAAGTTGACCCTGATGATCCAAACTGGGTAGAAAAAGTCGCTGAAATCACAGGAGCTGTATCTGGTGATACATACGTTAAACTTGACCATGGTATCCTTACAGTTAACCAAATCGATATGTTCTTGAAAGCTATGCCTTTTGAGTTGACATACGCTGACGATAACAACCAATTCCTCTACTACAACAATGCTCACCAAGATCCTGATACAATGTTTGCAAAACGTGTACCATCTCAATCTGGTAGCCGTATGTCAACCGTTCACGGTTCTCTCCCACCAGCACGTATGAAAAACGTTGAGTGGGTTATTGGAACACTTCGCAATGGTAACCAAGAATACGTACGTACAATCGTTCCTGGTTCACCTGCTGGTGTTATCAACACTCACAACTACCAAGCTATGTACTATCCTGACGGTTCATATGCTGGTATCAATGAAATTGTCTTTAACTTCCAACCATGGCTTGACTGGTACTTGAAAGAAACAGGTCAACGCTTGGTAGGTGGTAGCGGACCTTTTGCTCCTGCTGCTGGAGGCCACGGTGACGCAGATGCTACTTCTGGTGCATCTGACTCAGCTGACGGAGGCCATGGAGATGCGGATGCTACTTCTGGTGCAAGTAACTAATAACTAACAAAAAGGAACCATTTTGGGTTCCTTTTTTTATAATAGAAATCTCGGTTCGCACACACAAACCGAGAATTTTTTTATTTATGAATTTGGATCGTCAAGACTACGACCATGCAAGCCTTTTTCACGTTGTACCTGACGAAGTTTTTCAGGAGTCACATCATTTCCATCTTCATCTACGATTTTGATCCCTTCAATGTGATGACGAACTGAACGACGATATCCTTCGATATATTCCTCACGAAGTTTAGCTTGTTCTACTTTTTCTTCTGCAGTCAAGCCTTCAGTTTTTTTCTTTTTCGCAAGCTCATTAATACGAGCGATTTTTTCTGGTGTCATATTTGAACCTCCAATCTACTTTTTAATTTCTATTTTGTATTAAGAAGATTAAAAGCAGCGACAGTTTTTGCTTTATTCACAAGTTCAGTTAGAATAGCTAGGCGATTATTCTTAACATCAACATCCTCTGCCATAACCATTGTATTGTCAAAGAATGCATCAATAACAGGACTAAGAGCAAATAACTGCGTTAATTTATCACTAGCTGAACCTTTCAATTCTAGATTTTCTACTGCTTGAGCTAGTTCTTTTTCCTGTTCATTTTCAAAGAGACTAGTATCAACTTTGACTGAACCTTCTGCTTTTTCCGCTAGGTTAAAGGCACGAGATAAGGATTCAACAGCTGGTTTGTAGTTACTATTTAGAGATGCTTCTTTCAGTGCTTCTGCTGCTTCAATCATATCAGAAACAACAAAGTTTGAACTTGCTAGAACAGCTTCCTTAATATCTTTTGCAGTAGACCCCATCATCTTATCAACACGAGCTTTGATGAAGTTAAGCACTTCTTCTTGATTATCGTAAGTTAGGCTATCAAATGATAAAGCATAAAGGCTAGCAATCAATTCGTCCATTGGAATATTCCAGCCAAAGTCTTCCAAGATACGGACAATCCCTTGTGTTGCACGACGAAGAGCATAAGGGTCATTTGAACCAGATGGAATCAAGCCAACAGAGAAGAAGGACAAGAGAGTATCCAATTTATCAGCTAGTGCAAGGATAGCTCCGACTTTAGACTCAGGAAGAGCACCATCTGCAGAATCTGGAAGGTAATGTTCACGAATAGCTTGTGCTACTGCTGCATTCTCACCAGCGAGAAGAGCATATTTCTCACCCATGATCCCTTGAAGCTCATCAAATTCACCAACCATACCAGTCAAGAGGTCAAACTTATAAATGGTTGCAGCACGAGCAAGGTCAACAGTTTCATCTACCGATAAACCTGCTTTTTCTGCCAAAAGGATAGCAATTTGCCCTGTACGAATCATGTGCTCACGAAGTGAACCAATCTTTTCATGGAAGGTTACGTGTGATAATTTAGCTACAAGATCTTCAATCTTGAGTTTTTGGTCTTCACGCCAGAAGAATTCACCATCTTCAAGACGTGCCACCAAGACTTTCTCATTTCCTCGGATGACATTATCCAAATACTCTGCATTTCCGTTACGAACAGAAATAAAGTTTGGTTTTAGATTTCCATCAAGGTCACGTACTACAAAGTAGCGTTGGTGAGTTTCCATTGAAGTGACCAAAACTTCTTCTGGAACCTCTAGGTACTTAGGATCAAAATTCCCCATGAAGGCAGTTGGGTATTCAACCAAATTCAGAACTTCATTCAAGAGTCCTTCATCAATTTGTACCTGAACACCTTCTGCAGCTTCGATAGCCTTAATTTGCTCACGAATCATATTTTCGCGTTCAGTGCTATCTGCAATAACATAAACTTTGCGCAGGTCTTCTTCATAGCTGTCAGCATGCTGAATTTCTACTTCGTGACCAAGGAAACGATGTCCACGACTGACTCTTCCTGAATGAATATCTAGGAAATCCATATCGAGTGCCACATCATCCAAAAGAACTGTCAATGTATGGACCGGACGGATATATTCAAAGGTATTGTTTGCCCAGTGCATACTTACTGGGAAACTTAAGCTAGCCAATACTTCTGGAATTCCAGCCAAAACTTCCTCAGCTGGTTTTCCAGCTTCATGCTTAGTCACGTAGACATATTCTTCACCCTTAATTTCACGGAATTCGATATCATCTACAGTCAAGCCTTTACCACGGACAAACCCTTGCGCTGCTTTAGAGAAGTTTCCTTCTGCATCCAAAGCAATTTTTTTAGAAGGTCCTTTAAAATCTTCAGTCAAATCCGTTTGTTGGTCTGCCAAGCCAAGTACGCGAACAGCCAATCGACGTGGAGTTGAAAAAGTTTGAATTCCTTCGTATGAAAGGCGGTTATTATCCAAAAAGGCTGCCATTTTTTCACCTAGTTGTTTTTCACTTGGTGTGACAACGTAGGCTGGTAACTCTTCGAGTCCTAGTTCTACTAATAAATTTTTTGCCATGTTTTTTCCCTTACAAAATTTCTTCTTTTTGATAGGCACCTTAGGTACTGGGGACGTTGCTAACTAACTTTGTGAGTCTGTGGGGAAATCTTCTGTCTTCTTGACAAAGATTTCCAACAGTCTCATCAAAGTGGATTTAGCCAACTGATTTTTGAACCCAAAGTTTCAAAAATCCCCAGATACCAGTACGGCGGTGCCTATCCCTTTAGCAAGTCTTCGACTTGCCTCTGGGTGCCATACGGGCTCACTTTGTTCGCCCTTTTTCTATTCTTGTAACTGTTTTTATTCTTCCTCTTCTGCTAAGAGTTTTGCACGTGTTGCTTCATCAAGAAGTGGGTATCCAAGTTTCTTGCGTTCTGCGACGAAGGTCTTGGCTACAACACGAGCCAAGTTACGAATACGAGCGATATAACCAGCACGTTCTGTAACGGATACTGCTCCACGAGCATCAAGCAAGTTGAAGGTGTGTGAACATTTCAAAACGTAGTCATAGGCAGGGTGAACAAGACCCAATTCCAAAGCACGTCCTGCTTCTTTTTCAAATTTCTCAAAATTTTCAAGCAACATATCTTGATCTGAAACTTCAAAGCTGTATTTTGAATGCTCATATTCTGGTTGAAGGAAGATTTCTCCGTATTTAACGCCTGGAGCCCACTCAATATCATAAACAGAGTCTACTTCTTGGATATAAGAAGCTAAACGTTCCAAACCATAAGTAACCTCGGCTGTAACAGGACCAGTTGCCAAGCCACCGACTTGTTGGAAGTAAGTGAACTGAGTGATTTCCATACCGTCAAGCCAAACTTCCCAACCAAGACCTGCTGATCCAGTTGATGGGTTTTCCCAGTTATCTTCAACGAAACGAATATCGTGTTCCAAAGGATTGATACCCAATTTTTCCAATGACTCTAGGTAGAGCTCTTGAATGTTTGATGGTGATGGTTTCATCACCACTTGGAATTGATGGTGTTGGTAAAGACGGTTTGGATTTTCCCCGTAACGACCGTCTGCTGGACGACGTGATGGCTCTACGTAAGCCGCATTCCATGGTTCAGGACCAATGGCACGAAGGAAAGTGTACGGACTCATGGTTCCCGCACCCTTTTCATTGTCATAAGCCTGCATGAGCATACAACCCTGGTCATTCCAGTATTGTTGCAAAGTAAGGATAATTTCCTGGAAAGTCAATTTTTTGGACATATTTTACTCCTTTATTATAATTTCTTGCGACCTAGAATACAAAAAGAACCGTGTCTTTGCTCCTAAGTCAAGTGACCTAGGGGCGTCAGAAACGCGGTTCCACCCTAATTTATTACTTCATTATTTTTTAAAATTTACCAAAAGCGCCACACTCATCTCTCAATCACCTGACTCTCACTACCACAGGCTCGCTTGGGATTTACTGATAAGATATTCTTTCTTGTCGTCTATTATAACAAAAAGAAATGAAAAAGTAAAATTATTTTATCACTAGTCCTATATATTTCTTAGCCAAATTAATTTAACTGCCCCATTTATGCCCCTTTTAGAACAAAAAGAAAAACCACTAATCCTAAGACTAGCGGTTTAATCATGTTTTTAAGCTACGAATGTAGTTGCTCTATTATTTAAGAGTAACAATTTGCAAATCCTATTTTCTCCCAGTATTAGTGGGTTAATTCCTCAATTTTCAACTCTGGCAGGAATTTGGTAGGTAAATTGATAATCCAAGATTATCTAAACTGTTTGTAATCTCTTCTGAAATTGTTGAATCACCTGAATAATACCAATGACTATATGTATTCAACGTAGTTGACTTATCAGCGTGTCCTAATCGATATGAAACATATAAAGTATCCTTATGTAACACATTTATAAGATAAGATGCATGACTATGTCTTAATCCTTTCCCCGTAATTTCTGGTACACCAGTAATCTTAGCATGCCTTTTTATTATCCTAGAAATTGTAGACTTACACAAGGGGGCACCAAAACGTGATATTACATAATCTTTTTCATCATTCTTGATTTGAACTTCTCGCCATTTTCTAAGTATTGTAATCGTAAAATCATCTAAATCAATTTTACGATTCCCTGCTACTGTCTTTGTTTGTTGTTTAGCATACCATACACCGTTTTTGTCTTTCTCAATTGTCGAATGAACATGAATCCATTTACGTTCAAAATCAATATCTTCCCATTTAAGAGCAATACCCTCACTAACTCTTAAACCAGTCATAAAATATAACCAGATCGTCATGTAATTATGGAGTCCCTCATACTCACTAATATCAAAAGAGTTTATTACCTTCTTAAATTCATCAAATGTCCAAAATTTTGTATCAGGGTGTTTTCCTCTAGGATTATCTAATCCTTTAAAAGGAACTCTATCAATATAACCCAATCTTTCTGCATAGCCCAGACATGCTTTAAATCTAGACCACATATTTTTAGCATAGTTACTAGAATACTTGTCTATAATAGCTAAGCGAAATCTTTCACAGTCAATAGTACTAATATCTGATAATTTTTTACTACCAAATTGCTTAATAAATAATTGATGATGTGGTAAAGCGGTCTGATAAGTTACAAATTGAACTTTTTGTTGATAATATTTTAAATAAATCTCTTCCATAAACTCTCTAAAAGTTAGAAAACTATTATTAGTAGTAGAGTTCACAAATTCATGTTTTAAACGAAGTATCTCTTCATATGCTTCCTTAAAAGAATTAAACGGTAGTCCTTGTTGATTTTTCCTTCCTTTCTTTTGGATTCTTTTCCCAGTTATTGGATCAACTCCTAATTCAATTTGAAAATAAATTTTTCCTTTTGAATCTTTGTATACACCTTTATATTTCTTTGTCTTTGATATAACCATTTTTCTCACCTTCTATATCTGAAAAAGAAATACCAATTAAATTTTCTACAATATTTTTAGGAGCAATGCCTAACCTTTTATTATCGAAAGGTGAACATCCTAATTGTACCGCATTCTTATCATTTTTTCTAGCTTCTTCAAACTTTTTTACAGCAATCTTTTTTGCTTGTCTAATAATATTTCTTGATGTGTGCTCTGGAAAACCAATCGCAACTAAATCTTTATAGTTTACTGTTTCCATGATTTTACTACTTCCTTTCTTAGATTTTTTCACATCCATGGCATGACTGATGAAGTCATCATAAGAATTTCACTTGCTGCTCTTTTACGGTGGCAGTCTGAACGGTCAGAAGTATCATTGTATATCATTCGTATCATGGCATATAAAGTATCGCTCTATTTTATTGATGGTTTAAAAATCGCTCTTATATCAATTTGTCAGCCAGTTTAGTACTAACATTTGTACTATTTTTAATTTTTTTGTGTAACATCTCTGAAAGTAAACGATATTCGTCATCTGTTATTAATTTTAGACTTAAAAGTCTATTTAACATACTACAAAATAAACAATAATCAATTATTGCCTCCATAAAATTTCTCCTAGTTAAAATCAAACTATAGTTTTACGACATTGGCAGGTGTGCTGACGCACAACATAGAAATCTCATCTCTCCTCTATTAACGATTGAGAAGCAACAACGTTTAGAAGTATCATTGTCCCTAGAATGTGTCTTGGCATAGAGTGTCGGTCTATTGTCTCATCAAGATTTATCGCTCGCTTACGGTCTTGGCGTCTTGTGAGATTGCTCGGCAAACTAGGAAAGTCCCACCGTGGTCTATTCAATTTTCAATGAACAATAGGCATTTTTGTCTCTTACTCTTTAAGTGAAAAATATGCCTTACTGTTCAAAAAATTTTCTAAGTTTTTTCAAAATCTTGTCTCTCAGGTAGGCCAGACTACTTGGAGGAATATGTTTTTTCTCTGCTAACGCTCTAATGGATAGTTCTTTAAAATATAAATCCGAAATTAGGGTATACTCTTCATCATTTAACTTTGACAAAGCTAATTCAAGAAGTTTCAACAGCTCCCTAGTCTCAACAATTTTCTCAATATCTATGGACTTGTCTGCTAGTTTATCAAGGATGTCATATTCATAATCTCCAAAACTTGAAAACGGCAATACATTATATTTTGCATCTAAACGTTTCAAATAATTCTCACGATTTGTTAACTGCCAATAAGCCTTATAGACTTCCTCTGATACTTCAACTTTCTTACCATTTACTAAAATGTAATAATCTTTTTCCATCTTGTTGCTCCGAATAAAATGACTTCAATAGCCTTCACTGTATTAGTGAATTTTTATAGGGAGTGAACAAAGTAAGTAAGGTAAAAAGTTTCACATATTTGATTTATTAAAAATATTCGAACCTAAAAGACCTTGCCAGTCTGTATGTATCTGACAAGGTCTGTTTCGGTCTCTTTAAATCTATATAAATTTTTCTAAAAAACTGGGAGTTTCAATTTCTTGACTGAATTTGTTAACTATATCTCTAGTAAATAAACCGAGAAACTCCAGACTCTCATTCGGATTTATTTCAAACAATGAATAATCAGCTTTTTCAAGGTACTCATGAAGTTCTTGATAATTTTTTATATAACTATATCCCTGAGGTGCAGAAAAATTAGGAGACATCTTTTTAGCTTCCTCTAGTAGAACTGGGCTATCTAAAAGCGATAATGAATGAATAGCGGAAAAATACTTGGCTCCTTCTCGATAATGATTGTTTAAATTCAAACAATAGTCATTATTTAAATCAGAATCATTTAAGAACGACTTAATCTCATTTCGTTTCCCCATAACCATTTTTCCTACAATCATTTTAGCAGGTGCAGATAAATAAAGGTAAGCAACCGTTTGTTGTTCAGGAATTCTTGAACGATATTCAAAATGTTTCTTTTGGGTTAATAAGGCTCTAAAGAACTCCGGTTTAAAACTCAGAATAATTTTCTTCAATTAAAACTCCTCCTTCATTACCTCTAGCAAATAATTTACAGTGTAATCTCTAAAGAAATACTTTGGATCACTTGCCCAAGGTGAAAAGACATTCCATAACTTTTTAATCGCATCATCTCCTAGCTCATCTTTAATCAGTGAGATATTAACAATATACTCATCATACATACCACGATATGCTGAATCTCCTCCAACATATTTACGTTTTGAAAGTTTTGAACCTGAACGATCTAAAATTTGTGGTGTATATATAAGTGTCGGAATCTGGTTATACCCCATTTCCTTCAATCCTTCATAATAGACACGCAGAGGCCATACGCCACCCCAATCAGAGCCTTCAAATACAATACTCAGTGTATTATTTTTGGCATCATTCTCAATGATAGAGATCCCTTTCATAAGATTTCTCATTGGTACATTGGGATTGACTTCCACTTCATTTGTTTCATCAAATGTCAATTCACAGAAACCATGTTCTGGACATTCTGTGCTAAATTCTAACTTATCCTTATAAACTGTGATTTTAGTATCTTTAGTATTTGTGCTGTACAAACCACACTGGGGACACGCTAGTCTAGTACGAAGTTTATTTTCTTTTGGTGTAATAATTTTGGCAATCCTATCATGATTATTATACATATCAATCAGCGCCCGACGTGCATGACGTTCCTTTTGAAACTCATTGAATGTTCTGATTTTATAATCAACACCAGAGAGTTCACTTAATTCTGACAACAATTCTTCAAAAAACACACGATAGAATTCATAATCACTTAACTTACTATCCTTACTATACGTATGGTTTAAGGGCTTGAAATATACACTTTCCTCATGAACTACTTTTTCTCCTTTAGCATGTTCTAAGAGATCCAATGTTACTTCAACTTCTACCCTATATTTTTTTCTTAAAATATCTGCATATGCAAATCCAAATATAAAGTTAATTAAAGTACCAAAATGAGGGTAACTATTTGGTTGCGCACACAAAAGTATATTGACCTTATTAACTCCATCCATCTTTAAGTCAACAATCTGTGTAGTATCATTTAAAATATAGTTCATTCCTAAAAGTGGAAAATACGTAGCATCCATCATTATCCCCTTATTCTGTTTCAAATTTAAATTCATTTAGTATTTTATCTTTTAAAGAAAGGACATCATCAATATTTTCTGCAGTATATACAGATTGAAATACTTTAGTGGCACAGTGTTTCCCAAGCCCTAAAGAGTCCCCGGCTTTAATATATACATCAGCTGATTTTACTCCATCCAATTTTAAAATTTCATCAACATCAGACACAAATGTCACTTTACCCTTTTTAGGATAAACTATAGTCCATCCTCCCTGGTTGACTTGACTAATTATTTCATTAGGAATTAGTTCCTCATGATTTGATTGGAGGTTATACTCAACTTCAAAAAGATTTGTTCCAAATAACGATTCAATGACTGGGACAACTCCCGCCCCTCCCGGCCTGACCCCAATCTCACAAAAATAGATACCATTGACTGAATTTATAAGCTCTAAGTGGAGTGTCACTTTGTCCATCCCATAGCACGCTATAACTTCATGAGCCGCATCTATAAGTTTATCTCTAAGTTGACTATCACTAACTGACACTGCAGATAAAGATTTATTTGATTTAAACTCAAATTGATTTTCTTGATACATCATCAAGTTATTAATTATTGGGGTCTTATTAATAACAAATGTATCATAGTGAAACACTTGACCTTCTATAAATTCCTGAATTATATAGCTTTTATCTTTACGTATATTTTCTGTAAGTTCTTTCACCTCTAAATCAGACAAATCACTTGTAAAAATTGCCATATCTTTGGAGCCCATACCATCCTTTCTTTTCGCTATAACTTTTTTAAATTTTTTTAGCAGTCTCACAACCTGACTATAATCTATATAGTCCTCTGTATATGGAATTTTAACAGAGTTTATACCACTATTTTCAAGCACATCAATCATGAGCTTCTTATCTCTAAAAGTGATAACATCCTCTGGCTTTTTTCCATCAATTTTGAAATGTTGCCGTAAATATGCGGCACTTAATAAGCAGTATTCTTCAAAAGCAAAAATATGCTCAATAGTGGCTTTTGAACCGATACAACTGATTAATTCTTCTAGTTTTTTTATTTTTACATTGGTTGAAATAGTGACTTCAGTTTCAACTGTAAGTAAATTTTCCAAGTAGTCCTCTGTGTATTCTAGACTCCCTACAGGTGTTATAATATGTATTTGATCTACATTCTGGGATTCTTTTATGATAAAATCTAAAAAATTATTTAAACCCAATAAAATAAATATTGATGTTTTCATTAAGCTTCCTTTCTAATTCTAACATTACCAAAACTTTGTTCCATAAATCCAATCATAATTTGGATAACCATAAATAGTTCCATCGTCGCTTATATTTTTAGGAATTTCGCGCTCCTTACCATAAAGATTTATTACGTACTCTTTAGGAAGAATATGACCTTCAAATTCAGATGAAGTGTTTTCAACCCTATCAACAATTAATGTTGCTGAAGTTAATCCTGGTGCTTCAGGCAAGTGATAACTGTGCATACCCGTAACCATATCACGAATTACAAAACCACTTTTGATTAAAAAATCTTGAATATTTCTCATAGCTTCAACAGTCCATAAAACATTCTCATCATAGGGTATAACCAAACATCCAGACGACTCTTGTTTACATAACTCCATACATCTATGTAACCAAGCAATCGTACTTAACCCTTTATTTTTAGAACCATAAGGTGGATTTATATAGAAAAAGTCAAATTTTTGTTTTAGATCTGGATCAACTTTATCAATGACATTATAAATGGAAGCTTTCACTGGAACTGAAAACTCGAAATCTTTAGAAAATTTATCAATGTTATTGACCATTCTCTCATCAAAGTCAAGAACAGTGAGGCTCTTAGGTTTAGAGGTAAGTCCTTGTGTTGCAAACAACCCAAACATCATGCTCATTCCATCACCATCACCAAGAAATAGCACATCTTTATCACTTAAAAAACTATGCATTAGCATTGTTTGTTGTATCATATCACCACCATGCATAAAAATCTGGTCAAAGGTTCTGTTAGCTGATGGCCTTCTATATGTTACTTGGTCTGCCAAGTTAACCATTTGTTGTGAAATTGAAGGATTTAAGTTAGCAAATAAATTTTTCAAAACATTTCTCCTATTTTATTTTTTATTTTGTAAAAACTGCGAAGGGGGCTATTACTTCTGCAAGCAGTGTAATTTTTACCGTCTTATGATTAGTGGTGTAACTATCTGTTTTAACTGCACACGCTTTATCCACTCGATAACGGATATAATCACTCAAAATCGTTCCACATTTATTTCCGATTCCAACAGAATATGTATCCAAAGATAAATCAAAATTGCAAACTGTTAAATTTTTGATGCACAAAGCAAATTTTGAACCCAATACATTAATTTTTTCATCTATGGGAGACCAATCTACATTATCAATCGAGAAGTAATGACTCTTATCGGGAGTATTATTCAACTTCGATTCTGTTAAAGACATAACTAGATAAAGCTTTTCTCCTTTTTTATAGACATTCTCTGCAAAAGGTTGAACTTGAGTTAAAGGGTGACAAAAGTTTCCCCCATATCCCCAAAAAGTATATCCAACTTTTGCTATCTCATCTTGTTTACGCCTCACTATACTATCAACTGTTTCACCGGCATGTACACCGTACTTCATGTATATAATGTTATCCATTTAACTATTACTCTCTTTCATACTCAATACAGATCTCACTAAAATATTTTCTAGCTGCCTCTTCTATATCAGTTCCCGACAACATAATATAGCCCCATTTTCTATCAAATGAATTTTGTATAGGGTTGACATCTATTGTTGTAAAATCAAGCCTATCTTTTACATAAATATCATCTGAAAAAGTATGAGAATACTTTGTAACAGATGATATTTTACCAACCTCAGGGATATAATAAAATATTCCAGACCTCCCTTTATTTGTTACTAAAGGCAGCTGTTCACCATCTAACGCTTTAAAAAATAAATAGTATGGATTATAACCTGATACATTTTCGACTAAATCTGGTATGCAATCTCCCCCAGCTCTTAGATGAGATTCCACGACATATACCTCATTAGTTCCCTTCTCAATTATCATTTCTGTGTGTCCCAATGTAGTATTGACGTTAAGATGATTAAAGATTTTCCTAACATTATTATAAATATCATTGACAAGGTAAGATTCTAAATTTGCACAGAAGACATGACCACTCTCAACAAATTGTGAGTGAGGTGTCCCTTTCGGAATCTTATACTTATCTGTTATCCCAAATATCTGTGTAACTCCATCATAAGTTAATGTCTCAACGCTTACTTCTTTACCATCAATAAATTTTTCCATAATCAACCATCCATTGGATAACGACTCATTAAGTTGTTTTGGAAAAATATCTTCGAATCTATCTTCAGGTGATATCAAAAGGATATCTTGACTTCCTTGACCTGCAACTGGTTTTATAATTGATTTTCCATTGACCTTTAAAAATTGTCTCACGTCGTCAACAGTTTTGGGAACGATATTAGGCACTAGTTTTAAATTGATTGACTTTAAAAAATCTCTCATTTTCTTTTTATCTATAAGTATATCTACCGATTCTTTGGTTACAAACCGATTTTCAGATAAAAGCTTTTCAGAATAGACAGCTGATTTTAAGACTCCGTCCCTAGTATCAGTAAACGAAACAATACCAGCTACAATGTTAGTAGATACAATTCTATCAATTAACCCATCTAATTCTGATAAATTATTTATGATCACAGTTTCATCTGCAAAATTACATGCTTTAATAAATGTACTGTGTAACATATTGGATTGAAGTATATTGATAACATAAAATCCTTGTTCTTTAGCAGCCTTTACAACTGCTTTATGTCCAAAAAGTACTATAATTTTCTTCATGTTTGTTTCACCTCCAATTAAGTTATGTGCGTCTCTAAAATATTTATGTCATTTTCCACATAAATTTTGCTCTGCTTGCTAAACAATTCATAATAAGCACCTTTTTTAGTCATTAACTCATCATGACTACCAGTCTCAATGATTTTGCCACCTTTTAGAAAATAGATAGTGTCTGCAATCTGGCAATTAGCAAGTCGATGAGAAATAAATACCTTTGTCTCAATATCATGCAACTTGGAGACTGTTTCAAATATGGTATGCTCATTTTCAATGTCTAATGAAGCAGTTGGTTCATCTAAAATAAGTAGTTGAGAATCTTGATATAATCCTCGTGCAATTGTTAAGCGTTGGAATTGACCACCAGATAAGCTAATACCGTCAGCATTCACAGTGGGATTTAGTTTTTTCCCTAAAAAATTTTCATCCTGCAACAATATTGACTCTAAATTCACTGATTGAATAACGGACTCAATTTTGCTTCTCTCCTTCTCCTTATCAATAATAATGTTATCTATTATACTTTCTGGAAATTGGATTGACTCTTGTTGAACAAACGCATAATTATGATTTACTCCGTTAGAAACAGATCCAGTTTGTGGTTCTAGAATCCCGGCAATAATACCAATTAAGGTTGTTTTTCCACTTCCATTTTCACCTACTAAAGCTACTGTTTCTCCTTTTTTAATCTTCATTGTAAGGTTATCAATGACTTTATTACTTCCTGTATAGGCGTAAGAAATATTATTCATCTCAATAGCGTACTCACTGGTGTCATCAAAATTACTTGGTACACATTTTAATTTATCTAGGCTATAATAAGACGAAAGTTGGGTGCAGACGGTCAATAATTGTAAGTAAGCTGCAAAAGAGTTTTCAATCATGCCAACAAAAGTAAATAGTGCGGTAATAGCGAGGCTAAGTTCAGAAAAGGCTTGATTTTTTGATAGAGTGATTAACATGATTGAACCGATAACTAGACTAGCCACACCTAAAAATGAACTGACACCATCAAAAAAGGCAACTCTATACATCCCTTTTCGGAGTGTCTTATTTGTCTTTGCTATATACTGATGAAATTGTGAATTTACTAAAATAGATAGATCATAAACTTTATTATCACTTAAAAACAGTCCATTCTTTGCTAATTGTTCAAAATAGTTAAGTCCCTTATTGATGTTTAATAACTTATTTGTTCTCATCAATAGTATTTTCTTTTTTAACTCGTTTATGCCAATAGACAGCCCAACTATCACTACACATGTTAGTGCCACAAAAGGATTGATCTTACTAAGGATAGCAGCGCTAAAAAGCAATGTTACAGATGTGTAGACTAGTGTAGTAATAATTTCATAATATCGAATGAAAAGAGACTGGTTATCGATAGCAAATAAGGTATTTGATAACTTTGTTCTAATCTCTGATGATTGTAATTCTGAGTAAGTATGGCTCAACATTTTTGATACAATCTTAGTCTTCTTTGACTCAGATAATACCTGATAGAACATTTCAGCCTTTTTAGTTGCGAAATCTGATATTAAACGACAAATTAAATAGAACAGTATAATAACTAAGATAAAAAGCAAATTAAATTGATCACTGTAGGCCGTAAGGAGATAGACTAATACCGTAGGAAAAAGGTTAAAAAGTGTATTTGTCATCACTAACAGAGTCACATAGAGAATAAATACTGGTATGAATTTTCTTTTGATACAATCCATAGATTATTCCTCCCCATATCCCTTATTCTGTAGTTTGTATAAGTTAGCGTAATATCCATTATTTTCTAAAAGTTCGTGGTGCTTGCCTGTTTCAACAAGTTCACCATTATCTAATACTAAAATATCATCAGAAAATTTAGTAGCCAACAACCGATGTGTTACTATAATAGACATCTTTTCTGAAGTTATTTTCAAAAACTCCCTAATTGTTTTTACTTCATTATTAATATCCATGGCTGAAGTAGCTTCATCTAAGATATATAAACTTGAATCTTTCATCATAGAACGAAGTAATAACAGCATTTGGACCTGTCCGCCAGAAAGTTGTACTCCTTCTTCTGATAAATATTTGGTATAGTGACTATCAATTCCTTGTGGTAGATTTCTAATCATATCCTGTATTTCTAATTCTTTTACCAAGGTATCTAATCGTTTGATTTGTGAGCGATCAAATTTCGGTAATACATTTTCTCGAAATGTAAAGGCAAGAAAATCAGTTTTTTGAAAAACAGTTGCAAGTTGCTGGTGATAACTTTTCAAATCAATTTTGTTTAAATCAATCCCATTCACTAAAATCTGTCCGACAGTTGGCCTTATAAAACCACATAATAATTTAATTAGAGTTGTTTTACCAGAACCACTCTCGCCAACAATTGCTACTCGATTGGGAGATTCAAAACAATATTTTATATCCTTCAAAACATACTGGTCACTATTGGGATATTTATAAGAAACATCTACAAACTCTACCTTGTTAATTTCTCCAATACTTACTTTTTGAACTTCATTTTGATAAGTAGTAGTCAAGCATAAAAAGTCTTCATATAAGTCATATAGACGAATATCTGTTTTTATTTTTTCTCCATTTTTCAATAGTTTGCTTATATTATCCTGAACCACTTTAATCATTGATAGATAAAAGATTCCGTCTGTAACTCTCAGATATCCACTATGAACACCTAGTAAAATCAAAATGATTCCTGTTAGATAAGGAAGAGCAGATAACACACTAATATACAATAAATTCAAACCATACTGATTAATTTTATTCGTACTCAATTCATAAAACTGTAAAAGTCTGTCAGACAACTTTTTCTGTACAAAGTTTTCATAGCTCGATGATTTAACTTCACGTAGCATTTTGCTATCCGTTAAAACACTGGAATAAAATCCTGTATAATTCTTTTGACTTTGTGCTAATACATCAATAGCTTGATTTAATTCAGGAATTTTACCATTAAAATAGTGAACCAACAAAGCTAGTAAAGTCATGACAATCATAAATACTCTAGTCAAATTATCGTTCATGATTGCGATTAAAACTAATGAAGAAATAATCGCGAGAGAGGATGGGACTAACTTCATCAATCGCTGATATCCTTTCCAACTTTGAGCAGAAAATAGTTCCCCATTCCTAATTGTTATTAAATCTTTCTCTGAGACTGTACTTTCAATTGGTAGGTCTATCGTTTTTTCAAAATAAGAAGTTACCAAATAGGATAATCGAAATTCTGCTAACTCTGTTTCAAAAATTTGTGATAGTGGGGGACCCAAGAAGCTCATAAGGAGATAGAATACAGAACTTACAATCGTTAGTTGAAGATTACTTACTCCTTCAATATAATTTAAAAACCCCTTTAAAAACATAACACTAGATACTGGTAAAATTGCATATATCAGTGTAAAAATAACTGTCAGTGAAATGAGTTTTCGATTTGAATAATGTCTGTAGATACTTCCTATTTTTTTCATAAGTAACCTTCCTTCAGTAATTTTTTCTGTACGTTTAGGAGTGGGAGAGTAGATTAGTATCTACTCTCCCTTATGTACATAAGGGAGAGTAGATTAGTATCTACTCTCCCTTATGTACATAAGGACTCATCCATCCTTATTGCTTTTAGGATTAACCACCTACAATGATTAATATGTCACATATAATAAACAGTAAAATTTTTATGAGCCTCTTCATAAACTTTTTCCTTTCCTTTATTTTAGACTTATTGTAAACTAATATTAGAAAAACCAATTTTTTGTTGTGAAAGTGGGATGATTTATGGACGATTTCGGGAAAACACTACGCTTTATCAGGACGAGTAAGCAAGTTAGTATAAATAAATTAGCCGATGATGTTATATCAAAATCACAACTTTCAAGATTTGAAAGAGGTGAGTCTGAAATATCTTGTTCTAAGTTGAATTATCTTTTAAATAAGTTAAATACTTCCTTCGATGAATTTTTAATTATTAATAGAGGTTTTTCTGATTATGATTTTAAAATCATGATAAATGAAGTAAGAGATTCTACTGCTTCAAATGATATTCAGAATATAATAAAAATTTTAGAGAGTTATCAAAACAAAGACAAAAGCACTTTAAAAAACTTTGAAATCACTCTTTTAAAATCTATTCTTAATAATTACTCTAAAGATATATATCCCTCCAAAAGTGAATTAGAAGAGCTCGTTGATTATCTATTTAAAGTCGAACATTGGGGCTACTATGAAATTTCTCTATTTGGCAACTGTTTTAGACAATTAACTTATCAAACTATCTTTTTATTAACAAAGGAATTATTAAACAAGATTAGATACTACATTCGAGCAGAGAGTAATAAAAGATTGGTTATTCAACTTACTATTAATTGTCTAATTGTTAGTATTGACAAGGGTCACTTCAAAAATGCGAGGTATCTTTTAAAAGAAGTCGAATATCTTTTAAATAATGAAACCAGTTTTTATGAGAAAACCGTATTCATCTATGCTTCTGGCTATTTACTTTATAAAGAAGGCAACTTAGACGGTAAAGATAAAATGCTAGATGCTTTAAAAGTTCTTAAAATTTTAAGTGAAGATAAATTCTATAAAAATTATATTGAGCACTACAATAAAATAGTGAATTAATTATCTATAATATAAATTAGCTTACCGCTATCTACTGTTTAGTAGCAAGCACAGTAAGTGTGTACACACTTACGACAAATTGATGAAGCAGCCCCTTGTGGAACTGCTTCTTTTTTATCAATTTAAACTTGTTAGGGAATCCCCTAAGACCCCGAAATACACTGCAAGGAGAAAGTAACTATGGCAAACAGAACAAGAAATATTCAGCTCAAAATATGCCTTAACGAAGAAGAAAAACAAATTTTTGAGAAAAAAATGAAACTTACCAAATGTAAAACCATGAGTCATTTTATACGTAAATTTGTCTTGGAAGGAGATATTTTTGTGGTAGACTTACAAGGACTCCTCTATAATGCAACTAACAACATCAATCAAATTGCAAAACGTGTCAATACTACTGCTGTTATCTATAAAGATGACATACAAACAATGAAGGAAAAAATAGACTCCCTCTCAAAAGAAATCTGGCAAATACACTCTCTTTTACTCTCAAGAACACATAAGGCAGGAGAGAAGCAAAATGGCAGTCACTAAGATTCACCCTATCAAATCAACGTTAAATCTTGCTATCGACTACATCACAAATAACGAAAAGACAGACCAAGAAATTCTTATTAGCACGCATAAGTGTCACGTTACAACAGCGCATACTCAATTTTTAAAAAGACGAGAACAAGAACAAGTTCATGGAACTGTTCTAGCAAGACACCTCATACAATCTTTTTTGCCTGGAGAAATCTCCCCAGAATTGGCTCACGAAATTGGACTGGAACTCTGTAAAAGAGTCTTAAAAGATGAATACGAATTTGTACTAAGTACTCATATTGATAAAGGGCATATCCATAATCATATCATCTTCAATAACGTCAATATGGTGACAGGAAAATGTTATCAATCCAATAAGAAAACCTATCATCAAATCCGCTATCAAAGCGATCTAATCTGTAAGGAAAAAGGGCTATCTATTATAGATGAGTACTACGAAACCTTTAAGAAAAAATACAAACCAAATGGTAAATCATGGTATGAAGATAATCAACGAAAGCAAGGAACATCTTGGAAAAGTAAACTGCAATTTGATATTGATAGAGTAATTAGACAATCAAAAAATTGGGATGATTTTCTGTCTAAAATGGAAAAAATAGACTATGAAATCAAGCATGGGAAACATATTGCCTTCAGACATAAGTATAAGGAACGATTCACCAGAGGAAAAACAATTGGAGAAGATTACTCAGAAAAAAGACTCAAGGAACGAATCACAGAATTACTGTCGAGAAAACGAAAACTGTATAAGGAACAAGTAGGAAATATCATTAATCTAGTCAAAAACTCTATTTATCACCTGTTTTAGATGGCTTTAACAGCGAAATTATCGCCTATAATCTTTCAACTTCACCAAATTTAGAACAGGTGAAAACTATGTTAAACCAGGCCTTCAGTGAGAATCATTACACAAATACGATTCTCCATAGCGATCAAGGCTTGCAATACCAACACGATTTTTATCATCGGTTTCTAGAGAGTAAGGGAATTCAGCCATCTATGTCACGCAAGGGAAACAGCCCAGACAACGGTATGATGGAGTCCTTCTTTGGAATTTTAAAATCCGAAATGTTTTATGGTTATGAAAAGCACTTTAGGTCTTTAGAAGACCTTGAACAAACTATTGTGGACTACATTGATTACTACAACAACAAACGAATCAAAGTCAAACTAAAAGGACTTAGCCCTGTGCAATACAGAACTAAATCCTTTCAATAATTATTTGTCCAACTTTTGGGGGTCAGTACAAATCGAAAGACTATTTTTGTTAATTCACGCACTTCAAGATTGGGAAACTGTGAACCGCTGGCTTCATTGAGAAACTATGCAACCAAGTTAGTTGGGGGTTGAGCCCATTTTCTTCTCTGAATTTGCGTTTAGAAATGTATTTTCTGCCATGAGAAATCTGACGAATTAAGTCACGACCTCGTATAAACTTTTTGAATTGGGCATTTTCTTTGTGGTGAATAAAGAAATCGATACTTTTTTATAAGCATCCATATTATTCTTCTCCTTTCTTTACAACTACTGAGATGTTAAGAACATCTCTCTTACTAAGAAGCAGCTAAGTGTCCATCTGTTACTGTTGATCCAATCTCGGTTAAAACAGTGGCTGCACTTGCTTCGCTCACACCAGTAATTGTTTGAAGGTATCTTTTTTCTTCAGGGAAACTCCTTTTCGATATAAGCCTGAATCTCACAGGTCAATTTTTAAATGAGATCCTGATACATCCGTTATTCTTCTAAGCTCTGTTCCAAGAGAAAGCGATCGTCTAGTGATAACTTCACATTCATAGCTTCAGCTAATTCTCCAGGACTTTCTTTGACATGCTTATGAATGTAAGGAATCACGTTATCACAGTCTATGACTTCCCCGTTAATAAAGAGAGTCGAGAGATACTGTCCTGTCTTGGAGAAGATGTCAGAAAGATAACTAGTCAATTTAGTGTTGGCCCTTTGTAAGAGATTATGATTTTCGTTTTTGACTTGTGTCTGATGTTGCTTATAAGAAACCAGTTAACGAATGAGTAAATGTAATTGAATAACCTTAGATCTAGAAATGTAGTATTTTCTATAGTTATAGAATCTTCTATTCTATAGTAATATCAGTTTGTAATTTCTGATTTGCTTCTCCATCCATATTCAAAATTCTTACAAATGTTTTTAATCTTCTCACTAAATCCTCATACTCATCAAGATAATGACCGAGTTCCTCTTGTAGCTTTCTTATTTCTTCATTCACATACTCTAACGACGCTGATTCTGTCAAGTTCAATTTTGAAAAGTCATATCTTGCAAGCTTTCGACTGCTTATATCTTCACTCTTCAAATTGATAAGTACTTCCGCCATCTTATTTAAGTTGGCGATTTTTTCATTAATTTGATTTAGTTTTATATCTGTCTCTGCTATTTCTTTTACTAACTCATCTTTAATGTCTTGGTATTTCTTATCTGCTTCAGTTAATTCAATGAAGAGGTTAATCTCGGTAATCTTTTCCTGTAGACTCTTAACTGTAGATCTTCTGTATGGTATTACTCGACTATCGTTGGTTAGCTGTCTTATCAATGTTCGTCCTTCGACATACTGATTCTTATCCGAATGTTCTTTGTTATATACAAAGTATGAGGTTGTCTCACGTATAAAAATTTTATATTTTGTTTGATTCTCTTCTTCTAGAATATCTAATTGATAATTGGGAATGAAAATGAGACCACTCTGCTTAATACCAAAAGACACTTTGATATAAATGCCCTCATCAACTAGCTTCTCTATTTGGTTCTCTGCAAGTTCCACTTCAAATTCACGAACGGTATCTCGTTTTTCCTTAAATGTCTCAAAGGCTTCCTCAATCTCTTCAGTGGATACTTTATCCTTATCTCGTTCTTCTCGGAAAGCATGGTACTGTTCCTGTAAATTCTCTAATCCTTCTGAAACACCGACTTCCTTATTTTTAAAATAATCTTGAAAAAATTTGACATCATATAATTTCTTATCACTTATTTTTTGATGACCCAAACTTATCTTTTGATTATCTTCTTCCAGGATAAAAGTTACATTTTTTTGTTTTAAGCCAATGGTTAAATTCAATTCTTTTGCTTTTGTTATTAACTCTTCTAAAGAATTGACACGGTTCAACAAAAATTCTAAACGACTTTCAATCTCTTGCTTAGCAAAATGCATTCTAAAAAATTCGTCATCATATAGATCTCGTTTGCTGAGTTGGCGTCCTCGAATTGGTTTTGTCATTGCACGATCCGTCATCAAAAAACGGCTATGCTTCTGACTAAAATCAATCTGAACATGCAACTGCTTTGCTTTCTCTAAAAAATCATCAAACGATTTAGATTGCTGCATCAAAAAATAGAGACGTTGTTTCAATTCAAACTTATGACTAGATTCCCTATATTTTTTATAATCACGATAGGAATAACACTTCTCAATAATTTTTGCACCAGCTATTTTTGAAATACGGTCAGAAATCATACGAAAATTTCTTTCTATAGCATAGTTCCATATCAATTTTTTATCTGAATTACGATCTATAGCATTGATTAGGATGTGATTATGAATATGATCTTTGTCTGTGTGAGTTGCCACGATGAAACGAAAACATCCTCCTGTTAATTCCATCATGGTCTCATAACCAATACGATTAATTTCTTCAGGTGTCAGATTATCTTCAGGAGAAAATGATTGGATGAGATGATGGGCATGAATAGTTTGTTGGTGTTTTTCTTGTCGGTCGTTTCTGGATTCGTACAACTTGTCATTATTGGTGAAGTTGACATTGTACATTTCTACCATTTCTGCATGACTAGGGAAGTCCAAGTAATTGCTCATGCCAAAATCAGATACCAATTTCAAATCATCTGTTTTATCGGGATTGAGAATATACTTAATCAAACGCCTACGATATTTTTTACCGTGCGTCGCAAAGTGTTTAGTAACTACCATGAAACTCCTTCAGTCTTTTCACCTCCACTTGAAATTCTTTGTCCACTTCCTTAATTAACTCTCCGACTCCTTTACTCAATTCTTGTAATTGGTCCTGAGAAATCAGATGGCTTTGATTAATCGCACGCGCAATTTGATTGATGTTATTTCCAATCCGTCTCAATTCAAAAACTAACTGGTCATAAGTATCAGTGTTAATCGTGACAAATGACATATTGGGATTAAGCAAAACTTTTCTGGCATAGACTGAGAAATTTTGACAATTGCTCTTAGCAATCCGTTCATTCAATTGGTGTAATTCTGGATCAGTTAGAAATACTTTTTTGAGATTGGTACGATAGCGATAAACCATTACATCCTCCTAACCCATATATTTTTCACGGAACTCACGACTGAGTGGCTGCACTTGATTCACTTCTGCAATCAATTCTTGAACGCAAGTCAATAAGATTGAGACGTGCTCTTGAGTCACTTGATGATTTTCTCTTGCGACAACCAGAACTTCATACACATCTCGACTAATCTGTTCAAACTTTTGACACTGCCAAAGGGAGAACCAACTTTCAAAAATTCTATCCTGATAATTCTTTTTCAATAAATTTTGACGAAGAAATTCTGAGAAACTATCCACTTTTTGTTCCCTCATCATTTCTTTTATCTGTTTTTCTTCTTGTCTCGTAATTCTAAATTGCTTTCGGATTGACTTAATTTCTTGTCCCATTCTGATATCCCTTCAATATTCTACTTGTCTGACAGTGTAAGTCTACCTCACATTGTCAGTACGCTTCCTAAAGACCTCACTTGGTTCTTGTTCGGTCTTTGCGAGCTCAGATATTGTGTCCACAATATCCCAAAAATCATATCGCCAACCGATCAAAAACTTCTAGTTTTGACAGCTAACGATAAGATAACTTGGTGGCTTCGCCCCCAAACCCCCAGTAGAAAAATCTTAGTTGGATTTTTTAAAGTTGAAAAAAGTATATCAGAGGAAATTTGGAAAAGGTATCACAGCATGAAGATGAGAGTAAGAAAAAAGAGAGACAGAACTGGCTCTCTAGTGCTTTTTACATTTAAAGTATAAAATAGGTAACCTTAAAATATCCCAATAGTTTTTATAGATGAAAAAAATAATTTTAGGTTCTGTTCTATTTTCACCTACTAAATAAGGAAATTTAACCACATGACACCCGCATGTCTTGCCATTTAATAAATTTTCGATTAAATCTTGCTTTCTGATTTGATATGAAAATTTTTTATAATGATACCTTATCAGTTTTATTGTATCCTTTGATTCATGGAGATTCACCACACAACAATCATAAATAACAATACAAATTAGAAAATAAAGAGCTACTAAAATCGAAAGAACCATTGCTATATGAAATGAATTGTTATTATTAATTTGAAGTAATAACATATCAACAAATCCACCAAATATTACAATGATTAATGGGAAAAAATAAAAATTGGTTAGCAAAAATGTTAAACCAAATATAATAAATCCTATTATACCAGGTAGGATTAAGGATTTTACCGTTTGCATTTCCTTTTCTAGTTTCCTGTATTGATTTGATAAAAATAAATATGATTTCTTTTTCGTAGAATCTTTACTATCCGAAACCAAATCAAAAACATCATCTTGTTCTAATATTAAGAATGTTTTACCTTCAGCTTTATTCACTGTAACACTTTCTTTGTTATTCCTATAAATTTTTACTTTCTCAACTGATGACTCAAATAGCTTTGTTCCTTTTTTTAACTTTATTCTCTGATTATCTATAGGTAAACTATAAATATTATCTTCAATACTGTATAGTGACTGTGGGATTTTGTTTTCAGAAGTCATAACTATATCAAAGTCAGTTTCAGTATCAATCGAATAAACTTTACCATCACTGATATTTTTTAAATAGAACCTTTCGAGAGATTGAAACGGGAACTGTTTTACCTCGTTATCAAAATGATTAATAAAAATAATAAAAATAATAAAAATAGAAAGAATTCCTAATAAAATATACACTCCTATTAGAACTGACTTAATAAATGGGAACAAATAAGATTGACTATATTTCCAAAGTTTACCTCTATTCAGTTTTTTGTGAATTGTAAGATATTTTTTGTAAAAAACATAAATTATCTCATCATTCTTGATGTTAGATAAAAATTTTTTTCTTGAATAAATAAAGGAATTCATACTGACTGTTACAGTACATAAGATAAAGAAAAAAACTAAAGTTGGATTAACCAATGACAAAACTGTCAATAAATCTGTTTGAAAATATATTCTTAATAAATAGATACTAAATATCCATAATAAAATGGTAAAGACAATTATTAAGGCAATATTTTTTAAAAATATTTTTTTACGTTTTTCAACTTCTCCATTATCAGAATAGTATATTCCTGCTATAGTAATCGTAGAAACAATCATAGAAATTACTGTTGCTAAATCCTTAATAACATCCATAGTAAAGGCCCTCTATAATTTGGATTCCAATTGAATTCCAAATATCCCTCTCTATTCTTTTTTTAATATGAATCTACTATGATGTTATGAATTGGAAATTTTTTACTTCTATCATATTGTACATAGCAGATAAAATTATCATTTTCTGGAAACAGTTCTCTCTTTCTTCTTAATTCGTTGTGAGAAGCAGTTAAATAAACAATATCAGCAGACATATTAGTTTGCTTACTGGATATTTTTCCTCTTGTCAGAGAACGAAGATTCCGCGCTAGAGCATGTTTGAATTCACTATCAGTATAATCTTGGATTTCCACTAGGCTACCATCCGTTTTTCAGATATCTCTAACATACGTTCAATTCCATCCAAATAGCCGCTATATCTCTCTATTTCATCAAAAGTTTCCACTAAATAGATATTCGTATGAATCAAGTCAGATAGATCATCACTCATTAAAATCCAAGGATTAGATTCATCATCAATGCTAATTCCCTGGCTATCTTGATAACGATAGAGTCGAGATAGTAGATTAGCACCTCTTTCTTTCACAATTTCAATTTTTAAAGTCAATTCATAATCTTCAACAGGATTGAGCATTTTATCTTCTCCTACAATATCGACATAAGATACATTAAACTTCTGACAAATGATGTCTATTAATTCGGTAGAGACTGAACTCGTTCCATTTTCATAACGACTCAGACTATTTCGTGAAATACCTACAATCCGTGCAAATTCGGGTTGTGTTAAGTCATGTGTTTTACGTAAGGATTTTATGTTCTTTCCAATCATGGCAAACTCCCTTCATTTGATAATACCATTATAACATAAAAAACATAACTCACCAATTTTGGTGAGTTGTGTCTTGTTTTTCTATACTAAACTTTACTTCTAAAAAAGCCACCTAAAAGGGAGCACAACACTCAACAGTATAGAGATAATACTCTTCGAAAATCAAATTCAAACCGCGTCAGCTTCGCCTTGCCGTACCTAAGTACAGTCTGCGACTAGCTTCCTAGTTTGCTCTTTGATTTTCGTTTAGTATAAGTACATCTCTTTAATGAAATGTCGTTATTTTTATCTATCTTCCAGAAAATCGGGGTGAGTTAAATTACTATTATTGAGAAATGATTTAAATTGTTCTGGATCATTTCGATGTAAGGCGCCTAATATTATTCTAGCATCATGCTTAAACTCGCATGTATTAATGGGATTGCGAGTTCTATCAAACCTATCTTCTCCATGAGAGTACTCATTATTTATACGTTGCATAAATGGAGCATTCTCATCTCCGAAATAATTAATAATTTTATCGTCATTCTTTGTTTTATAGTCAGGATATTTAAAGTATAAAAGAGTTTCAATAAATTTTCTACCGTTGTTTGGAAAATTATAAAAAACAGAAAAATTATTTTCGTGTTCATCTTCTGTTGCCACTCTATATATTTGTTCAAACAGGAATACAAATTCTGTGACTTTATTTGATAAATGCGTAGGCAATTTTTTTATATAACTTTTTGACGGGATATTTTCAGCTTCTTTTATCTTTTCTATTAAGTAATAATCTTTTTTATTAGAAAATCTATTTGTATATTTCAAGAAATCTAGATTATGAGTGGACAAGAAGTATTGTAAAAATTCTTTCTTTTCTAGAAGACAAAAAATTAGGTTGTAGATATAAAAAATGTTATTTTCATCCAGACTAGAGACAGGGTCATCAATAAATAAGATTGTTTTTGACTTTTCTTCTGTCGACAAACTTTCTAATCTTGTAATATAATAAGCAAAGGCTATTAATGATTTTTCTCCTTCACTTAGATTATATGCTCTTTCTTCATTACGAGAAACTTCGAAATATATACCTTCCTCATCATCGACTGATTTTAGGGACATCTCTGAATGTGCTAAAGAATTTTGAAGTATCATATTTATACGTTTTGCTGCTTCAGATTCTGACTTTAAACTACCTTCAAGTTCAATAATATCTTGCTCAAATTTTTCTTTTTCTTCCTTTAATTTTTTCTGTTCTTTGGAATTCTCATTTATATATTCTTCAAGTTGGTCAACTTCTTGAGATAGTTTAGTGAACTCAGATACAGGGAACTCTTTTACGATATAATATCTTCGAAGAAAATCTATGCTTTTAGTTTTCCTATCCTCAAATTGTTCTATCTGTTTAATAGTACCATCATATAGTGAGTTAATCTCAACTTGAATTTCGGAAAAATCAATCCAATTTAAATCATTAATTTCAATTTTAGAAAAAATGTCTCGTTGTTTTTCTGAAATTTTTGATTCTAGTATTTCTAGAACTCTTTTTCTATTATTAATATTATTTTCAATCTCTTTGTTTATATTTTGAATATCAGATACAGAGTCTTTAAAATAATCTTCCTTATTAATATTTGGAATAGCATCTAATTTTTGGATTTCTGATTTTATCCTATTATTTTGCAGCACTAATTCGTTTTCCAGAGAGCTTAACTCATCAGAAAAAGCCAACTTTAGATTTTTAATAAGCTCACCATCAATGCCGTTACCACAAAATACACATTTTTCTGGATTATCTCCATGGATATCAACACCATGCTTAATCCAATTTATTTTATCTGGACTATCTTTATATTCATCTAGAATATTACTTACTGAGACAACTTTAGATAAAAGCTTCTTCGTATTTTCTAAAAATAATGTGAAATTAAAATTTTTATCAAAACTAACTAAATCAATTTTTTGTGGTTTATTTATGTTTTTTTCGAGAATTCGTATTTTGGCTTGTTCAACATTCTTTTCTAACTCAGCTACAGCCTTCTCATCATCTTGTAATGGTAAAATAGGAAAATGAGCTGAATATTTTTTAAACTCTTCCTTTATATCTCGTATATCATATTTATTACCAACTACGACCGAGGGATTCTTTAAATTCTTGATTTTTGATGCAGTTGTTCTCAGTTTTGAATTCAAAACATTTTCACTACTCTTAAGCTTTTTTTGTTTTTTAGTTATATCCGATTCAACCTGTGACAATTTTTCATTTCTGGGTTTAAGTTCGTTTAATCGTATATCTTCAATTTTCTTCAAGGTTTCATTAGTATCACTACCTATCGAAATTTGGAAACTATTTAATTTATTGTCATTGTGAAGATAAATATTATCGTCAATAAATTGCTGATTGAAAACTTTACAATCTATTGGTAAGTCGCTACCTATTTCGTTTGACTTAATAATCCTATGATTAGCTAGTTTGACTTCAAAATCTATATTTTCATACTTTTCTGGAAGTTGCTTAAGTTCAATACTTTGAAAAATTTTCGAATAAGTACTTTTTCCTGAATAGTTTCTACCGTAAAAAATATTAATTCTTCCATCATTAAAATCATTACCGATACCTGATTGACTATGCTGTTTGTAATCTTTATAGCAACCAAAATCTTTGATATCAATTTTTTTAATCTCTAAATCTGACATAGTTTATACCTCTTTTTCATTATATCATATAGACATAGCATAAAACAGGATGCGTACTCAAATTACTTTATAAATGAGAATCATTCCAATCGATCTTTGAATTGTGTCGATGAAGCAACTTCTTTCAACTCTGTAAAATGAGATTTTTAAGCCTAATCTATCACATTAAATACTGAAAACTTCGTCTAGATTTGTCAGTCTAACTCATTCCGACAGGAGTTTCATTTCTAACTTGACAGAAAATGATTCACAAGCCGATTGACACGAAACGCAACTGAATTATTCAGATAGACATTTATTACGATTTCATCGGGAAAAAAACAAAATAATGAAAAAGCGAGTCAGTCCGTCTGACTCGCTACTATTAACCCTGATAACTGAACTGCTAGCTATCAACTTGGCTAAGAGTAATTTCTTTCTTTTGAGGTCGCTTATTTCAAAATCCTATACAATAAAATACTCTTGTTTAATTTTTGTAAGCAGATTGTTAGCAACCGAAGTTACACCAACATGCATCAGTTCAGGATCAGAATAATCTAGATTACGAGCATAGCCTTCTGCAACAGTCTGAGCAATACGCTCATCCAATTTATAATTAGAGGCTTTTAATAGTGCTTGAAATAATTCTGAACTATATAGTTTAATATTATTTTCCAATGATACTACTGCCATTTTTGTAACTCCTCTCCTGTCTTTGATTGATAAACCTTCTCTATTTTCATTATATCACAAAAAGATTGGTTGTGAATGGATAATTGTTTAAAAGAATAGGGTTTTCTAAACTCAGAAAGCATTTCTTCTTTTGTAATTTCATTCTGACGAAAACGAGCTAAAGCTTGGGTTGGATTGTCATCAGTCTGAACACCATAGATAAAATCAAAATGGTGTTGTAATTCATCTGGATTTTCCCGATTTTGAAAGACAAATTCCGCAAAATCTAAATCTGACTCTGATTTTTTATGTTTTGCAAAATAGTGACAATGATAGTCTGGGTTCTTAAAAATTTCTACAAAATTTGAAATACGAAATTCTAATATAATTCCGAATTCTTCTTCTGACTCAAAAATATCTTTATTCGCCATAATGTTATTTAGAACTTCAACTTGTTTATTGATAAATTTTCTAGCTTGTTCAAAGTCAGGCGTAATATAGAAACCAGGTCCAAAATCTAGCTCACTCCCTAAGTTAAATTGAACATTGATACCTTTTTTTAACGATTCTAAATGTCGGAACAATGTCGCATGGAACCACTGAGTCTGACCTAGTTGCTTTTCCTGCTTGGTAGTCAACTCCAAAATATTTACTTCCTTCTCTAGTCTATACTAAAAGTATAACACAAGACTTTATGCAAGTAAAAGAAAATTTTATAAAACCATTTATTTCATTCCATCTTTCCTAAATCTCTCTAAATTCTTCTCCAATTGTTCCTTATGAAGTTGATTCTTAGCTTCCTTTAATGTGTCGTCCAAAGTTTCTTCTCTGTAAGTTGCTTCTGTTTTTAGTTGTTCTGATCCTTGATCTGGAGTGAAAATGATATCTAACAGTCGGTCTATTTTTTCAAGATCTTGGACAGACATATCAGATAGTCTATGAATTAGCTTCTTAAATACATCACTATTGTCTTTGTTTTTCTTAAAAAGTTTTGTAAACATCTATAACCTCTCAAAAAAGCAGCCTATCAGGACTGCTTAGTGTAATTCGGAAATCGCATCATAAATTGACTGCAATTTCTTATTGTCTTTATTCTTTGTGTCGATCAACGTATGTAGCTCTTCAATTTTCTTTTGACTACTTTGAATATCGCTATTGTTATCTGCAATAAGTCTTTTAAGATGTTGCTGATAACTTGTAGTGATATCTGTCTCTTTTCCTGTTCTAACCTCTGTAACTTTGGGTTTAGAACTAGAATTTGATTCCGTCACAGGTGCTTGTTTACGCTTTTGAAAAGCTGCTTCATAATTTACATCATTACCTCCTTGATGATTTCCAAATAAGGCCGCAATTTTATCTGGATCTTCTTGATTTTCTGATTTACTTTCTAATGGTTGATTAAAATTCCAATCTTTTGTCATTCACTCATTTCATCCTTTCTAAATTCAGAATCATCGAATTGTCTTTCTTTACCAAAGGCATGGTCAAGAGCTTCTTCAAAACTCATGTGACTGATGCTTTGACGCCTTTTGAACGTTGCAAACATCGCTGTCTCCAGTTGTTCTTTGTAAGCAGCGAGTTTTTCTGTCTCTCTTGCTACCTTGCTTTCTTGCCTAGTGACCTTTTCTTCTAAGCGTTCGATTATGGTCATATATGATCCTCCTTCATTCTAATATTAGCTAAAACATCTTGATTTTGTTATCACAATTCTAAACATTGAGAGGTTTGTCTTACTGGTGGATTTCCAAAAGTCTCTTTCACAGTCTCGATCATCAATTGTAAATCTGATTTCTTTTCTCGAAGAATATCGTTCCAGTCTATTTTTTCTTTCCCAAATTCATTATTAGGTAAATCCAGTAAAACGGGAAATCCTGCTTGAGATAACTTATCAGAAAAATCTTTACCTGCATCATCACAATCTACCGCAAGTGTCAATAAATCAGGATGATTATCGAAATAGGTAGTGGTATCACGAATTGTATTGATTAAGGGCAATAACTTCGAAGGTGTTACTGTATCTAAAAATTCCAACTTCTTATTTTCTTCAGCTATTAGTCGTAAAGTTTGATAAGCAACAACAGATTTTTTTAATCCCTCCATAGATACCAAACGAACATCAGATAGATTTTGTTGATGAAGTTCGTAATAGCTCATCAAATCAATGAACGATTCACAAAAGACCAGTCTATTTGGTTTACCAATGTCAAAGGAGATTCCAACATGTCCATGGCTTCCTTTTAAAATTGTTTTTAACCTCTCTCTTGGGATAGAATGATTCTTATAAATCCCTTGTAGGCTTGCCGCCTTCAGTTTGTGACGATGATCAAAGCTTTTAAAAACAATAACAGGTTCAACTGTTTCATTTGTTTTCCAACTAGCTTGTGCCATCAAACCTTGTTGGATCATCTTTTGTACGATTTCTTCTGAAATTCCTCTACATTCTGTTAAGTAATATCTGGTCAAACGACAGTCAGAATCTTCTATTGACTTTAAAGGATAATAAAATGGTCTCTCTATATTGTCTTGAACAATGCCTTTTTGAAAAGGTTCTTCAGAAAGAAAGGCTAGAGCTTCTTTAAAGGATATTCCCTTAACTAGTTGAACAAAATCAATGACATCACCTTGAATATCTCTTGAAAACCATTTAAAAGTATTGGTAGTTGAAAAAATCCGAAATGAATCATGTTCAGGATGTTCATAGACACTGCTAGAAACTTGTTTAAAGGAGATACCTAAACGACTTGCTACATCAAGAATTGAAATTTGCTTACATTCTTCTATTTCCATGCAATATCATCATTTTGTCGTAGTATTTGGCAGTGATGGTATTGATGATGATTCTTCTAAAGTTTTAGGAGTTTCCTTATCTAAATCATCCAACCCAGATTTCCAAACCTGTACTTGGTTGACCAATAACTTACCAGGTAGTTTAGAATAGGATAACTTAACTGTTCTTGTTTCTGTCTGATTAGTCTTTGATTGGTTGGCATTCTTTAAATCAGATACATAGGTTACATTATAAGAGACCATGGCAATGGCTTGATTCGTAGTCTGATTGACAAAGATATCAGCTTTTTCAAAATGATAATCCAAAATATAGTCCTTATACACTTGGTTCATGGCATCGTTTTGACTTGTCAATTCTTGAGAATAAGCTGATTCAGTCATATAAGGTTGAATGCGTGTATTATTTTCTCCGAGCTTTTCTTTCGTATAGTACTGTGTCAAAAATTCTTTTACAGTATCCGATGACAAAATACTGGCTTTATCTTCTGCTTGTTTATCTTCCACAAGTTTAGCTGCAGCCAATTCAATCTCTTTGCGACTTTGTTTAGCAGTAGAATGTTGACCAGCAGTATATCCCATCATGAGAATAAAGCTAGTTGCGGCTACTGCTCCAACACTAATTAAGGCTTTAGTTTTGACTTTATTTAACATCTTAGACCTTCTTTCTATAAAAACTAGGTCAAGAATAACAAAAAGAACTTGTAAGTTTTATCACACAACAACTAAAGGTGATTCCTACATTTCAGGCGCAAAATCGTACAGTTCAGAGAAAAAAATAAAACTAGCTGTCTTTGGAGTATAATAGACTTATTGGAAAAAAATAAAATGCATACTGTACTATGCTATACTATAGTTAAGAAAACTATTTACAAAAGATCATGCAACTAACTTCTGAGAACTTTAAATTATTTATTAGTGTAAAAAAGGACACCTTCCCAACGAAGATATCCTGTCTAAATAAAGCTTATAAAGCCAAACACTATAAAGGAGGACGTCCAAAAACGCTAAGTCTATAAAAACAGTTGATGCTAAACTTGCGTTATTTATTCTATTGACCAACTCTACGTCTCCTAGCTTTTGATTTTGGTCTTGGATTAGCGACAGTCACTGAACATTAACATTCGTAGAATATACTCTCCATTCCTCAAGTCTATTTGACTTAGAAAACTTAAAATCAACAAGTGTCACTATAGCTATTGATGTAATAGAAAATCCTATTTCAACGTTAAAAGAAACCAAAGTAAAATTATTCAGGAAAAAAGAGACATAACATAAAGACACAAATCATACTCGATTTAACACCACTTCATGCCTGCTAATTAGTTTTTTAAGAAGGTCATACACATGATTTTACTCTTTTTAAGAAAGGATAGGTCAAGTTTGCCAGAGCAATCACTTGTTTTTCTGGATTTGGATTATTTATGCATTGTGAATACTCATAAGATAACCTTCATTCCTGTTAAAAGTTCTAAAAAGCATCCATTGACTGAAGAGGATAAGAGGTTTAATAGAGATACTTGTAATACGTATTAAAATCGAGCATTTTAATACTAAGTATAAAACTTTTCAATTTATGGAATCATCAACTATGAGTTAAAATAATTTTCGAACAAAGGCTGTCCAAAAAACTTGATATAATGCGTTTTATCGTGGGAATATTCATTTTATTTTCTCCTGAAATTGAGTTTTTACCCAGACTCATTAATTTTATTGATATAATCCAATAATAATGATAATATCAAATAGTAATAAAAGAATTTGATAGTATTTTTTCATAATCTGTCACACTTTCTAATAATTTTTTATGGTAAAGGGAGGTAAATATGATTTTAGGTGAAACTTATAGAAAAATACGAGAAGGAAAAGGTATTTCTATTTCTTCATTAGCAGGTGCAGAAATTTCAAAGTCTCAAATTTCTAGATTTGAATTAGGAGAGACAGAAATTTCATTTTTTAAATTATTATATCTACTTGAAAAAATAGGTGTAACACTAGAAGAGTTTTTACTTTCCTGTAATAATTATGAGCCTTCAGACTTCAATAGCTTGATCCGCTTAGTTCAACAGGCTGCCTACAATCAAGAAATTAAATCATTACTTAATATGGCAAACAAAGAGATAGCACTGTTTAGAGAGACAAATTCTCATTATCATAAGCTAAATGCTATTTTCATTGAAAGCATTGTCTATGGAATTGATAATAATCATAAATTGAGTAATCAAGACACCTCTTACCTTACAAATTATTTATTTTCTGTTGAAAACTGGGGATATTACGAAATTCTTATTCTTGGAAATTGCTGTCGAGCAATATTACCAAATTTATTATTTAGATATGCTAAAGAGGCACTAAAAAAAGGAAAGTTGTATAGTTCCATACCTAGAAATAAACAATCTCTCGTTCAATTACTTCTTAATTCACTTATTATAATGATTGAAAATAGCTTATATGAGGAATCTTTATTTTTAAAACAAGCTACTAAGAATATATTATCTAATTCCACAGATTTTTTTGAACAAACTATTTTTTTGTATTTAGATGGATATTTTGAACTTAAATTTCATCATAATCAAAAATCAATTTTAAAAATAGAAGATGCTTTAAAAATTTTTGAATTATTCAATAAAACAATATACAAAAATTATAAAGAATACTTCGAAAAAAATATTATCAATTTAATACAATGTGGTAATTCCTATTTTGAATAATTGCTTTTTTTGAAAATCTCTTGAACTCATCTAAAGAAATCAACTCTAGCTCTTCAGCAATACTATCCCAACTTGGAATATCAAATAATTTTTCTCTACAAATTGTTTTTAAATATTCATTTTTATTAACTTCACAATTTATGTACAATTCATTGATTACTCTTTTTTTAGCCTTATAAAATAATAGTTCATCAGATAAATCGGATTCATTAACAAGATTGTTCTCTAGTGTTTTAATCAATTTTTTCTTATAGATTGTAGGTGTTATAGTTACGATTTTTAGTAAAGTCATATTACTATAAAATATTGGGTATGATACAATATTATATATCCATTGCTTTTGTGTCCTTAACTTATGGCCTAATAATGAATCTTTAATACCAGTTAACATCGAGTTTAAGATACTTAACATTGCCATATCATGAGATGATGCTACCATACCAGATATATCAAGATACATAGAAATTTCAGAGAGTTCTTGTATTTTATCTAATTCTGTTAAACCACTTGAAAATGTCGGAAAGTTAATTTCTACAGATGATCCACTTAAAGGTAACATATTTTCAATATATATGATTTCACTTTGTAGAAAACTTGGACCAGAAATAGCAATCTGGAATTCTCCTGCTTGAATTTTATTTTTATAAAATTTATATATAGTTTCTAAAGTAACAGACTCAATATTACCTCTAGTACCAATAATATCTATTGACCAAGAACTATTTTTAAAAATTACTCGATTATCATTAATAGATTTTTTACTATTTTCATACTGATTTAATTCAATTAAGACTATTTTCTTTTCCCTCAATAGTTCATCTTCAGTAATAGAAAGATTGAAAATCCTACTTATCAGTATTTTAAAAATTTTATTGAAATCTTCAGCTAGACAGTAACCACTTAAATTAATATAATCTCTAGATGTCTCTCCTTTAATAGCTGCACCATTCATATCAAACAATTCATTTAGTGATTGTTCATTCCCTGCTCGTATTAGTAAATGTTCAATAAGATGTGAAAATCCTAATTCATTTACTTGCTCAATACTAGTACCTGCAACAAACATCAATGAAAAATATGCAAATTTACTTGCTTGATTTTTTTTAAATATAATTTTCTTATTCATCAATTTTTAGAATCTCCCAGAGTTTACTTTTATTGAAATCATGACCACATGTAGGACAATGAGATTGCTTAGAGAAGTGCTTGAATTCATCTTCCCTAAAACTATAAAAATCAAATCTAAATAAAGTATTCCAAACATTACTATTTTTCTCTGTTACACAATCTAACCATTTCTTCACAACCCATGATGACAATAATAGAATATTAGTTAAAATATTTGCAGTTATTAATTTTCCATCATAGTTTGAAAATTTTTTAACTAAATTTTGAAAGTTATCACTATCTTGTTCATAAAGTAAACAATCAACACAGCCTATATTTTGAATATTAGGATTACAAAATAAGAGTTTACCTGCGCTACGTTGGCTAAAACAGTATATACTAGGGATATTAAATAAATAGCATGCTCTATTTACTAATCTTTGTGCTATATAAGGAGGTTCATCCATACAACAAAATACCCAGTCACTTTCAGAAATTTCTTTTTTTACAGCATCAACAGTGCTCATTTTTAACTTTCTTTTTGTGACTACACACTGATAATTACGTTTTAGAATACAATCTTTTACACAGTCAACTTTATATTTACCAATATCGTTAAAGGTAAACATAGATTGCCTATTTATATTATTTTCTTTAACAATATCATCATCGACTAAATGAAGTCGCCCTACCCCTAATTGGGCTAATTGTAATGCGATATGAGAACCACCGGCTCCACATCCTAGTATGGTAACTTTTAAATTACTCAATTTTTCAAGTAATTTAATCCCACCAATACCTTCACTAGAATAATAAGTTTCCAGTGATTCATTAATTAAATAGTGATCAATTTGATTTACAGGTCTATCTAATATTTCTAATAAATTACGATCAGAAAATTTAGATATATATTTTTCTATAATATTTTCGGATATATCATATTTTTTTCTTAATAAATCTTTAATTTCTTCAAAGCTATTAATTCCATTGCAACAAGAAATTAAATCTAACCAAAAATCTGAGTATCCTGTAATTTCTAATACATCAACATCGTCAGCTCCAATTCTTAATCTATCGTTCTTCCATTGGTAAACGATTCTATCCTGGTTCCATTTTGGGAAATAATTATCCATTTTATATCCTCAACTATTTGATAAAAGCATGCAAGATGAACATGCATGCTTTTGTTATACACGAGAAGTCAATTAATATTATTGACTTCTTTTTTATTAATACAAACTAATTTAAACTCTCTTTTTAAGAGTTTAAATTAACTAAATCTAAAATTATCTTAGATAAAGTACCAATTAGTTGTATCTTCTTCACGAATTTCTTCAAATTCTAACTCCAAAATGTTGAAATCTTCCATAATCATGATCATCACCTCCTTTCTATTATAAAACAATTATCTGATCAAACTCTTCCAATATTTCTGGATTTTGATCATGAGTAATGACAATAACAATTGCATCTTTAATGGATAGAATGTAGTCCATTATTTCTTTTGCTTTTATTGGATCAAGGTTACTTGTAGGTTCGTCAAATATATAAACTGAATATGTTTTGACTAAAAACCTAGCTAAATCAATTCGTTGCTTTTCTCCTTCTGAAATGATTTGGTTTGATTGAGCTAGGTTTTTACGAAGGAAGTCTTCATTAAAACCTAAGGATTTTCTTAATTTTTCAGTTAAATGAAGGTTTCTAGCCAATTTGATATTCTCTAGAATATTGCCTTCAATCAGAAAGTCATTTTTTTGCACAAACGCAATATCTTTATATAACTCCTCTGAGGGAATATCAATATTCTGTTTTCCGTTGATTTTTATTTCTCCATCATAAAGATTTTTTGGATAATAATTTAGTATTAATTTTACTAAAGTTGTTTTCCCAGCTCCTGAAGCACCGATAATAGCATAGCGCTTGCCTTTTTTAAATTCATAGGAAAAACAATCAAATAATATTCTATTTTCAATTTCATAATATAATTGGCTAATAGAAATGGTCGAAATATTATCACAATTAATTGTAGTTGTTTTATGAAAAATTTCATGATTCGTCTCATATAGATTTTCTTGGATATTATCAATAATGGACTTACAACTGTTGATTAAATTTTTATTGTAAAGAATAGATTGTAAAGGAGCAAAGACACCGTTTAATAATTGAATACTTGCTACGAGTAATCCAATAGTCAGTAAGTTATTTCTTACAAAAAAGATACCAGCAACCATACAGGATAGTTGAGAGCAAAAACTTAGTAAGGTTCCAGTAGTTGAAGCTATGTCTTTTAAAAATTGATAAGTTTTTCTGGACTCTTCAAATTCTAAACTGATTCCTTGAATTTTTTCTTGAATCCAGCTTTGAACATTTAATAACTTAATTTGTTCAAAACCATCAATAAAGTTTGTCATTTTTGATAAATAGTCACTATTTTGTAGGGAATAATTATTAGTTGCTTTAGTCATTAACTTTCCAGGAATTTGAGATAGAAAAATCGTTATACTTGACAATAAAAGAAAGACTAATGCTAATCGCCATTCTATATAGATAATAGCAACCACACTCATGATAAGGGTCCCTAAATTTGCAATTAGAGAGATTCTAGGAATCAATAAATTTTCTTGAATAAGGTCACTATTTTTGGTGATATTATTTAAGAAATCTGAATGGTTACGGTTGTCAATTTGGTTAAATTCACGCGATAAATAATGTAATAAGAGACCCTTTTTTAGATCTATAATAACTTTTTTTACATATTGATTTTTAAGATAGGAATAAGAACAAGAGATAAAGAACCACAGTAAAATAGAACCTACAGAAATAGTGATATGAAAGAGTAATCCACTATTTGAATTAGATATACTATCAAGTATTCTTCCTAATTGAATAGAGAAGAATGTCATTAAAAGAGCACTTGTCAAACTTAATAAAATAATCAAGAAATATAGTAATTTATATTGTTTCATAATCTGGTTCATATCTTACTCCTTAAGTAACTCTGATGAGAATATTATAATCCAAATATGAAAATCAGAAACAAACCTCCCGTATTTGGGACGCAATGAATGGTTTACACTAAATATAAAAAAAAATTATAAAATAATTATTTTTTAAAATAAGAGGAGAACTCATATTTTTATTTAACAATGAATATATCACACTAAACCAGATAGAATATACAAGTTAATTTGTACCGAAATTACTATATATTATAAGAAAAATAGAAACTCTAAAGCATTCTGTACACTTTAATTTTAATTCATCTCTTTTTATTTCTCACACTAAGTACTAGGACGGGATTATAAGCACATCAATAAAAAAAACTCTATTCAAACTTACCTTTGAATAAAGTCTTTTAACTATCTAAAAAGTTCACATTTTATTCTTATTTATGGAGTTAATGAAGCGCCAACTAAATCCTAGAACCAACATCAGATTGATGAAAAGGTACACAGCTGTAAAACTAGTTAAACCATGTTGTCTGATATCATCAAAATATAAAGTAGGTTCAGTAAAGAACAAATAAATTCCATAAACCTCCACGAAAATAAGAAAACTGACAAAACCAATCAGGAAAAGTCCACTGGCAATAAGAAAGAGTCTCCATAAAAGAATGAGAATTCCTCCAACTGCTAAAAAAATTACTGGGATAAGGAGTAAATCATTCATAACTTTCTCCTTTCTAGTTAATCAATTGACGATAATGGGTGGCAAGAGAGGAATCAAACTCTTCTAATTTTTGAACTAAGTCCAAATACTCCTCTTTTTCATGTTCTTCAAAGTCCACACCTCGATGATTCTGAAGAGAGATTTCCAATTGACTAGTGAGTTCTCGTTTAGAAAAACTGTAATCCCCAGTAACTTCCTCATAATGTTCCTTTAGTTCCTTGTAGGCTTGGTATTCTTCAGGTGTTTGAAATCCCTGTACCAAGGCCTCTTCTAATTGATAATAGGTATCTTCCATCATAATCGTTACCTCGTTTCTTTCTATCTTTATTCTACCGCGCTTTTCTTTTCTTGTCCGCTATTTTTATATATTTTTTAATCTAATTCAAAAGAAAGTTGTTCCTGCTTTTCTTTTCCTTTTTCGTGGAATTGCCTTAATGCCTGATCAATAATATCTAAATCCGTTTCTGTTTCAATCAATGGTGCGAGTACATCGTATTCGGCCTTTTTAGTTTGATACTCCTCTTCCTTTGGAAAATTTTTCTCAATTTCTACCTTAGCAGTAGTCCATTTATCCTTTAATTCATCCAATAAGTTCTGAGTTTTCACTTGGTCCTCTTTAATGTAATCAATCGTATGCTGGAGCCTTTGAATTGTCCCCAAAGGAGAATACAAATCTAAACTGACAGAATATTGATTTTCTCCTACAATCTTAACAGAGAAGGTTTCAGGAAGAGGCTGATTTATTGGAAGACTAAGCATTTTAATGTCAAATCCTCGATAGCTTGCTAGGGTACGGAATTCTTTGCTGTCAGCTTGATTATGACGGATAAGACGGTGTAGAGATTCACCTGCTTCAGCTCGTTGCTCAAAAACTTGCTTGCCTACTGTCATAGAAAATGCCTGGTCTTTCGATATTTCAGACTGTTGAATATCGCCTTCATACTTGCTTAATCGTTTCTCAAGAATGGGCATATTTTCTTCACAGTAAGAGATTGTATGACGATAGTGATCCTTACTGCGTTGAAAGGCGCGTCTTTGATTTTCTAATAGAGTTAGATCATTCTCTAGTTCCATCTTATATTTGAGATAAGGATTACCTGTTGCTAGTGCCTTAAAATCAGAAGCTGTCATGGTCTGTTCATCAATGTCTTCCGCAGCACGAATCGGCTCCTTAGAAGTCATAATCTGCTTAATATAACGAAGTTTGTTCTCCTGAGTTGCCCATAGATAATTATCAAATGAACCTTTGGTAATGTAGTGGTAAATATCCACTTCCTTGTTTTCATTTCCCTGTCGGATAATCCGTCCATTACGTTGCTGAATGTCACTTGGTCTCCACGGTACATCCAGGTGATGAACTGCTTTCATCTTGCTCTGAACATTTAAACCTGTTCCTCCTTTTTCAGTTGAGGCAAGTAAGATCCGCACCTCTCCTGCATTGACCTTTCGAGACAAACTATTCTTCTTTTCATCACTATTGGCATCATGTACAAAGGCAATTTCCTTACTAGGGACTCCTCTATCAACTAATAAAGCCTTAATCTCAGAATAAACATCAAAGCCATTGTCCTTTTTCTTAGGTGTTCCAATATCTGAAAAAATCATCTGAGTAGCCTTATTTTCCATTCCTTCACGATAAATTCTTTCAACATTATCCACTACCTGAAGCAGTTTATGATTGTCTGCTAGACTATAACTAGAGTCCAACAAACGCATATCAATTGCTAGTTTCCGTGCCTCACCTGTTATCTTTAACATGTTATCCTGACTCGGATCAACTGTTCCACATTTGACCATATCTGACCTCATAACTAATTCTTCTAAATAGAGTTTCTGGTTTTCAGTTAACTCACTCTCAATAGGGATAATATGAGCTTCTGGAACAGGTAAATCCAACATATCTTGTGTTTGAATGTCGGCTGTTTCTTTATAGATTTTCATCAACTCAGGTAGATTGACAAACTTTTTAAATCGTTTCTTAGGCTGGTACTTATCCCCTGTAGGAGCTAATTCCATAGAGTTTTGAATTTCTCCAAAAGCACCTACCCAAGAGTCAAAATAATCAACTTGATAGCGTTTTAAAATATCTGGTTGAATATAGTTCATCATAGTATATAACTCACTAATAGAATTGGAAACAGGTGTTCCTGTCGCAAAGACAATATTTTTATAATCATGTTCTTCCTGAATCTGTTGAACCTTCATTTCCATATCCACGTTCTTCTTAGAGGTTGTATTGGTAATCCCTGCTACATTTCCAAGTCCAGTAATTGGACGAATATTTTTAAAGTGATGTGCTTCATCCACAAAGAGAAAATCAATTCCTAAGTTCTCAAAATCAATAAAACTATCACGATTAAAGCATTGGAGTTCTTCCAATTGTTTCTCTAGACCACTTATTGATTGTTCTGCTTCTTTGACAGTATACTTATTTTCAGAATGCGTTTTAATCTCTCGTAATTCATTGAGTTTATCCTCGATATAATTCATCTGTCTTTCCTTACTGACAGGGATTTTTTCAAATTGAGAATCCCCAATAACAATGGCATCGTAATCTCCTGTAATAATACGTGACACAAATTGTTTTCTTCTCGCCTTCACAAAATCTTTCTTAGTGGTCACAAAGACCTTTTTAGTAGGGAAAAATTTCATGATTTCTTGACCAAACTGAGCAGACAAACTAGAGGGAACCACATACAAGGGCTTATGAACCATCCCCAACTCCTTTAATTTAAACCCAGCACCAAGCATGGTCAAGGTCTTTCCTGAACCTACCTCATGAGCTAATAAGGCTCTTTTTTCTTCTACGATTCTTTGAATGGCATTCTCTTGATGAGGACGAAGACTGATGTTTTGTGCCAAGCCATCAATGACTAGATGGCTACCATCATACTCTCGACTAACAGTTCGATTATAAAGACGATTATAGCTTTCTTCAATGACTTGTTGGACTTCTGGATACCGTGAGACAAATTCTTGAAAGAGCTCTTGTAAATGCTGCTCTTTTGCTCTTAGAACAGAGGTTTTTTCCAAATCTGTGATGGTCTTTTTCTTTTCTCCTTCCGTAACAGTCATGGTAATCGTCGGTTGGTTCGAATTAAGTAAATTCTCAAAAATCTTTCTTCCTGTATCATAACGTGACCCACTAACTCCAAGACTACTATCTTTGGCACTTGGATAGCGATAAGCAAATGATGTCCTTAAATGAACCTGGCCATCGACAGGATTCACTTCAATGACTTGTTCAACATCAGGCGAAGACAATTCAAATTCACGATTGGTAAAACATTCAAAGGCAAATTTACCATAAACGGATTGAGGAATCCAACGTGACCCTATTTTAAACTCAATATCTGCCAGATGAATCCTTGGAGGGCGAACAGATTCTAACAAATCTAAAGCATGGGACCAGTCACATTCTTGATTGTTTTCCTCCACTAATAGTTGAACTACTTCTATCTTGTTGAGAATATCTCCTGATAAAAACTGGTTCTTAGAAAGATATTTTCTTTCTCCTCTTAAATAGCTTTCAGGATCCATTAAAATCTGGTCACCTAACTCATCTAAAATAGCAGCTTGGCTATGATCGGGATAAATTGATACCATATATTCTAAATCAACCCCTCTACCATCCGATAAACTGGAGTTTAAGGCATCTAAAGCCGTTGATACTCTTGCAATCACTCTCTCTGGCCTAACCAATGCTTTCTCAAAAGCTAAAGATTTTTTATATTTTACTTTCTGGTCTTTAGAATCGATGTATTCATCTTCTAAACTTGCTAGTAAAGAATACTTATCGTCACTATCAAATAAGTTCCGATTAACGGAGACATTCAAGTATCCAAATTGACTTACAAAGCGATCATAGTCATGATTGAGTTTACTAAGTAATACCTGAAAATCTGTCCGACTATAATCTTGATGACGTTGAATTTCAATTAAGTCTTGATAGGTCTCTCTCAAATCAACCATGCCCTTAATACGACTAATGTCCTTATCCGATAAGGGACTTTCATAAAAGACAGTTTTTTTGAACAGTCCCTTATATTTCCCTCTTTTACTCGCTTCTTCTGACTTGTAAACATCTAGCACTTCCTCATCTGTCAAATGAAGTTGCACGAATCGGTCTATTTTATGTTCAGACAAAGAACTGTCCCAAGCTTTAAAATCTCCCTTCTCATCTACATAATAACTAATTTCGTCTACTTTTGAACTTTTCCGAATGCCATGCGTATCTCGGTAATAAATTTGATTTCCCTCATATCCAAAAGAATAGAGCGCTAAGTTCTCACGTATACGACTTGGGATAGAATTATCCACTTCTTCTTGGATAAAAACAGGTGCTTTCAAAGAATTGTCAATTTGTTTAGGTGCTTCCACATTCTCTAATGATTTCATTATGTCAGTAGCTAATGTTTCTGATACCCCCTTAACATTGAGAGTACTTCCATTAAAATTACGTACCTCATATTCACCCAAAACTTGTGTATTGTATTTCCCATCAAAATAAGGATTGATCCAGACACGCTTATCCTCCTCAAAGGGAATAGAGCCACTAAAGACAAGTTCCTCCTCATTAAGATTCTTTGCTTGATCCTTTTGAAAGAAGAGGAGATCTGTGGTCACTCGAGTACCTGCAATCTTTTTAAAAGCCGTATCCGGCAAACGAACACCCCCTAAAAAATGAGTGTTGGTTTTAATCTCTTGTAAGACATTATCTGTCCGCTTATCCATTGTCCCGATAGAAGAGATAATCGAAACTTGTCCTCCGTCTCTTACTAAATCAAGTGAGTGTTTGACAAAGTAGTCGTGAATCATATAAGGTTTATCATAGTTTTTATCAGCAATCCGAAAATTTCCAAATGGAACATTCGTTAAGACTAAATCAAAACTATTATTTTGATAGGGAACTTCTTCAAATCCTCGCACTTCAATATGGGTATTGGGATGGAGTTGTTTTGCGATTGCGCCTGTCACACTGTCTAATTCAACCCCATAGAGTTCTGATTTCTCTCGTATACTTCTAGGCATCGCCGCAAAGAAGTTCCCAGTCCCCATAGAAGGATCTAAAATCCTTCCTCCCTCAAAACCATCATCCAGTAACTTTTGCCAAATCTGGCGAATAATCATTGGGTCTGTATAATAGGCTGTGAGAGAACTTTGTTTCATGGTGGAGTATTCTGATTTACTTACTAAGCTCCTGAGAGTTAAACGTTCTGATTCATACTTTGGATTGAGTTCATCAAAAAATTCATTGGCAAGACCACCCCAGCCGACATACTTGGCTAGTAGCTCTTGTTCTTCTGGATTCGCTTGTCGTCCCTCTTTTTCTAATCTTTTAACAAGTTCAATTGCGGCGATATTCGTTTCAATTTTTTCTCGATTTGTCTTAGGATAAAAGTTCTCTAAATCATCTGGAAAAACAAAATCTTGAACAGGAATATCCAACTCTTCTATACTTGAAATAAGTGGTGTTGATTCTGTTTCATTATCCTTTTCCTTTTCTTCTTCCAGATAGGAATACAAATCTATTTCCAGACTTTCACTTGATGAATCCATCTCAATCTCTGAATTTTCTTTTTCAAGTTCTACCAGAGACAATACTTGTTCAATCTCTTCCAAACTGTTCAAATATAAAATAGGATTTTCTTCAAATAACTGGTTGGAATCATTGAATAGCTCTAGGCGAACTAAGTCATTTAACTGTGCATTTTCAATTGAAACCAACTGAAATACTTGTCCTTTATAACTTACTTGTGAACCAATCGGATATTCCCTCAAAGCTTCTTCTACAATTTTATCTACTTTAGTTAGGGAATGAACTTCCACATTTTCTTCTACCTGGTCAATATTATCTAAAGGTAAGACTGCTTCCTCTACTTGCTTAGACTTTTCTCTTATAGCCTTTACTTCATCAAAATAAGTAATAATCTTCAGCTTTTGTGTCAGTGGGAGTTGTGTGTAGTTTTCTTCATGATGGACAAGATCCGTAACGATATCTAAAGTAGCCGTCAATTCTGAGCCCAAATAGGCTAGAACATCTCCTTCTTTTTCTTCAAAATGAATCTCAAGAACTTCTTTTTTTAGTTCTTTGGAATCAACCATTAGAAGAAACTCCTCTATATCTCTACTAATGCGATCAGATAGATTATTCGCAACCCGATAGACATTGACTAAATTGACATCCTGATTCTGATGAAATACAAGCTCACTTAATGGTGTTAGCTTCTCTTTTTCAGATTGGATGTAAAATCGAGTGAAAAGATTATAGGTTGCGACTTCTAGCACCAAGTTTTTCTCAAAATTACTTAATTGAGATAATTTACTTAGACCTGCTTGTCCAAAATTTCTTGTGTAACTTTCTAAATCTTGGTCATTATTTTCAGAACTGGCCTCTAGGAAAGAAACAATATCTTGATCAAAAGAATATACGTGAGGAATCTCTTCTATCTTGCCCTCTTCAGTCAAAAAATTCACTACCAAATCCTGCCATTTCTCATCAAAATGTTGAGCTTGATAACGAAGAAATAGGTCCATTTTCTCCCTATCTTTTGGAATTGTTCCACGAAACATAGCCAATAATTGCATTACTTCCATACTCACTCCTTTCATCTATACGAAAATAGGAGAATCACATGATTCCCCTACAACTCTATCTCCATTTCAACCTCTTGAGGACTGGTTTCTAAATCACTAGACAAAAGAGAAACAGAATCTGTTCTCATGTAGTAAGTATATAAGTCTTCTAGGTCTTGTTGGTTTTCAATCCCTGTTTCAATACTAATCAGAGCCTGTATAAATTCCTTGTAGTGACTCTCCATCATATCTGAAATCTTTTGTTTCATTTCCATAAATACTGAAGATGGTTCAGTTATACTTGTTTGGTCTATGTCTTGTAAATCCTTTTCTAAGGGATTGGTTCCTTCTTCTACTTCCACTAAATCTGAACGACCATCACCATCAGAATCTGCGCTAATAGGATTGGTTCCTAGCGCTAATTCTTGAGCATCAGTTAGTCCATCTTGATCCGAATCACGTTGATAAATGGCTTCCATATACTTCCTTCTTTCCTAGTTAATCTTTTTTCACTCCAATCCTACCAAATATTCCTTGAAAGAAGTATCACAACAAAAAAAGAGAACGAGCCAAAACTGCGTTCTCAAATAATATTGTGATTATAAACAAGTACTCCAGATTTTCGAAATTTATGCTGTATATAATCAAAAACTTTCTTATTGCTGAATCTTGCCATATCATCTATGTGATAAATCGGTAACTCGAATGACTTGGTCCACTTGCTCCCAAATAAGAGGATTGTGGGTCGCAATAATAATGGTTCGATTCGGATTTTTTAAAGATTCTAGGATAGAGAGTAATTCCTCAGAGTTTTTGGGGTCTAGCGAAGCGGTTGGTTCATCTGCAAGAATCAAAGGCGGATCCTTTAAAATTATCTTCGCTAGTGCAACACGTTGTGCTTCTCCTCCTGATAACTCAAATATAGGTTGCTTTAAATCCAAATAAGAGAGGTTTACACGGTTTAGAGCTTGTTTCATCAAAGAGAGTTTCTCTTTTTCTTTCAACTTTTTACCAACTAAACCCAGATTGAGATTCTCTTTGACGGTTTGGCTTTCAATTAAGCCAAAATCTTGAAATAAATATCCCAAGTAATCTCTAAAGAAAACAGAGGGCTTAATGTCTTTAAGAGAGGTGCCATCATAGATGATTTGCCCTTTGTCATATGGCTCTAATCGTCCAATCATATTCAAGAGTGTTGTCTTACCACAGCCACTTGTACCGATTAAGGCATAAATTTTCCCACCTTCAAAATGAAGATTAATATCTGAAAATAGCTGACGGCTTCCAAATTTTTTAGATATATTCTTTAGTTCAATCATCCTATTTTCCTTTCATAATGGTCATAGAAACACGAGATTCTTTCTGTGCTTGACGGTAGAGAGTCAGTATAGCAATAACGAGGAAGATTGATAAAGTTACCAATCCAATCATCAAATCCCGACTACGCCAAATAAAGAGACTCGCACCGAATATAAAACTAGCAAATTGACTAATCATATACTGAGCGTGTGTTTCAAAAAATCGCAAACCAGAAATTCGTTTAATCAAAATCTCACGACGGAATTGTTCAAAATAAAGAAGATTCACAGAATAAAAGAGAAGCAAAGAACTCGCGATTCCAATAATAGCTCCTAAAATAAGGGTTAGAGTTTCTGTTTGAACCTCATAGTAACGTGCGAGGTAAACACTTCGTCCCTCCTTGAGATAGGAGACTTGATCATAAATTTCTGCATTTTTCAAGAGTTTAATCCCATCTTCATATCCTTTGACAAAAATATTCTTACCAGCATTGATAGACCAACTAGATAAGGATGTAAAACTATCACCTGTAGAAGTCGGCGTGAATACCACTAAAATCGGATCAGTCAAATACTGAGTGGATACGGGATTCTCACCGTTATTATAAACAAACCGCTTTTCTCCCATTGAAAGATAACTAACGTGCGCTTTCATCTCATAATCCAAAGGAGCACTTGCCTCCTCACCAGATTTTCCATAATAACTCAATCTTTCTTCAAAGATTTTTTTTAGTTCTGCTTCTCGAGAGCGCAAATGTTCTGGGAGCAAGAGAATAAACTCACCTTTTGGGAGATGGGCTAACTTCTGTTTGGTCTCAGCATCTACCACGACCTTTTCCTTCTCCAAATAACTGGGACTAACATAGAGCGTATTAGCATCCGGACTATAGGTATCCAATGTCTCTCCCTGTTCATTTTTTCCTTGTGGATTGGCAAAATGGAACAGATTATCCTTTACATAAAGGGCTTGTTCTTCTTCGATTGCTTCCTTGGCAAAGGCATACCACTTGCTCTGATTTTCCGCATTTTTTCCTCTATCACCGATCCCAAAGGAAATTTGGTAATAATCTGCTCGATCTTCCCAAGCTTGCTTGGATAGCTGGAGTTCCTGTAAACGCTGGTAAGAAGTCAAGCCAGTCTTGACTGCATAACCTACTGTAAAGACAGCAACCAACTGACATAGCAAGGTCAAGGTCATCAAACGTTTGAGGGGCAAACGTCCTTTTAACACAGGAACCAAAGCCTTGTAGCTCAAGCTCATCAAGTAGAGCAGGCTCAGTACGAGCGAAATTCCCAATAAAAAGAGAAGATAAAGCCCCACTCCGATACTAAAGGTTGCTAAAAGAACGGAATAAAAGAGCCCTTGGCCGAGGAGTACAGCACCTCCCACTATAAGGGATCCCCCCCCAGCTAAGCAAAGCCACTTGACGTCATCGTATAAGGCGCTTCCTATAATGGACAAGAGGGTCTGTCCTGAAAAGAGCTGAAGCCCTGCAGCCCGCATCTCCTTAATCCGAGTGATAATCACCATAGCAAAGAAAGCTAATCCAAATATAGCTAAACTAATCAACAACAACGGATTTAAAGCAATCCAAAAAGCTAAAAGATACGGAGGAGTTTTGCGGTCTGCAATCGCTTTATAACCTAAATCATCTAATTTTGCAGCTAATTTTTCCTTGGTCAATGAACCAGATAAGAGAAGGTAGCTATTGAGAGGATCGCTCCGTTCTCGGCTTTCTTGGCTGGCCACTTGAAACTCTTTTGGCAAGCTTCCCTGACCATAGGTCGCATAGGTGAAGTTGGTGCTTCCATCCTTACTCGGCTCTACTATCCGTCTGGCAATCAAACTCTGCTCCGAGCTTGCAAACTTCTCCAACTCTCGCTCAAACTCCTCACGAGTCGGCTCTTGTGCCCCCTTTTTAACACGTAGCAGGGTAACGGAGTCATAACTAGTATAGAGATACTGAGGGGCACGTAAGATAATAATCCAAATGAAGAAGCAACTGAGAAAAATAGTAGACAAGCAAATAAATAGTTTCTTCATAGTAGACTCCTTATAAAAAAATGATTCCCCTTGTAGCTCGTACAAGGGGAACGATTTAAACCAATGAACGATTAGTCATAATCATAGTAAAATGATACTTGTTCTCCCCATTTGGTCCAAATCCATGCGTAGGAAGTTTTTCCAGCAGGAGCTTCTCCTTTATCAGAATCACTATCCCATCTGCTCACGATAGATGAATAATGGTATTTTTTACCATGGTAGTAATTTGAAAAAGCCCATCCTCCTCCAGAACCCTCACCATAGGTCCAAACACCACCATCAGGATACTGCACTGCGGCAGATACAGCTCCCATTAATGTAAAGCTTGAAATAAGAGCTAGAGCGAGTAATCTATTTTTTTTCGTTTTCATTTTATTTCTCCTTTCAAACAAAGCACACCCTGAGTAACAATGCGACAAAATAAATCCTCCTCTCTCTTTTTTTGAAACCGGTTTCTTTATAAGACAATGATACCATTTTTACTATTATATGTCAATTAATTATATGTCAATTAATTTTAAGTAAACCAGAAAATTTTTTTCAAATAAACTATTGTAATAATAAAAAATAGATGGCTTACTGAACCTGTAAGCCACCTAGTCAGTCGGTTTATTCTGGTGTCTGCCACCGCTTGGCCCTTACGTCCAAGATTGCTATCGGATTTCGTTCTGGTGTCCGCCACCGCTTGGCCCTTATGTCCAAGATTACTATCAGATTGACCATGAGCCGACCACTCATCTACACCATTATTCTAACGAATATGAGCTACAAATACAAGAGAAAAACTTATTTTGGATTTATACACTATAGAAAACATACACTATCTTTAGATTGAACTTTTTTTCAAAATAAGCTATAATGAATTTAAGTAGAAACAGGAGGTAGAACAAATGGCTACAATCAGTTTAACACGTGACATAAAACTAACAAACGAAGATGCTCTAAAAATTCTTAATCATAAACCATCTAAAAAGCTACAAGCAGTCTTGAAATCTATTGAATCACAAGACGCTACCGCTCCAACGAAAAATAAACTCATTTCAAAGTATCTGTAAGATGACAATTCAAGTAACACCACTTAAGCAATATCTTGAAAATATTCAAGTGCTGGCTCCTGATAAAACTAAGAAACAAGTTCAGGAGCTATTTAAAACTATCATTTTAGAAAATGTTAATTTCAACGGTAATGAAGAGATGTTGACTTATCTATCTGATAAAGCTCCCAATTTTGAAAAACAACATCGTTCTCGTAATTTTATCGTTGAAGAAATTGAAACAAGTAACATCATAGGATTCTTTAGTTTATCTCTCAAAGTTGTTGATATTTCTGATTTAGAGAAATCCTTAAAAAAGAAACTCGTCCTAAAAGGGAAAAGTCCCAAAAATATTGATTATCTCCCTGTGTTACTTATCGGTCAATTCGGCAAAAACACAAAGCTAAATAAACTATCAGGACAAGAGTTATTTGAAATTGTAATTCAAAAAATTGAAGAATTTCGAGCAATTGTAGGAACTCAGATGGTATTTTTAGATAGTATCAATCATCCTAAAGTCATTCAATTTTATGAACAGTTCGGATTTGTTGCTTACAGTCAATTGATTAAAGACGATCATCAAGTAAGTTATCAGCCTATGGCATTAAATATGTCACTCTATAAAAACTAAGAATCATGTCACCTAAACTGATGACATGATTCTTTTATTTCACCGTATAAGCAAAACTAATGGCACTATCTGCTTGAGAGATTTTTCTAAAGGTATAGTTAGGGTTGCCACCATAGTTGGTTTCAGACACAAGGAAAGAACCATCATCATAGACCTTCTCGACAAAAGCCACATGACCATAGTCTGCTGGTGTGCCATGGGTACCTCCGACAAAAGAAACAATAGCACCTGCTTTTGGTGTGGAACCCGTTTCTCCACCAAGACTTGAAGCTGTCGCAACCCAGTCCTGACCATTTCCCATGGTATTAATGATTGAAATCTTCTCTCCGTTTCTACCTTTTAGCTTTAATCCTAACTGGTTCATACGAGCCGCAACACCCCATGTACATTGTCCATAGGCATAGGCCATACCATCTCCACCACCAGGAACAGAATGATCATACAAGTCCCCACGAACCCCTTCAAGGGATTGTGGGTCACTTTTTGCCTGTCCTCCATTTGTTTGACTAAAGCCTTTTTCAATTTGATAATACCATTCCGTTGCTCTGGTTTGTCTTTCCAGTAGTTTGTCACCAGAATTTCCCTCCCAATAGGTAAGAAAGAGTTGGGCGAGATTGGCAGCACTGCCTGTATTTCCAAAGAAATCCTTTAACCAACTTTGATAGTAAGGACTATCCCCATGAAGCATAAAATCAAGTTGGAGGTCTAAATCATACCACTTCTTATTTTGGCTGCGTGCATAATTCAATAAAGCTGTATGACGTGTTGAACCATCTGTAGTATCTGTCCATTGACCTAACCCCAAACCTCTATGAAGGATATTAGGATAAGCACCACTATAAATGGCTGGACCACCAATTGCTAACCAGGTTTCATCATCCCATGAGGAATCGGTAGCGCCAACAGGAGGGGATAAATAATCTCCTTCTGCTCGTTTTGGATTAATCGAAGACTCTACTGACCAATTTCCTAAAATTGCCGCAATGGCTTGGGGACTTGCCCCTTGAGATTTCAAAAACTCATAAATATGTTTTGCTCGTTCAAACTCATCCCCACCAAACTGACCAATTGCTGGTAAAATAGTAGTCTGAAGTTGAATGACTTTTGGAAAATAAAATTGCGGATTGACATACACCAATTTTTCTTTCTTGTTCTTATACTTTTGATAGGAAACTTTCAAACCTGTATCATCTGGTGTTTCACCTATAACATCACCCGTTAGAACTCTTGTTCCCTCAATCGCACGGCCATTATGAATGGAATATAAGGTTAAGCGACTCTCATTCTCTCCTTTTCCGTTAGTGAGAATAACATTATCTCCGTCTAGAGATACAACACCATCCATTGGTGCGACAATCCTTTGGTGAGCCTTCGCTTCTAGTAGAATGTACTCCTGAAGGGTAGGTTTGCCGTCTAAATCATAGTAGCCATAACGATAAGTCATGGTTAGACTATCCTCGTTGCTTTTCCCCTCAAATGGATTGTCCAATTCCTGCATGGAAGCATACACACCCTCTTCTTTTAGTTCCTTCATTTCCTCTTGATCGTCTTTTGATAGTTTATACTTAGGAGTTTCATAAAGGTCTTGCATGGATTTTAAATCTTCTCCATCGTTTAAATCATGCCACAAAGTAGACAGATAATCCTTGTAAGATTCTGAACTAAATAAGTGAACTGGTTTGTGTAACTCATAGTCATGGAATTTAAAGTTCATATACCCCATCACATCATCAACTTTTGTGTAATAAGTAATTCCTTTGTCATTTGTACGAGTATGTTCTGCGTCTTCCCAAGTTAGGTGGGTATAAGCTTTTGTTAATTCAAATTCATCTTGTTGAATCAAACTAGCAGATGAAAATCCTAAAAAGAAGCTCATCATAAGTAAGAGAAGAAAAACTAATCCTCCTACTATCCATGTTATAGGATTCCCAGCCGCAAATGTAAAGAAGGAAAAGGCTGCTTTTAGTTTTTGATAGATATTTCGGACACTTGTAAGACCTTGTTTCTTTAATTTTCGATACCGATTTTTAAAGGAACTTGGATTATCTTTCGCTAGTTTCCATCCTTTTCCAGCCTTAAAATGATGGTAACGCTCTTTTGTGTTAGCAAGTCTCTTCTTCGTAAAACGACCTGTTGCTTGTCCTGTCTTAACACTAGCTTTTCCCAGATTATAAGAAATTCGGCTGTAGCGTTTTCCTTTTCTAATTGTCTCTTGAAGCGTGCGATAACCTTCTAAATCTTCATTTTCTGAAGCTAACTCTCCTCCTTCACGTCCAAGTACATAAAGAAAAGTTTTGGCTTTCCTACTGACTTTTTTGGACTTATAGGCTTGTTTAGCAGATTTTAGATTCTCTTTGGCGGCCTTGACTTCTTTCTTAGCTTTTAATTCTTCTAAACTCTTCCCTTGAAAGAAAAAATTAGATTTTTGTTTCGATTCCTGACCATAAAGAAATTTTTGATTGTTTTTTCTTTCTTTACGACTCTCTTTTCTTTCTTCTTTTGCTTCTACCTTGGCTTCTCTAAATTGCTCCTTGGCTATTTTCAATCGTTTCCTAGCATGAGGCAACCGTCTGTCTCTTAATTCTTTCCGATTCAAAAGAGATGGAGGACTATTTTGAAGAATATGATTGTAGTCTTCATTTGCTTGTTTTACTCTCTCCTTTGAAGTTTCTCTCATCCCCTCTAGCTTTTGCTTTATCTCTTTTTTCCATGCTTTTTCATCCAGTACAGAGGAATCTTTTTTCTGTTTCCTCACCTCCTTCTTTCCTTGTTTCAAGAATTTCTTCTCATCTTTTAGACTTCTTCTAAATGCCTTTCGGGCACGTATGATTTCTCTTTTATCCTTCATTTTACTTCCCCTTAGTTAGAAGCCATTTTATCAGGATCTGTACTCATGATATCAAACAATTGAGTATCTTGGGGAATCTTATTTTTAAAGGGAACAACAACTGATCCAGCTTTTATCAGTCCTGCCCCTTTTTCTGGATTGACTAGGTATTTTTCGAGTTCTTTTGACAAGCCTAAGAGTTGAACTAGTTCTTCTCGGTCATTTTTTGCTTGCTTGAGGAGAATCATAAATTCACTATTTGCAATAATTCGTCTACCATTTGGATCTAACAATAAGGTTTCGACATTTTGGGTTATCCCAGTCGGACTAGCGCCATATTTTCTGACACGACTCCACAATTTAAAGAAGAAATCACTGGCATATTTGTCTAATAAGAGAAGTTGCATTTCATCAAAATAAATCCAGGTCTTCTTCCCTAATTTTTGGTTCCGAACAACACGATTCCATATCTGATCAAAAACCACCATAAGGGCGATTTGTTTCAGCTCATCTCCTAACTTTTTAACATTATAGATTAAGAAATTGGATCCTGTCTGAATGTTTGTTTTATGAGAAAAAATATCAAGAGAACCTTCGACATACAGTTCCATATCAAGTGCCAAATTCTGCGCTTCTTCTTCTGGTTGTTGACTCAAGACAAAGACCCATTCTTCCAAAGAAGGTTCTTTAAAAGACTGATAGGTGAGTCTGGTGACTCGGTCGATAATCGATTTTTCTCTTCCATCCATTTTTCTATCCAATAACTTGCCGATAAAGGATAAAAGAAATTCTGATTTTACCTTTACAGGATCTTCATCCATATTTTCTTCAGACAAGTCAAGGACATTGAGATAGGTTTGGGAATCAGGCGCAATATCAATCATTTCTCCCCCAAAAGCCCGGCCAATGACACTATATTCTGCTTCTGGATCCACGATGATAATTTCTGTATTTTCACCAGATTCCTTGATTTTGGTCGTGATAATTTCATGCTTGGTTGCCATCCCTTTCCCAGCTCCAGATGTTCCTAAAATCAGACCAGACGGTGTATTTAATAGGCTGCGATCAATGGTAATAATATTGCTTGAGATTTGATTGATACCGTAATATTTCCCACTACGGTCTTGTAAGTCTACTGAAGTCCAAGGTGAGTTCACTGCTACATTGGACGTTAATAAACTCCGTGATACTCCCTCTAAAAAATCACAACCAAATGGCAGCAAACTATTAAAGGCTGCTTCTTGCATATAGGGAAGTTTATCAATTATTAGGTCATTTGAGCCGGCCACTTGTTGAATCGTGTCTAGGGCTTGTTTGAGTTCTTCTTCATCCTGACCAAAAACACCAATCAAAAAGACTGTTTGAAATAGTTTATCTCCTGTCTCTGTCATGGTTTTTAAGAGTTCCTCAGCTTCATCGATATTGCTTTCTAATACATGACCTACTTTTTCCAAATAGATACCTGTACGAGCTAGTTTTTGTTGTTCCCCAATCTTTTGTGATTCCATCAAGGTCTTCTTTGTTCGTAGTTTCTTCATGGCATCTGCCTTGGTTGAACTTTGTGCATGGAGGCTCACAATCAATTCCAAATCTCCTTGCATGAGGTCTCGGATAAACTGATCCCCTAATTCCATGCCGTAGTCTCTTACATAGACAATCTGTAATAAGCGGTCATTGATTTGTAGGTAATTCTTGTTTTTAAAATCCAAGAGATTAGGTGCTATGAAGTGACGAGTTGTCTGACCAGATCTGGTTAAATCACGGTAAGAAAAAGGAAGATGGTGTTCTCCTCTAAGCATATCGGCCAACAAGTTGACACGGTTTTCTCCAGCCAAGGATTCAAATCGAGCATCAATTTCTGAGAAACCACTCTTGAAATATTCTCCTATTTGGGACAAGGAACGATAGGCTTGTTTGGGATTAGAATCCTTTCTACCAAAGCTAATCAGTTTAACAGCCGAAAAGTTATTTTCGCCACTGTCTAAATTCTGATTCATCATCCGATTCAATTCTTTACGATAGGTATCATACCCATCTTCTTTTTCCTCATACAAAACACTTTGTCTGAATTTTTCTAAATTCAATCTTTTGTTAAAGATAGTCAATTGGAAGTTGGTTTGATCGTCTAGGGAGTTAATCAAATCAGAATACTTCTCAATGATTGCCCCCTTATCTTCTAAACCAACGGTCTGGTAATTGACATCTCCAAGTAAATAGCTTTGTGAGAAATAATCTTCTTTTACCTGCATCAGACCATTTTGATACAGGGCTTGATAGGAAAGAGTATTAGCCGTAGAGGGTAACACTTCCTCTTTTTTCCCTTTAACTACTTCCTTTTTATTAGTCATTGAAGTTTTTTGTTTCTTTAATGTATTTGATTTTCTTTTCATGTTCAGGTCCTTTCTTTCCTGTAATTGTGCGTAAGGGAACCGTTAATTCAAAATGAAGACGGTATTTCAAATAATGTTCAAAATATAAATCATTGGGTTTATAGACTCCAAAAAGCATGAGGGGAATGGTAAAGGCAAACACAAAACCGTAAACAAACCAATCTCCAAATTGCCAGAAAAAGAGATTCAAGCCCAAAACAATAATTGTGACAATAAAGGCTGGTAAAACAAAAATGATTTGTCTTGTGGTGAAACCTAACCAAGCCCTGTGTTGGTATTTTGAGATGTCTTTAAAGACACGTGTATTCATGACTTTCCTTTCTAAAAAGGCTAAGAAGCAATCACTTCCTAGCCTTTATCTAATTACATACCTAAGATTGAGCGAGCCGTACGTTGAGAACCAACGAGGGCAATAATCAGTAAGATAGCTTGTATTAAACTACCAAACATAATCGCAAGAGATTGCAAGACTCCTGCACCATTTGAAACAGCTATTTTCCCAGCAGATTCAAACAAAGGAACAAGAGAAACAATCAGAAAAATAAGAACCCCTTGTACCGCATAGACCATAATATTTTTTAAATAGCCAATACCAATAGACTTCCACTCATCACTTAAAAATGTTGGAATCGTAAGAGGGGCAAATGGAATCATAAGGTAGAGTTGAATAAATCGAATAGATACCAAAAGATTAACCATGGCTGCACTTACTATCCGAACTAGCCAAATGAGGAGGGCGAAAAATCCCACAATCATCCGGCCAATAAATCCTGAACCTTTTAATCCAGAGATGGTATCATACTTTGCCCCACCGTGAGCCACAATCGAGGCCACTTGTTCAATGGCGTGACTCGCAATCCCGATGATGGCTTCTACAATCACGGTAGTGTTGGTAATTACCACTGCGACCATAATATAACTAATCAACATCGGCGCTAATGCTTCAAAGGTCATCGCTCCTCCTGAGTTAGCAATCTTCTTTGCCATCTTCGAAAATTCTAAGATAAGAACAACTGATAAAATCGCAACTCCAAGAGGCTGCATGACACTTTTAGTAATACTAGACATGTAAGTCCAAACGGTTGGATTATAGCTAGATAGAGATTTAATCAGATCTACCGTAGATTGTAAATCTACATTAAATCCTTCAAATAAATTTTCAGCTGATATTTTTTCAGATGCAAGGTAAACAAAGGGTGAGACTAAACTAAGATTCATATCATTGTTTATCCTCCTAAATTGAAATTTGAGTTACAAAGGCTCCAGCAGCCCCTACCATAACACCACCGACTATTTCCAGAATGGCATTCCGAACACCTGGTCCACCATCTTTAATGTTGGTTGCAAGATTGACAATCCCCACAACAACGAGAAAGGCACCAACCGCAATCAATCCCTTCTGTAACAAAGACATAGCTTGTGCAAACATAGCACTTGCGTCTACTCCATAAACAAAACCTTTAAAATGCGTAATCATCTATTTCCTCTTTTCTATTTTTATTTTAAACTAGATTCAAAAGTTAAATCACGAATTCTAAGGCCTTCAAGATGATTTTCTTGTCTTTGATTCAAAGGATTGATTTGATAGTTCCACCACCGTTCATCGGTTTCTTGATTGGCTAGGTACTTCCAGTTTGGATGCTTGGTTGAATTGTATTTTTTGCTTTTAAAGACAGGCATATTGGCAATTCGAACCAGGCATTCATGCCGTTTCATATTTCCGACTTCATCAGGTGTCATTAAATCACGAGCAATCTTTTGATGAGAAAGGGATCCTGAACCTGTCTGGCCAAAGGAACGACTCGTATTTCGAACATCAATGGTTTGTTTACCGAGTAAGCCACTCATAAATTTAAAGGTATCTTCATCATTACCGCCTAAGTAGATTAAGCTATCACAGTTCCCAAGAATGGTTTTCCAAGCTTCTTTTTCTTTATAGAGCCCTTGAAGTTGGGCAATATTTTGAAGAATGGGAACGAGACTCATATTACGAGAACGAACTGTTGAGGTTTGTTCAGCAAAATCTGGAATTTCTCCGATATTTGCGAACTCATCTAAATAGACTCTCACATGAAGAGGCAATTGACCCTTAAAATCAATATCTGCTTGTCTTGTTAGGGTTTGAAATACGGTTGAAAAAAAGAGGGCTGAAAGAAAGCGAAAGGTACTATCGTTATCTGGGATAACTAGGTAAACCATTGATTTTTCCTTGCCCCATGTCTTCATATCAAGGGTATCTCTTTTGGTCAAATCCATGACACTTTGAATATTGAAGAGGGCAAATTTAGCAGTGGTTACAGCTATGACAGAATCCAGAGTCTTATCCTTATAATTTTGGAAATCTGCCCAATTTCGCATGGTAAAATTTTCAGTCCCATACTTTTTAGCATAATTTTCAAATAGAATTTCTAAGACACTTTTTTCTTGGTTTTCACCCTTGGATAAGTGTTTAATGAGTTTTGAGATTTCAGCAAAACTTGGATAACGCCCTCGTTTTTTTCGCTCTTCCACTTCTTTTTTTTGACGTTTCAACAAGTTTTGGTATTCCTTTTGACTTAAACGACTTTCTTCTATGAGCTGTTCTCTTGTTTTAGGTGGGTTATAGAAATCGACCAAGTAGGAGGCTAAAGCTCGTACCAAAGTCATAGAAGCTTCATCCCAAAATGGATCACTACGGGAGCCAGAGCCTTTGGTATTATTGAAATAAACCGTCAGCATGCGATTCAAATCATTTTCTGTCTCTATATAGCGAAAAGGATTGAAGCCATCTGAGTTCTTCATATTGACTAAATCTAGCACCTTTACTTGGTAGCCATGTTCTAAAAAGAGTTTGCCTGTTTTTTCGGCCAAGTGATCTTTAGGATCCACGACAATATTAGAACTATTCATCTGAATCAGATTGGGTTTCACAAAGCGAAATGTCTTCCCACTTCCTGAACCTCCGATCACCGCAATATTCTTATTTCTATCATATTGGGGTGGTTTTTTATCTAATAATGTCAAACGAACATCTTGAGCTAAGATCGTATCATGAGAAAATTCCTTACCGTAAAAGAGCTTCTTTTCTTTTAGAGTTCCAAAACGGGCGCTCCCGTATTCTACCCCTTCTCGGTATTGTTTTTTACCAGTCTCTAGATAGAGATAAACCAGCAACATCATCACAAAACCTAGTAGAAAAAAAGCACTTGATTTTCCAGTAAAAGAAACATTCCATGGCGACTGAAGAACTTCATCTTGACCTTCCATTAGAAGATGAGTCCATTTATCTAAGGTATTTCCAGTATAGGAATCATACAAAAGCGTCAAACGATGAAAAAGATAGCCTAGTAAGATACCTAACAGTGAGAATAGTAGGAATTTCTTTCCACTGTACATCATCTCACCATCTCTTTCTGTTTGACGGCTCCTTCTTGTCTAAAGGTAATTTGGGATTTAGCCTCATCAATTGCATCGTCTAATGACTTATCCATGGTAAAATCAGCTAATTTCTCCGGATCATTAACCATTTTTTCTAGCAGATGGTCTAAATGATTGTCTAGAATCGAACGGTCTTTCGTGTAGAAATGCAGAGAATCCCCTTGCCAAGCGATGGCTAAAGGAATCTCTTCTTTTTCTAAAAAGGCTTTAAATTTCTCTATATCAATTGGTTTGTCTAAAAAATCTTTTTTCAGATTAATCGTATCAATCGCATAGGGAGATTGTAGCAATTCTTCTAATTTCTGCACACCTATCTTATAGGCGGAATCCTGTGCTAAAGCCTGACGTCTAGACCATTCTAGAATCTTTAAGAGACTTCTTACAGTAAATAAAAGACTACGCTCTGCATATTGAACTGCCATTCGTTCCTGTTGTTCAGAGGACATCTGACGCCTCCTTCTTAACAAATAGCAGTTTTCCTTCTTTATAGCGATAAGCTATCAATTTCTGATGTTGCTTAATCGACTTGACAACCTGCAGTAGATCTCTCGAATAAGGTTCTCGAAGAGTAACTTCTACTGCTTTCCCATCAACGATACCAACACGTTTAAATTCAATGTAGTCTTTTTTGAGATGTCCTAAGCCCATACCAAAAGGAAAGTGATGAATCAATTGGATGGTACATCCACCTTTATTTCCCATTTGTTTCAAATCATACAAGTTTACTACCTTCATGATTAACTCCTTTATCTAGTTTGTCGCATCGTTTAAGTCTGGTAACGATAAACTCCGTGTCTGTTAGAAAATTCTCACACACGTCTTGTGCCAGTTGCCCTTCACAGGGAAATACTCTCAGTCCCTACTTACACAGGCACGCTAATCAAGACGGAGTGGATTCAATTTTCAAAGAACAGGTAGCTTTATTATAGATAAGAGTAGTTGAAATTTTTATCACATTTTTTATTTTCCTGTAGAGCTAAATTCATACTAAACAAAGATTTTGAAATAAAAGACTAACATTGTTACATAACGTTAGCATTTCATTTCCCTAAAACAAGCTAATTTGGTCTAAAAAAGCAGCAAGCTATAAACTAGTAGGTTCCACACTAAATGTAGACCCATACTGCCCCATAAGTCAGATTTATAGCGTACAAGCCCTAAAAACATTCCCAATGAAACATATAAACACCAAGCTAGAATAGTTTCTGGATGATGTGCTAAGGCAAATAAAACACTTGTCAAAGCAACTCGAATATCTAATTTTCTAACCAAGTTCCATAAAATTTCTCGATACAGAAATTCTTCAACCATACTCGCATTGATTAAGAACAATAAAAATGAAAACCAAGGGACTTGATGTTGAAGCCCAATTAAGTTTGCTTGATTCGTGCTTCCTTGAGCATGGATTAGGCTAAAACATAGACTTATAATCAGTAGGCTGACAAATCCAATACCAAGCCATTTTATCCTAGTTTTCATATTAATCTTGATTACTTGTTTTCGTTGACCATACATCCATAAAAAAGAAATGAGCGACGCTCCATAGAGAATCTCTAGTATAGTTAACTCACTGATACAAAGCAATTTCAGCAAGTATAAGGATACCAATAGGACATTTACTTGTTGGAATATATAAACTGGAATTATTCTTTTCATCGTTACCTCCGAAATAAATCTTCATAATCTAAATCTAATACCTGCACAATCCTTTCTACCCATGGACTTTGAGGCATTCGTTGTTCCATCTTGTAGTGACGAATCTTTTGATACAAACGATTCAATTCACTTGGATAGTGAAACTCTCCCGCAAACATTTTTCTGGTTAACTCAATCCAGCTGATATTTCTTTCAGCCAAAATAATGGACAAGTTCTCCCAAAATCGTTCTGCCATATCGATTCTCCTTTAGTTAGATAAATAATGTGTTTGTGCCATGTAAATCAATTGTTTCGTATCTCTTGGCAATAAAGCTCTAGCCTCCTCCAGACTCAGATTTGGATAAACTCGCTTATTCGAAACCGCAAGAGGAAGTCTGATGTTTAGTTCAGGATTTTTTAATATCATTTCAATGAAATCCGTTAATCTTAAATTGTCACGGTTCTTAAATCGTAATAAATTGGGAGATAAAAACTCAAAACAATCTGAAGAATAGCTCATCATCTCAATTAATTTATCCCTTGTCATTTCAGAAATCGAATGACAGGATACCTCAATGCCATAGTTTTGGAAGAATTCTAAAAGAAGTTGATTTCTATGGTTATTTTTACTTAGATAGAGATCAATCATGGGAGACCTCCCAAAGATTCGGTTCCATTTGATATTCTGAGACGATTAAGGAATCTAATAAATTTGAGAAGTTAATTGATTTCTTGTCTTCATCATAAGCTTTTACAGTTACTTGGGTTGTAAGTATTCCCTCTTTTCCCTCGACTCGATAGCCTTGCCCATATAAAACAAAAACAAGATTATGATTATCATCTACAAAGGCATCAGCTCCGTTCTTTATATCCTGACTTTCAAGGAATTCCATAATGTTTTGAAGATAGGATTCATAAAATAGTGGGTAATTGTGTTTTTTATGGTAATAATCTAAAAATTTCACTTCAAACTCACATGGATAATTGGGCATCAAAAATATTTGTTCATCCAGCTGTCTGATTTCTGCATCATGTAATTCTGTTTCTAATTCATCACAATCTAGTACTGACTCTTTATTTAATGCTTTCATCTTTTTCCTCTATTTCTTTTAATTTCTTTGCGATTGCGGCAATCACAGGAACGGTTACACTATTACCAGCTTGTTTATAGAGCTGACTATTACTAGAGACTTTTCTAGCAGCTTCAAAAGCCCAATCAGGAAACCCTTGCAAGCGAAAACACTCTTTAGGAGTGATTCGTCGAATTCTCAGACGGTAAAATTGTCCATCTATCAAGACACCGGCTACATGATAAACTTGTTTATCTTTTCCTTCATAGCTAGCCACTACTACTCCCATTTGTCCACTAGTTGTTAACGTATTCGCTATACCTTTTCCAACTCTACCACGACGATACTGAGAACTTGGTCTTTCTAAATTGATTGAATCCCCAATCTCTGCTTGAGCATATCCTTTTTTCGTTGCCTCCCGGACTTTTAAAAATTGGATTGGTTCTGGAATCAGTATTTTGGGAATTTTATCTCCACCTTGCATCGTAGTCAATGTTGGAGATAAGCCCGATCTTCCATAGACACGACCTGTCTCCTTAAAGCTAGTCGGTAAATCTCCAACAACAACAATACCATGACGATCCTGAGTATTTAAAGTAAACATCGGCTCTTGGTTTTCCTTAAAGCGTCTACCATTTTGTCTTTTTTCTAATCTATCTGGTGTCATACAAGGAATCGCAACTTTAAATCCTTCTCCTTTTCCACGAACTAAGGTTGGCGCAAGACCTTCTGAATAATAGACTTTACCACTCATTCCACTTCTTGATGGATTCAAATTTCCTAGTGCTTTCAAAGTCTCAGAGTTAGTTGCTTGACCTTCTCGTCTGAAAGGAAATAAGAGTCTGGTACCTTTCTTTCTAGAATGTCCGATAATAAACACCCTCTCTCTGTTTTGGGGAACGCCAAAATCCTTACTGTTAAGCACCTGCCACTCAACATCAAACCCCAACTCATCAAGTGTGGTAAGGATTGTGGTGAACGTCCGTCCCTTATCGTGATTGAGTAAGCCTTTAACATTTTCAAGAAAAAGAAAACGTGGTTGGATTTGTTTGGCCGCCCGAGCAATCTCAAAGAACAAAGTTCCTCTAGTATCTTCAAATCCCAATCGTCTTCCTGCGATTGAAAATGCTTGACAAGGGAATCCCCCACAGATGACATCGACTTTCCCTCTAAGTTTTTTAAATTCGTCATCTGAAACATCTCGTATGTCATGAAATTCTATTTCTCCTTCCGTTTGAAAAATGGATTTATAAGATTCTCTAGCAAATTTATCAATCTCACAAAATCCAATACACTTGTGTCCGACACTTTCCATTCCAAGTCGAAAGCCACCGATACCTGAAAATAAATCAATAAATCTCATTTCTTTATCACCTCTTTCTTATCGACTATCATTGTCCAAAGTGTCACACCACTTGAAATGAAAATGAGCATAACTAATATCCACTCGATTGGCGACATTTAACCACCTCCTTTTCTAACACGATTATTCCAAACAGAATACAAGCCGTTAAACACAAATTCAGCAAGTACTTCCGCTCGTCTAACAAAGCGAACATTGTCAAGAGCATACTGATAGATTCTCTCAAAATCAGTCATAGCAATTTCACTGGCTGTTTCAGAAAAACCCTCTCGTCTAAATTGATCTTGTACCAATCCCCAAATATAATCTCGATCATATTTTGTGACCTTTTCTACTTTTCTTTTCAAGATAGGTTGAGTATCCCTCTCCTCCTCATCCTCAATAAATAAAGAATCAGTCTCACTATATTTAGTCTCACTAACTTCAGTCTCACTAGGGGCTGAATGTGAGACGGGGGCCGTTTCATTTTCAACCAGCCCTAGTCTTTTTTTAACACTAGGCCTGTTTGAATTACCTACTGGGGTAGAAGATAATTCCCCTAAATAAATCTTATTAGCTAGTCTTCCTTTCTCACTTGAAGACTGTTGAACTTCATCAATTAAGTCATATTCTTTAAGAGTTTTTTTGATGGACAGTAATTTTGACTTCGAACAACCTAACAGCCTCATCAGTTTAGAATTAGAAAATACTAAATAGACCGCGCCTTCTTCATCTATCCAACCACGACTGAGAGATAATTCTAAACGATCTTTTAAAATAGAATAAGCCACCTTTACTTCTAATTTCATATCCATATATTTCTCATCCTCAAAAAGAATTTTAGGTAATTTGTAATACCGTTCTGAAGTTTGGTATTGATTTGCGGTAATTCGTTTCATAGCGCGCCTCCAAGTTCTTTGAGTGTTAAATCTCCACTTGATTCCAATCGAACCAAGCCACTTTTTTCCAATTCAGCCATAAGAGATATGGCCTCAACAATATCTATTCCCATTTCACGTACTAAAAATGAAATGACAATATAGCGTGATGATTGTAATTCTTTTGTCATTTTCCCTCCTGAAAATAAAAAAAGGAGAACAATATTCAACTGTTCTCCAAAATAATTTTATTAAAAAGAAAAACCCTGCCAAATTAATTTTTGGTAGGGTTTTTGGTAGGAAACTAAATTAATTTATCAGTTTCTAAAATGTGTTCACGATTCTAAAAGGCTGATACTATAGTATTCCGAATTCTAATTGGTATATGCCTCTTATTTAAGAGTAACTGAAGCTCCAGCTTCTTCCAATTTAGCTTTGATTTCTTCAGCTTCTGCAGCTGCAACGCCTTCTTTGATGACACCTGGTGCACCATCAACAAGTTCTTTAGCTTCTTTAAGACCAAGACCTGTGATTTCACGTACAACTTTGATAACGCCGACTTTCTTGTCACCAGCAGCTGTCAATTCAACGTCAAATGAATCTTTAGCAGCTTCTTCAGCACCACCAGCAGCAGCTACAGCTACAGGAGCAGCTGCAGTTACACCAAATTCTTCTTCGATAGCTTTTACAAGGTCGTTCAATTCAAGGATTGAAGCTTCTTTAATTTCAGCAATAATGTTTTCAATGTTCAATGCCATTGTTATTTCCTCCAAATAAGTTTATATTTTATGTTTATATTTTTGTAGCTAGGCTACGCTGCGTAGCTTAAGATTAAGCTGCGTCTTCTTTGTTGTCTGCAACCGCTTTGACTGCAAGAGCAACGTTGCGCACTGGCGCTTGAAGTACAGAAAGGAGCATAGAAAGAAGTCCTTCGCGGTTTGGAAGAGTTGCAAGAGCAACGATTTCTTCTTTTGATGCGACAGCGCCTTCGATTGCACCACCTTTGATTTCAAGTGCGTCAGCGTTTTTAGCAAAGTCGTTCAAGATTTTTGCTGGAGCGATAACATCTTCGTTAGAAAATGCTACAGCAGATGGTCCAACAAATACAGATGCAAGTTCTGCAAGGCCAGCTTTTTCAGCTGCACGACGTAAGATTGAGTTTTTAATAACTTTATACTCAACTTCGCTTCCACGAAGCTCACGACGAAGAACTGTATCTTGTTCAACTGTCAAACCACGAGCGTCTACAACGACGATTGATGCAGCAGCTTTCATTTTTTCAGCTACTACGTCAACTAGTTCCGCTTTTTTAGCAATAATTGCTTCACTCATTAGTGTGTTCACCTCCGTAATTATTTTGCTTGGGGAATTTTTCCAAAAGAAAAACGCGCCCAAACCTAGACACGAAAGTACAATACGCTTCTTTTTACATGATACGTTTTGTCCTCGGTAGGATATTTATGAGTCGAGCTCCCCTACTGTCTTAGGCAGTTTTTTCAAACCGTATATAAGTATACCATACTACTTTGTTTAGTGCAAGAGTTTTTTGCTTATTTTTAAAAAATTTTATTTATTTTTTAACCTTATTTCAAGATAATCTCATCAAAAATCAATTTTAGTTCTTGACTTGTTTGATTTTTTATTGTACTATACAACTGTATATACAGTTAAAAGGAGTTATTATGAATACACAAAAGAAAACACAATTCATGACCTTAACCGCATTGCTAACAGCTATCGCTATTTTGATTCCTTTGGTGATGCCCTTTAAAATTGTCATTCCTCCCGCTTCCTACACTTTAGGAAGTCACGTTGCTATTTTTATCGCCATGTTTCTCTCGCCATGGATGGCTATCTTTGTTATTATAGCTTCTAGTTTAGGATTTCTCATGGCTGGGTATCCGATTGTCATTGTACTTCGCGCCTTTTCCCACATATTCTTTGGAAGTCTGGGTGCTTTCTATCTTCAAAAACATCCTCAAACCTTGGACAATAAGAAATCTTCATTGATTTTTAACTTTGTACTTGGTTTGGTTCATGCTATTGCTGAAGTTTTGGCTTGTATGATCTTTTATGCTAGTACTGGAACTGACTTAAAAAATATGTTCTATGTCTTGTTTGTATTAGTTGGATTTGGTACTATTATCCATAGTATGGTAGACTATTACTTAGCCTTGGCTGTTTATAAAGCATTGAGAAAACGCCGTTAAGCGTTAAGAGAGAAGAATATGACAAAAAATCGAAAAGAAGCACTTTTACAACTGTTAAAGGAGTCTCAAAAACCTCTAAATGGTCAAACTTTAGCAGACCGTTTTCATGTAACCCGTCAGATTATCGTTCAGGACATTGCTGTTCTACGTGCTGATGGTGCTCCGATCTTATCAACCAATCGTGGCTATATTTATAAAGAGAATAAAACCAATCCTTATGTTCACAAACTGTTTAAAGTTAAGCACGAGATGGAAGAAATTGGTCAAGAACTTCTAGCTATCGTCGATAATGGGGGACGTGTTCAGAATACCTTGATTGATCATCCTGTCTACGGTGAAATTGAAACCTTGCTCAAACTCTCTTGTCGCCGTGACGTTCAGCATTTTTTAGAGCAAGTCGAAAGATCTGACTTTAGACCACTTTCTGAATTAACAGATGGCGTCCATTATCACCTAGTCGAAGCTGAAAACGAACAAGACCTTCTCTATATCGAGAAGGCCTTGGACCAGCTAGGTTATTTAGTAAAGGATTAGAATATTTTCTTTTCCCATCCATCTTCTGTACGGTGACGATAGAAAAATTCTGACTTATCAGGAGCTTCCATCATCTCCATCAAGGGTAACATATCATAGGCCAGATCCAAGTTTGGAATCTGGTCTTTTTGCACCCAGGAGACTTCTCCTTCATCCGAAGAACGAAGCCTTCCAGAAAACTCAGTCGCCTTATAACAAAAGACAATATAGCGTTCACCCGAATCTAAAGGCCAATTTTTAATGCCGACAAGTTGAGGATTTTGAATCGTCAGACCTGTTTCCTCGTAAATTTCACGAATAACAGATTCAGCGAATGCTTCTCCATTTTCAACATGACCTCCTGGAAAGGCATAGCCAGACCAGCGGTTGGTTTCAGGCGATCGATACTGCATAACCACGCGCTGATTTTCAAGGTCTTCTATTAGACAAATATTAGTTAGAATGGTTAATTGTGCTCGAGACATACATAGACTCACTTTCTAATGTTTAATTTTTTTCTACATACTTAACTTTAGACTTCATAATCAAAGGATTAACTAAGTCATGATATTCATGAATTTCATGGAGTAAGAATCCTCTGATGATTCTTATTTCATTTTTTTCCCTAATCACATAGTAGTCTAAATTGATAGGCATAGATGAATCTGGAACCGTGGAGAAAAATAAAAATATCATAAACCAGATTATGAGAGCAACGAATCCACTGAGAGCTTGAAAAATCAGATGATGCCATTGAAAGATTCTAGATTTATAAAAGATAGTCCACGGATGGATAAATAGGGTTAAACAAAGACCAAAGAACCAGAAATTCCACAAGACCGGTGTAAAGGCTAAACCAAAAAGCCCTAAGATAAAATGAAGCAGTACAAATACCAGGCACAAAAGATAAATAAACCTAAATACAGTTAGATGTTTCATCATGATTGACTCCTTTTCTTTTCAATATATTTCATTACTAGAGTTATAATAGATGCCAAACTGAAAAAGATCAGATAAGTTGCAATAGGAAACCAGATGTAGCGGTGATCTAGGGATAAGAGGGGAGGTAAAATTCCTTTACTATTTTTCCCGCCAATACCAATAAAGAGATGAACTATTAAACCAATACTATTAAGATAGATAAATAAATCTGCATATCTTTTTATTGTCATCCTTGTCTTAGACAAGTCTAGGAACCAATAGTCAAATAATCGATACACCAGACAAAAAAGATTTATATATATTGGAAAACTATAGTTGATATCTCGGTATGGAGACGGAATAGGAAGAAGTTTAAAAACAAGGGTAACACCTAGTCCTATTCCTAAGATGAGAGCAAGGATCAGGAAAAAACCTATAATTTTATGAGAATCTAGCCAAAGCTGAAAACTTTCTTTTCTTGGGTGATTCTTTTTTGTATTTGACTTTCTTTTGTTACTTTGATTTGATTGTATTTTTCCCATTTTCTTCTTTTCTCTTTTTCTTTTCAATATACTTGGAAATTATAATTGTCACAATAGGCACTAGAAAGAAAATGAAATAAGTAACGAGGGGAAACCAGATATAGCGATAGTCTAATGCCCATATCGGAAGTAGTCTTCTTCCTCTTTTAGAGGTCATCCCAATCGTTAACTGTAATACACAAGCAATTCCGTTAGAATATAAAAACACTTCTGCAAAATTTCGCAAGGAAATCCAGTCTTTCCTAAAGTTACGAAGGAAAGTATGATAAGATGCATTCACCAAAAGAACGATATTTAAATAAAGTGGAAAACTATAATGCGGTTCCCGATAGGGACTTGGAATAAAGGTTGTCCCGTACAATAGACATAATATTCCTAGAGCAGAAAAGAACAGAACGCTTGCATCAAGGATCCAGGCAATTGTTGAATGTTGCACAAACCACAGATTCATGCGGTCTAGTAAACCAATCTTTCGATTTGATTTCTGGTGTTTTTTTAATATTTTCTGTCTCTTACTTTTTTGTTTCATGATAGTTTTTTAACTTCTTCTGCTACTTTTTGGAGATGCTCTTCACGCATACTTGCTGTATTCACATCCCGTCCAACTTCACCTAGTACGCACACGCGCTTGGTTTTAATCCCACAGTGATTCAAGACCGCATTTTTCAAAACAGAGATGCCATAGCTATCTGGAATGTTGATAGGACCCGAAAAGATCTTGTACCACCAAGTGGGCGCCATGGAGGTTGCGTAAATACTGGCTGTTTTCCCTTTTAATAACTTTTTAAACTGCTTGCCTCTTAGGTAATTCCAGATAAAACTCCCCTGGCCATTGGCAGAATAGGCAATCCCAGGTGTGAAGACCCAATCAATCCAGCCTTTCATGAGGCTAGGCATACTACTCCACCAGATAGGATAAACAAATATGAAATGATCTGCCCATTGGATTAATTCCTGAGAACGAAGGATAAAAGAATCTTCTTCCATACGTTTTCGATAACCATAACGTAAAACAGGATCAAAGTCTTCTTCATTGAGTTTGATCACTTCAACTTCATGATGATTTGTGTCAATATTTTCTACAATGGTTTGAAAAATAGCCTGACAATAACTTTCCTTATCTGGGTGTCCATTGATGACTAGAATTTTCATTCATCTTCTCCTTCATCTCTTTGTTTCATTCTATCTATTTCACTTTTTATACTTGATTAGTTGATAATGGTTCAAAGATTGATAGATATGTCCTTTAGGAATTTTTATTTGAAGAAAACATCATCCGCAATTCCTTAACAGGTTTTCCAAGGTCAAGTATTTTTTCTTGACCATCAAAAGTAAAACCCATTTTTTGATAGAAAGCAATGGCTCTCTTATTATCTTTCAATACCCATAAATAAATTTCAGAGAAATGATCAAGAGCAACAAATGCAGCATGCATTAACTGTTCACTCACACCTTTTCCATAGTAATCTTTTAAAACATATAAGGCAATGATTTCACCAGCTTGAATGGTCTCATCACGAAAATTTCCATAGCTGATAAATCCAACGACCTGCTTTCCATCCATCGCAATCAAGGTATTTTCTGGATATTTTTGACTAAAGAATCGACATCTTTCTAATGTCATCGTCTCCTGAAATTCCGCGGGTAAAAGATTGTCATAAGCCTCTCTCCACGTTTGCCAATGAACGAGGGATTTGCCTTCTATCTCTTCAGGAGTTTCCATTGTTTTAATGATAATCTTCATTCGCTTTATCCTATCTAACCCAACGCCTTGACTTCCAACATCATATCACGTATTTGCGCTGCCAACTCAAAGTCAAGCACTTCGACGGCTTCTTGCATTTGTTTTTCCAGTTTCTTGACTAGTTCTTTGCGTTCTTGTTTATTGAGGCTATTGATATCGACTTCCTTGTCCTCTTCTTTAGCCACAACTTTTGTTACAGAGATAAGGTCACGGATTTCCTTCTTAATAGTTTGTGGGACAATGCCGTGTTCTTCATTATAGGCCATCTGAATCTTACGACGACGGGCTGTTTCATCAATGGCACGTTGCATAGACTGAGTCATAGTGTCTGCATACATGATGACATGCCCTTCACTATTACGGGCTGCACGACCGATGGTTTGGATCAGACCACGTTCGTTTCGGAGGAAACCTTCCTTATCGGCATCGAGAATGGCAACCAGACTGACTTCCGGTACGTCAATTCCTTCACGAAGGAGGTTAATTCCAACCAAGACATCAAAGACTCCTAATCGTAAATCTCTGATAATCTCTGTCCGCTCTAAGGTCTTAATATCCGAGTGCATATACTTGACCTTGATACCCATTTCCTTGAAGTAATCAGTCAAGTCTTCTGCCATTTTCTTGGTCAAGGTAGTAATAAAGGTGCGTTCATTCTTTTCAACACGAGCATTGATTTCACCAAGCAAATCATCAATCTGTCCCATAGTTGGACGAACTTCCACCTCAGGATCCAAAAGACCTGTTGGACGGATGATTTGCTCAATCACGGTGTCCGTTTGTTCCATCTCGTAATCACCTGGCGTCGCTGAAACATAGACAATCTGGTGGACATGACTTTCAAACTCTTCACGACGAAGGGGACGGTTATCCAAGGCAGACGGCAAACGGAAACCGTAGTTAACCAACATTTCCTTACGTGAACGGTCTCCATTATACATTCCTTTGATCTGCCCCATAGTCATATGGCTCTCGTCAATCATAATCAGGAAATCATCTGGGAAGAAATCAAGAAGTGTATAAGGAGGCTCTCCTTCGCTTCGTCCATCCATGTGACGGGAGTAGTTTTCGACACCGTTGGTATAACCCATCTCACGTAGCATCTCGATATCGTACTCTGTCCGTTGTTTCAATCGTTGCGCTTCGAGGAGTTTGCCTTCTTTTTCAAAGATAGCTAACTGCTCCTCCAATTCAGCCTGAATCTTAGCAATTGCTACCTCCATGTGGTCATCATTGGTCACAAAGTGAGTCGCTGGGAAAATCGCCAAATGATCCACTTCGCCCAGAACTTGTCCCGTAAGAGCTTCGACTTCACGAATACGATCAATTTCATCTCCAAAAAACTCTACACGAAAGGCATGCTCATCACGAGATGCTGGGAAAATCTCCACCACATCTCCACGAACACGAAATCTTCCACGCTGGAAATCAATGTCATTACGCTCAAATTGAATATCGACCAATTCATTAAGGAGTTTATCACGAGAAATTTCAAGTCCTGGGCGCAGACTTACTACACTATCAGCATATTCCTTAGGAGACCCCAAACCATAAATACAAGATACAGATGCTACAACGATGACATCGTTACGCTCCAAGAGCGCTGATGTAGCGGAGTGACGAAGTTTATCAATCTCATCGTTGACTGAACTATCTTTTTCGATATAAGTATCACTAGAGGGAACATAAGCTTCAGGTTGATAGTAATCATAGTAGGATACGAAGTACTCGACCGCATTCTCTGGGAAAAATTCTTTGAACTCTCCATAGAGCTGGCCTGCTAGGGTCTTATTGTGGGCGATGACTAGAGTTGGTTTATTAACTTTGGAAATAACCTGACTCATGGTATAGGTTTTCCCTGTACCAGTCGCCCCCATCAGGATTTGAGCCTTTTCTCCACCCTCGATATTATCTACCAACTGTTCGATAGCTTGCGGTTGATCCCCAGATGGTTGGTATTTGGATACAAGTTTAAATTTGTTGTCTGTAATTCTATTGATCATCTCTTTGTCCTCACATATATAGACCTTATTTTACCATAAATCACCAGAATTCTCTGAGTTGGGGAATAAAAGGGAAATACAAGATGTAACAAAATAATCCCGTAAATCAGTACATGTTTAAATAACAATATAATTAATTGGACTCATATTAGAAGTGAAAACTAAACAAGACTCCCGATATTACTTCGAAAGTCTTGTCTTTTATTTGAAACAATGCAATACGTAATAAACATCAACGCCAATGACTTACAGAAGTAGCAAAGCTTGTTCATCAGCATCATTTTTATAAGACTACTTAACTTCTTGATTCCTTATCAAAAGGTAAAGAGTGGCTCCAAGTGAAAACACCAATTCCATAGCATAAACACATAGTTGCAAGTAGGAAGCTCTCCCTAGTATTGTATCCGCAATAATATTGTAAAACAGATAACTAGTCAATGGTTCCGCTACTCTTTCTATGAACGGTTGTAACAAAATAGGAAATAGCAGCAAAATTGCTAAACTCCCCATTGGACTTTTGAAAAAATAACTTAAAAAATAAGAAACTAAAAAGTATTGGATGGAGCCAATCAAATAGAAACTGAAAATTTCTAAACCGACACCATTTTCGCTACTTAAAAAATGAAACCATATATGCAGTACAATGAAATATAAAATTAATTGTAGTAACACATCAAATAACTCTACGAACAGGATCCTAATTGAACTTAAGATCCTTTTTCCACTAACCAAATAAACTAGTTTTGTTTCGTGTGATTGTAAGTCTACAAATGCATTAACACACCCAATACTAACAGAGAGCATTGATGTAAAAATAAGAGCTTGCTTTAAAGATAATTCTACAATTCTACCATTGATTGCAACTGGTAACACACTTAGTAGGCACACAAAACCTATCAGAAGCGACTGTATGGCTATTTGATACTTTACGGGTTTTAAGCTATATTTTTTGACGATAAGACTGATAAATATTCTTGCCATTCTTCCTCCCCATTCGCATCTTTTCTACAACAATTATCAATACTAAGAATACAACACCTTCAACTACTAAAAGAATAAATCCATACAATTGGCTCGTTTGAGTCCCTTCAACTCGGCCAAAAGCAAATGACTTTGCTCCAATCAAAGGTAATAGATTCTCTATGTTAGAAGAAAGTCCTCTTAGAACACCTGATAAAGTAATTACTAATAATAAAACGATTGTAATTAATGAAGAAATTGATTTTTTTGTGACTCTTACTAAAAATATAGCTAATAAAGTGAGGACGATTGCAAATATCACAACTCTTGCCGTCACATCTAAAAACAAAGTAAATTCTAAATAATTCTTTAAAGTTGAATCTAAAAAAATGAGTAAGATAACAGCATTTACTATCGAAAATATTACAGTAGAAAGTAGTGATAAGACTATCGAACTAGCAATAAAACCAGTAAGACGAGCTTTCCAGCTAGGAATCAATAATTGGCTAAAATAATCATCACCAAATTGATAATGGGTTGAATAAACTAGTGAAACCAAGATTGGCAAGAAAATTACACTTGCTTGGTAGGGTGAAGATAAGAGAGCATCCCTGACTGTATAGACTGGATTCGATGATAACATAGACGGATCAAGGTTAACTGCTTGGCCATTTCCTTCTACTAAGGCATTTATCACCTGGATATTTTGAATTGTAAAAAATATGCTGACACCCAAAATAAGAAAAAAAGTAAATTTAAAAGTAGGTAAACTACTATATTTATAAAGGTCACTAAAAAAGGAACGCTTCAACATATTATTCACCTTCTTTCCCTTCGAGTGCCTTAAAATATGCTTCCTCAAAAGATCCAAACTGTTTCAAAATGTCTTTGGTAGGACCATCAATAACGATCTTCCCATTAGAAATACCAACCAAATGATCTACAGTTAATTCTAACTCACTCATATAATGACTTGTCATTAATACAGTTTTACCTTCACTGACAAAAGATTGTAAAAAATTACGTACCCAGCGTATTCCTTCAGGATCTAGTCCATTGATTGGCTCATCTAAAATTAAAATGTCAGGATTTGCTAATAAGGCTGTTGCTAACCCAAGACGTTGCTTCATTCCTAATGAATAGTCTTTTACTTTTTTATTTTTAGTTTCACTTAACCCCACCAAGTCTAAACATTCGTTGCACCTATTTCTGTCAACACCACAAGCCAAGCCAATCCACCGAAGATGCTGAAATCCTGTTCTTGTTGGATAAGGTTGGCAACTGTCGAGGAATGATCCAACAACACAAAAAGGATTACCTCCCAATTGAGAGTATTTTTTGCCATTGATCAATGCCATTCCTGTTTCACTATTTTCTAGACCGAGTAAAATTCTGATTAGAGTTGATTTTCCAGAACCATTTGGTCCAATCAATCCAGTTACCTCACCTTTCTTAGCTTTGAAAGTTACATTTTGTAGGACAATTTTATTATTATATTCCTTATGTAGATTTTGAATTGTTATCATTCATTCTTTTTCCCTTCTGACTTTTTGTGAAATTTCACCTTCACTTGGAGCAAGTATATCAGGAGAATATCAGGAAAAAATCAGAATAAACATTTTTATAATTATTTTTTCATTTCTAACAAATTACTTTCTATGTTTGCTATAATATACACAAGTAATTGGAGGGATTATGAAGTATAAAATTTTAGCAATTGACGATGATAAAAAAATCTTACGATTAATTGGAAATGCATTAGAAGCAAACAACTTTAACGTAGAAACTCGGTCAAATATAGAAGAGATCGATATTTGTGACTTTACTGGGTTCGATCTGATTTTACTTGACGTCATGATGCCTATTTCTGGTTTAGAGATTTGTCGCTCCATTCGTTCACAAATTACGACTCCAATCCTGTTTCTAACCGCTAAAGATTTTGAAGAAGATTTACTAAAAGGAATACAAGCCGGAGCAGATGATTACATCACAAAACCTTTTAGTATTAAGGAATTGATTGCAAGAATTTAAATGCATCTTCGGAGAGAGGAAAGATTGTGCCAAACCTCTAAAAAAGAATTGATTTCAGATATAACTTTTTATCGAGATAGTCAAGAAGTTTATTATCAATCAAAGAGCATTTCTCTAACTAAGCGAGAATTTGATTTACTTTACCTTTTAGCTAAAAATGAGAACCGAATATTTAGCGCAGAGGAACTTTACGATTACCTCTATCCTGTAAGCTCTGATGTACAGCTACGTTCAATCACCGAATACATCTATCAAATCAGACAAAAATTTAAGGATCATCAAATTGATCCTATCAAAACGGTTTGGGGAGGAGGATACAAATGGCAAAAGAAATGACAATCAAACAACTCATTCAGCATACCTACCTTAAAATCATTTGGCAATTTCTTTTATGTCTTTTACTTTTTTACATAGTTCCTGCTCTTCTATCTTCTGTATCTGGAATCAATGAGAAAAATGCCAATCTCTTTGCTTTATTTTTTAGCGTCAGTTCTTGGATTTATCTTTGCATCATTTTAATTCTTATCATTGTAACAAATATTCGACAATTATTAACCAAGATTCAAAAAGAAATGAACATGGTTTATCATAGTGGTCTATATTTCACAAAAAATGAAAATCAGCATTTACAGATTAAAGAGTTTATTGAAACAAATGATCTAATAGAAAAAATGCAATCTGATATAAAAAATAGGATTGAAAATGAAAAAGAACAAAAAAAAGAACTCATGTTTCAAGTATCTAGCGCTGCGCATGATCTTCGAACTCCTCTAACTGTCATAAGAGGAAATGCTGAATTCCTACAATCTACCAAGCAAACACCCCAAGTAATGGAATGTCTAAAAGATCTGGAGCAAGCAAGTATTCAGTTAAACGATTATTTCAACCACTTCATCCAATACTCCAAAACTTTTTATGACCATGATATTCAACTTGAAAAGATATCAATTCAACAAGTAACTCATCAATTAAAGGAACATATCACACCGTTAGTTCCTAGAAATACACACTTTGTTTTTACAAACACAATAAATCCATCGACACAAATTGAAATTCATTCCAATTTATTTTTCCGAGCAATCACAAATATTATTAACAACGCTATACAACATCAAAAAGAAAATGATGCACAAATCCACCTCACAATTTCACAAGAAAATAGTCAATTAGTTCTAACTATATGGAATAACCAATCTTGTTTTTCAAAAAACATATTACAAAATGCTGGAAATCTTTTCTATAAAGATGACCAAGCAAGAACCCCCTCTCAAGAAAGTCACTATGGACTTGGTTTATCTTTCGTCAAACGTGTCATGAAACTTCATAATGGAACTATGCACTTAGAAAATAGCAATAATGGTGCACAAGTCAAGCTAATCATTCCTATTATATAGAACAAGCCGAACTCATCATTATGTGTTCGGCTTCTTTTAATTTTTACGTCAAAAAAATCAGTATTACAAGAAACTACATGTCACATCTTCTTACATCAAAACACTAAATATTTGCCAACTTTTTTATTTTCTGCTATAATGGGTAAATATTCTAAAAAGGAGACTAAACATGAAGAAAAAAATCCTTGCATTTTTATTATTTTTATTTCCCTTATTCTCTTTAGGCTATGCTAATGCGGACACTATCAAGATTGTTAGTGATACAGCTTATGCACCCTTTGAGTTTAAAGATACAGACCAGACTTATAAAGGAATTGATGTCGACATTATCAATAAAGTCTCTGAGATAAAAGGATGGAATATCCAAATGTCTTATCCAGGCTTTGATGCTGCTGTCAATGCGGTCCAAGCAGGGCAAGCAGATGCGATCATGGCTGGTATGACAAAAACCAAAGAACGTGAAAACGTCTTTACCATGTCTGATACATACTATGATACAAAAGTTGTCATCGCAACGACTAAGTCTAACAAAATCACTAAGTATGAAGAACTCAGTGGTAAAACTGTTGGTGTTAAAAACGGTACTGCCGCACAACGTTTCCTAGAAAGCATCAAAGATAAATATGGATTCACTATCAAAACCTTTGATACTGGTGATTTGATGAATAACAGTCTCAGTGCAGGGGCTGTAAATGCCATCATGGATGACAAACCAGTCATCGAGTACGCTATTAACCAAGGGCAAGATCTCAGTATCAACATGAACGGAGAAGCCGTTGGAAGCTTTGCTTTTGGAGTTAAAAAAGGTAGCAAGTACGAATACCTGGTTACAGAATTTAACGAAGCTTTAGCTCAGATGAAAAAAGATGGTAGCTTGGACAAAATTATCAATAAATGGACAAATTCTTCTAAAACTAGTTCACAAATAACTTCTCTCACTTCTACTACAAGCGCAGGGCAAAAAGCTACTCCAGTCAAATCAAAATACGTTATCGCAAGTGATTCTTCATTTGCACCATTCGTTTTCCAAAACTCAAGCAACCAGTACACTGGTATTGATATGGACTTGATCAAGGCTATTGCCGAAGACCAAGGTTTTGAAATTGAAATCACTAACCCAGGTTTTGACGCTGCTATTAACGCGGTCCAATCTGGTCAAGCCGATGGTATGATTGCTGGTATGTCTGTTACAGACGCTCGTAAAGAAACCTTTGATTTCTCTGATTCTTACTATACAGCTAATACTATTCTTGGAGTTAAGGAATCAAGTACCATTTCTTCTTATGAAGATTTGAATGGTAAAACCGTTGGGGTAAAAAACGGTACTGCTTCTCAAACCTTCCTAACTGAAAATCAAAGCAAATATGGTTATAAAATTAAAACCTTTGCAGACGGTTCATCTATGTATGACAGCTTGAACACAGGTTCAATTGACGCCGTGATGGATGACGAACCAGTTCTTAAATACTCTATTAGCCAAGGGCAAAAATTAAAAACACCAATCGAAGGTACTCCAATTGGTGAAACTGCTTTTGCAGTTAAAAAGGGAAGCAATCCTGAATTGATTGAAATGTTCAACAATGGTCTTGCAAATCTTAAAGCAAGTGGTGAATTCCAAAAGATTCTTGATAAATACCTTGCAACTGATTCAACAAGTGAATCATCAACTGTTGACGAAACTACTATCTTGGGCTTGTTGAAAAACAACTACAAACAACTTCTAAGTGGACTTGGAATTACCCTTTCTCTAGCTCTGATTTCATTTGCAATTGCGATTGTTATCGGGATTATCTTTGGTATGTTTAGCGTTAGTCCTTATAAATCACTTCGTATTATTTCAGAAATCTTTGTCGATGTGATTCGTGGTATTCCATTGATGATTCTTGCCGCCTTTATCTTCTGGGGAGTTCCTAACTTTATCGAATCCCTTACAGGCCAACAGAGTCCAATCAATGACTTTGTCGCTGGTACAATCGCCCTCTCCCTAAACTCAGCCGCTTATATCGCTGAAATTGTACGTGGTGGTATTAAGGCTGTTCCTATCGGACAAATGGAAGCTAGTCGAAGCCTTGGTATCTCTTACAGTAAAACCATGCGTAAGATTGTCTTGCCACAAGCAACCAAACTCATGCTTCCAAACTTCGTCAACCAATTTGTCATCGCTTTGAAAGATACAACTATCGTATCTGCAATCGGTTTGGTCGAACTCTTCCAGACTGGTAAGATTATCATTGCTCGTAACTACCAAAGTTTCAAAATGTATGCAATTCTCGCAGTCTTCTATCTTGTGATTATCACTCTTCTTACTAGACTTGCAAAACGCTTAGAAAAGAGGATTCAATAATGGCTAAATTAAAAATCGATGTCGATAATTTACATAAGCAATATGGTAAAAACAAAGTCCTTAAAGGAATTTCAGCAAAATTCTATGAAGGAGATGTTGTTTGTATCATTGGACCTTCTGGTTCAGGTAAATCAACTTTCTTGCGTAGCTTGAATCTCCTTGAGGAAGGTACAAAAGGTCATATCACAGTTAATGGTTATGATTTGACGGATAAAGCAACCAACGTGGACCACGTTCGTGAAAATGTCGGAATGGTGTTCCAGCACTTCAATCTATTCCCACACATGACGGTATTAGAAAATATCACTTTTGCTCCAGTAGAGCATAAGTTGATGACTAAGGCCGAAGCTGAAAAATTGGGAATGGAACTTCTTGAAAAAGTTGGACTCGCTGATAAGGCTAATGCAAATCCTGAAAGCCTATCAGGTGGTCAAAAACAGCGTGTGGCTATCGCTCGCGGTCTAGCCATGAACCCTGATATCATGCTCTTTGACGAACCAACTTCTGCCCTTGACCCTGAGATGGTCGGCGACGTTCTTAACGTTATGAAGGAATTGGCTGAACAAGGTATGACTATGATCATCGTAACCCACGAAATGGGATTCGCCCGCAAGGTTGCCAATCGTGTAATCTTTACTGCAGACGGTGAATTCCTTGAGGACGGTACACCTGATCAAATCTTTGACAACCCACAACATCCGCGTCTTAAAGAATTTTTAGACAAGGTTCTAAACGCCTAGAAGAGGTTGGACAAAAAGTCTTTATAATCAAAATAAACGCATTGTATCAGGTATTAAAAACTTGATATTATGCGTTTTATTGTGGAAAGATTTACTTCGGTTTCTCCTAATATAGTGGATTGAAATAAGATATGAACAGAGAGATTAGAAAAGTCAAACTAATTTCTAGAAAAATTTTTAGCAGTTGTAGTGTACTGTTCTAGATTCAATATACTATACTCAATGAAAATCAAAGAGCAAACTAGGAAGCTAGCCGCAGGTTGCTCAAAGCACTGCTTTGAGGTTGTAGATAGAACTGATGAAGTCAGCTCAAAACACTGTTTTGAGGTTGTAGATGGAACTGATGAAGTCAGCTCAAAACACTGTTTTGAGGTTGTAAATAGAACTGACGAAGTCAGTAACATATATACGATAAGGCGACGCTGACGTAGTTTGAAGAGATTTTCGAAGAGTATGAAATTAAGTTTTTGCCCAGACTCTTAATATAGACGTATTGGATTTTTGGATTTTTTAGAAAATTATGATAAAATAAAGGATATGAAAAATGGGGATTCCTCATGCCTAGTCTAACTAGGAAACAAAATAGAAATTAGGTAGCTAGATGTCATCAAAAGTTATTGTTACAATTTTCGGTGCAAGTGGGGATTTGGCCAAACGTAAGCTCTACCCTTCACTTTTTAGACTTTATAAATCAGGTAATCTTTCTGATCATTTTGCTGTTATTGGAACTGCTCGTAGACCTTGGAGTAAGGAGTATTTTGAATCTGTCGTTGTCGAATCTATTTTAGACTTGGCAGACAGTGTGGAAGAAGCTCAAGCATTTGCGAGTCATTTTTACTATCAAAGTCACGATGTTAATGATACTGAGCACTACATCGAACTACGCAAGCTTCAGGCTGAATTAAACGAAAAATATCAGACTGAGCACAACAAACTCTTCTTCCTCTCAATGGCACCTCAGTTCTTTGGTACCATCGCCAAACACCTCAAATCAGAGCAGATTGTTGACGGTAAAGGCTTTGAACGTTTGATTGTTGAGAAACCTTTTGGAACAGACTATGAGACTGCAAGCAAACTAAACGAAGAACTCCTAGCTACTTTTAACGAAGAGCAAATCTATCGTATCGACCACTATCTCGGTAAAGAAATGATTCAAAGTATTTTTGCTATTCGCTTTGCCAATATGATTTTTGAAAATGTTTGGAATCGAGAGCACATCGATAACGTACAGATTACCTTTGCAGAGCGTCTAGGTGTTGAAGAACGTGGTGGCTACTATGATGAATCTGGTGCCCTTCGAGATATGGTTCAAAACCACACACTTCAGCTTCTGTCACTCCTTGCCATGGACAAGCCAGCAAGCTTTACCAAGGATGACATTCGCGCAGAGAAAATCAAAGTCTTTAAAAATCTTTACCACCCTACAGACGAGGAACTTAAAGAACAATTCATCCGTGGTCAATATCGTTCTGGTAAAGTTGATGGCATGAAATACATCTCTTACCGTAGTGAACCAAATGTTAACCCTGAATCTATGACAGAAACCTTTACTTCAGGGGCCTTCTTTGTAAATACTGATCGCTTCCGTGATGTACCTTTCTTCTTCCGTACAGGGAAACGCCTCACTGAAAAAGGAACACACGTGAATATTGTCTTCAAGCAAATGGATTCCATTTTCGGAGAACCACTAGCACCGAATGTGCTTACTATCTACATCCAACCAACTGAAGGATTCTCTCTCAGTCTTAACGGAAAAAAGGTCGGAGAAGAGTTTAGCCTTGCGCCAAATTCTCTTGACTATCGAACAGATGCGACTGCAACAGGTGCTTCGCCAGATCCATATGAAAAACTGATCTATGATGTTTTGAACAATAATTCAACTAACTTTAGCCATTGGGATGAAGTGAGTGCCTCATGGAAATTGATTGACCGTATTGAAAAGCTTTGGGCTGAAAACGGTGCTCCACTCCATGACTACAAGGCTGGTAGTATGGGACCGCAAGCTAGCTTTGATTTACTTAAAAAATACGGAGCTGAATGGACTTGGCAACCAGATATCGCCTATCGTAAAGATGGTAGACTAGAATAATCATAACCACCCGTCTAACGGGTGGTTTGCACCAGGGCTATAAGCCCAAATTACCAGCCAGCGCCTAAAGACGCTGGCTTTCACGTTGTTCAAGCCTTATTGCATTTGACTCGTCACAAGCCTCT